>JAIZVZ010000108.1 GCA_021768485.1 Oxalobacteraceae bacterium | reverse complement strand
GCGCCGCTGTTGGTGGAGGTGTAGACCGCGCTGCCCACCCGCGCCATGATGCGGCTATCCAGCCCGGCCACCGTCAGGCCGGTGGTCGATCCCATTTGCGGCGCGTAGATGGACGCATACTGAGCCGGATCGATATGCTTGAAACCGTCATAGTCGCCGATCGCCGAGAACAGCGCCACGTTGGGCACGCTGACCGCGTTCAGCGGCACGCTTTCCTCAATGCCGGCCACATGGAACGACCAGACCGCCGGCGTGGCATCGATATTGCTGGTCTTGAAGATGCCGTTGCCGGAAATGACTTGCACGCTCTTGCCGTCGAAGGGATCGAATTCGATCGAGCCGGCCCAGTGAATGGACTTACCCTGTATCCAGTCGATGCCCTGGGTGTCCAGCGCGTAGCCGCGCGCCACCACATCGATCCAGTTCTTGCCGCCGTCGGTGCTGGTGTAAATGTGGTCGCCGTAGGCGTCGCCCTGCCGCAGATAGGTATTCATGGTCGACGCCACCAGCCGGCGCGGATTGGCGGCGTCGATGCTGATGCCGCCAAACGGACGCTCGACGCCGGCCGGGGTGATATTCACCCAGTTGCCGCCGGCGGCGTTGTAGTCCCAGATCTGGCCGCGGTCGAACGGTCCGTCGGCGGTGCCGGTGGGGCCGACACCGTTGGCATAGGTGATGTACAGATGACCGCGCGTAGACAGCGCGGCGCGCTGCGGCATCAGGCCGGCCGGGCCGCCCGCCACCGCCGTGAAGGACAGTCCGGCATCGTCGCTGAAGTAAAGGTTGGGGCCGCTGGAAGCGAAGCGCGAGACGCCGACGAACAGCCGCTGCGCCGCGCCGCCGCTGACGCTGGCCGGATCCAGCAGCACAAAGCTGATGCCGTTGTCGTCGACCGAGGTGGGGATGTCCAGCGACTGCAGGCGGCTCCAGCTGGCGCCGGCATCGACACTTTTGAACAGGCCGTGACGCCGGGTGCCAGCATACAGTATGTTGCCGGCGCCCGGATCGACCTGCAGTTTTTCGCCGCTTTGCCGACCCCAGCCATTACCGTGGGCCGTGAATTGGGCGGTCACGTCGGTGGCGGCAAAGGTCTTGCCATAATCGCTGGAACGCAGGATCTGCGTCTTGCCGCCATTGAAGTAGCTGGTGCCTGCCAGCAGATACACATGGGCGGCGTTGTGCGGGTCGACCGCGATCGATTCGACCCCCATCAGTCCGCGCTCGGCCACCGAAACCCAATCGTTCAGCGCGATCCAGCGTGCCTTGGCGTTGTCCCAGCGGTAGGCGCCGCCGACATCGGTGCGCGCGTAAAACACCCCGCGTTCGCTTCTGGCCGGGATGATGCCGCTGACGAAGCCGGCACCGCCCATGGCCACGGCATCCCACTGATAGGTTTCGGCGCTGGCGAGGCCGGCGGCGCTCACCATCAGTGCCGCTAGCGCTATGTTGTATCGCATGTCTCCTCCGTATTTTTATATGTGGTTGCGATTAGATCAGCTACGGTGTTTTGCCAGTCCCCTGGTGCGCAGCAGGTAGCTGGGGGTGCAACTCCAGGCATGGCAGAAGCTGTTGATGTGGACGTCGCCGTAAGGCGAGGTCAGCGGCCGTCCCGGCTCGTAGACTTCCCAGAAAGTGTCGGCGCCGGCCTCCACCATGCCGCCCCAGTATTGCTTCAGCAGCTTGAGCGCCTCGGCCGTCTTGCCACTTTCCAGCAACCCCTCGACCACGTAGTGGTACAGATAGGGCGTGACCGGCTTGACGGCGTCCGGCATGGCCATGGCGCGCAGGATGGCGTTGCCGCCTTCCTCCTTGCTGCGCGCGACGTTGGCGATGGCCATCCATGCCTGCGAGGCCCAAGACACCTGGCGTTGCGCGCCGCTGACGAACACGCCCTGATTGGTATCGAAATATTTGTCGTACGCCGCGCTCCGCATTTGCCGGACACGCTCGGCTAACCCGCTCAGGTCGCTTTCCCGCTTCAGGGTGCGCGCCAGTTCCAGCGTGCGCTCGAAGGCGTAGATCAGCACGCCCTGCAGGGACGCCAGCCGGTCCAGTTTGTCCGCCCAGTCGATAAACAGCCAGGAGTTGCCCGGATCGACAAAGATGCCGTCGGCTTTGACATCGGCCAGCAGCAGTTCGACCTGGCGCACCGCCACCGGCCACAGGTCGGCGGCGGTGGCCAGGTCGCCGGTGGCCCGCACGTAGTCGCACAGGGTGACGTTGTACAAGGCGGCGTAATCGTGAATATGGATGCCGCCGTAGCGCGGCAGCGGTTTTTCGTAAATGCAGGCGGCGGCGAAACCGTCATGCGCGCGCGGGAAGGCGGCGAACATGTACAGACAGCGTTTGACCAGTCGTTCGCCGCCAAAGGTGGCGTAGGCCGACAGCGCTTGCAGCCGCAGGTCGCCGATCCACAGCCGCTGGTCGCGGCGCGGACCGTCCTCGAACACCGTTTGCATGCAGTCGCGCAGGGTGGCCATGCTGACGGCGTCGATGCGGTCCAGCAGCGGGTCGCCGCTGTTGAGCGGCTTGGGCGTGGTGGTGACGGAGCTGATGGCGATCGCCCGCACGTTGCGGAAACGGACCTCGAAGGTGCTGGAGGTGTCGATGATCTCGACTTTGACGTAGCGGAACGCATAGCGGCGCGGCATTTTCACCGTCTGCGGCAGATAGTCGACGTTGATGATTTCATCCGGCAGCCAGCCGGTTGCCAACTGGCCGGTGTAGGGCGTGAACGATTCCGCGATGTCGGTGGGGACTTCGCCAAACGTCAGTTTCAGGCGCACCGGCGCGTCCACGCCTTTGCCTTCGCCGATCAGGTCGAATTCCAGGTGGCCGGTGCGGTGGCCGCCAAAGTCGAGGATGAACTGGTCGCCTTTTTTGAACAGCCGCTCACCGAGGGCGGTGGCCGGCGCCTCGGTCTCCATCCGATAGCGCAGCACGGCGGCCGCATCCGGCACGGCTTTCACCAAAGCCAGCGGCTGCTGCGGCGTGCGTTTCAATACCGGAATCAAGCCGCTGGCCGTCTTCAGCCATTGCGCCTGGCGCTGGCGCATTTGCGTGAAGGCTTGGGTGCCTGCCGCTGGTTTGGCGGCTTCGGCGGCGAACAGTCGGTTGGCTGTCAGGGCCGGCAGCAAGGTCAGGCCGCCAGCTCCGAGCAGCAGTGTGCGACGCGATATCGTCATCGATCAGGTCTCCAGTAAAAATTGATCATGCGGGGTCAGAAGGTGTAGCGCAGCTGGGCCGTGTAGCGCGGACCCGACGAGAACCAGGCACGACCTTTCATGCCCGAGTGCTGGTCCATCAACTGCTTGAAGGTGGCGTCGTTGAGGTTTTGCGCCTCCAGGCCGAACGACAGGTTGTCGTTGATCTTGTAGAAGATCGAGGCGTCCAGCTGGCCGTAAGAGTCGGCCCAGGTCGGCAGACCCCATGCCACGTTCTGCTGGCCGTAAGTGGCGCTGGCCGGATTGCTGTCGGTGCCGTCGGTGCCATTGGTGCCGGAGACGTTCACGCCCTGCAGGCTCTTGGAGCGCCAGTTGTAGGCCAGCCGTGCGGAGACCGGCCCCTTGTCGTACATCAGCGCGAGGTTGAAGGCGTTCTTGGACAAGCCTTGCAACGGCAGGTCGCCAAAGGTCTGGCCGTTGGTGTCGCAACCGTTGAGGTTCAGATTGAGGTTGGCCGCGCCGCTGCCGCCGGTGCAATAAGCCTGGTACACCGGTTTATACAACTGCTGATGGCTGCTGACGTAGGTGTAGTTGGCCTGCACGCCGATGCCTGAAGCCCAGCCCGGCAATTTGTCGAAATACTGTTGATACGCCAGTTCGATGCCGCGCGCGTGACCTTTGGCGCCGTTGACCGGGCCGGTGACGGTGAAGTTCTGCGGCGTGCCGTTGACGTCGGTCAGCTGGAAGTTGTACAGCTGATTGATGATGATGTCGCGCAGCCGCTTGTTGAAAATGGCGAACGTGAAGGAGCCGGCCGGCGCGAAATACCATTCGCCGGTGAAGTCGATCTGGTTGGCCTTCACCGGTGTCAGCATCGGATTGCCGGAAGCGGCGCCGGTCTGGCTGATGCTGTTGACGGTCACGGTATTGGTGGTGGCGTTGCTGGTCGAGTCCACCGATTGGCCCAGGCCGGTGTAGGCTTGCAGCTGCGAGAAGTCCGGCCGCGAAATGGCCTGGGCGAAGGCCAGCCGGAATTGCAGCTTGTCGGTCACCTTGAAGCGCAGGTTCAAGCTGGGCAGCACGTTGTGGTAGCTGTTGTCAAAGTCCTGTTTCTGGGCGAAGTCGGCGATGTCGGGGATCGGCGAGCCGACCACCGAATAGCCTGGCGGGATCACCGGGCGGCTGCTGGTGAAGACGGTGTAGCCGTGGGCCGTCATGTCGGTCTTGACGTAGCGCAGGCCGAGATTGCCGTCGATCGGATATTTCAGGTCGTCGAAGCCAAACCGCAGTTGTCCGTAGATGGCCTTGGTCTTCTCGGATTGATCGTTGACACCGGCCGGATCGGTGCCGAACGCGGCGGCCTTCCAGGCGGCGCAACCGGTGCTCCAGCCTTGCTTCGCCGCCTGTTCCTGGCACAGGATGTCGTGATAGGTATGCAGTTGGGCGTAAGTGGCGGGATAGCCGGTGGCGATGCCGACGTCGGGCAGGACGGCGGACGGAACGGATGCGGAGCCGCCGAAGAAATTGCTGAAGGTGTGGGCGGCGGCGGCGCCGGCAAAGCGCGGGTCGCTCAGGTATGCCAGCCCGCTGACGTCCCAGCCCACTTGCCATGGCTGGGTAATCGCCGACCAGTTGTACGAGGGATTGGAGTTGGTGTTGAGCGAATCGCGCTGGGTCAGGCGCACGCCAAAGCGAAAGTCACGCAGCACCGGGTGATCGAAATCGTATTTGCCATCCAGCTTCCATGCGGTTTCGTTGGCCTCGCTCTTATCCAGGTGCTCCATGGTGGAAGCCCAGTAGTAATTGGCCGGATCGGTGAGGCGGGCGGTGTCCGCCGCGTCGAGCGCGATGCGGGGCGTACTGCCGGTCAGATCGATGTACGACTTCTGTATCTGCATGCCGAGCGCCACGGTGGAGTCGAAGCTGTCAGTGGTGGCGCGGATGCGCTGGAGATCGGACTTCAGGGTCAGCGCCGGAGTGACGCGCCATTGAATATTCCATGCGGCTTCGGTGGTGTCCGAGCGGCGCGTCGCGGTGCGGGTGTCGGTCAGCATATTGATGCCGCCGTCCTTGGTGTTGGTCAGCGTGCCGGTCAGGATATTGCCGGCGGCATCGTAGGTGGCGTCCGAGCCGACGTTCATATTATAGGGACTGGATTGCTGGAAAATCGCCTGCTCGTCCCAGCGCAAGTTGTAACGCGACTTGAAGAAGGTCAGCGCCGTGGTGATGTCGCGTGATGGACGCCATTGCAGCGCGCCGTAGGCGCCTTCGCGCTTGCGATTGAATTCCAGGGTACGCCATTGAATGCCGTTTGGCACATACACGGTCTTGCCCTCAACAATGTCGGTGCGCGGGTAATAGGGATTGACCTGAATCGCGTCGGTGCGGGTGGCGCTCTCAGAGTAGGCCAGATCGATCAGCGCGCCGACTTCGCCGATGCCGGTGTTCCAGCGATTCGAGAACATCAGTGAGCTGGATGGCGATGGCTTGCCTTTCTTCAGCGTGGAATAGGTGTCCTGCACCGACACCGCACCTTTGAACCCTTTATAGTCGAACGGCATGGCGGTGCGCAGATTGACCAGGCCGCCAATGCCGCCTTCGATCTGCTCGGCGGAGGGGTTTTTGTAGACGTCGACGCCGGCCATCAGTTCGGGCGGCACATCTTCAAAGTTCAGCGAGCGGCCGCCATTGGCCGAGAACGAATCGCGGCCATTCAGCTCCGAGCGCACATAGCTCAATCCGCGGATAGTGACGCCCGAGCCTTCCACCGAGTAGTGTTCAGGGTCGCCTTTGGCCATGGTACGGTCGATCGACACACCCACCACCCGTTGCAGCACCTCGGTCACCGACCGGTCCGGCAGCTTGCCGATATCGTCGGCCACGATCGAATCGACCACCTCGTCGGCGTCCTGTTTGATTTTTTGAGCCGATTGCAGCGCGGCGCGCTGGCCGCTGACCACCACAACCTTGGATTCGTCGAGCGGTGCTTGGTCGGTGTTGGTGGTGGTCTGGGCGAAGGCGGCGCCAGTGGAGAGTACAGCGAGTTGTGCGACAGCCATAGCTATCGCCGTTTTTTTAAGCGGCGTCATCATGTCTCCTGGTACGAACGGGTTTTGTTTTTGTGTGTTGCTACTACGAAGTAAATATTAACACTTTCGTTCATATTGAACGATCATGTTAATGATCGCGTTAATTTTGAACGGAAAATGTACGTTTTCCGCAACGCAGGCGGACAGGATGAACGTGGCCGTTCAGAAGGGGGATTATTCGGCGCGGGTGTTGGGTGCGCGCGCGGCGGCGGCCAGACGCGCCATGGCGTCTTGCGCGGTCATCTTGTCCTGATTCCAGAACTGGCTGATGACTTCCCACATCGGCGCGACGATCTGCGATGGCTGGGCCATCCCATGCGCCAAGCTGGGCAGCAGCGTGCCGCGCTTGGCGCTGGACTTGAAATCGGCGCTGGCGCGCTTCGCGCATTCGTCAAAGCGTTCCATGCTGATGTCGAGGCGGACCGGGATCGAGCCCTTGGTCAGGTTGAAGCTGATCTGGAATTCCTTGCTCATCACATCGCTGGCCAGATCACGCTGCGCTTGCTTGTTGGCCGGGCTGACCTGGAACATGGCCAGCGAATCGATATCGAAGCTGAAGCTGTCGGCGGTGCCGGGCGCGGCCACGCACAGCAAGTCGATGCCCGGCTTCTTCCCTGCCGCCAGCATTTCAGCCTTGGCCCAGTCGCCCATCAGCAGCATGCCGGCCTGGCCGGCGTTGAGCAGCGCGGTGGCGCCGACCCAGTCGCCGCTGGTGGCGTTGCTGACGGTGTACTGCTTGAGGCGCCTGAAGGTCTGCAGCGTTTTTTCCATCTGCGGGCTGGACAGCGCCGAGGGCTCCAGTTTGATGAACGCGCGTTTATAAAACTCGGCGCCGCCGACGCCGATGGCGACGCTCTCAAAAGTACCCAGATCCAGCCAGGAACGGCCGCCATACGCCAATGGCGTGACGCCGATCTGCTTGATGGCATCGGCGGTGGCGAAGAATTCCTCCCAGGTGGTGGGCACTTTGGCCCTGGCTTTCTTGAGCACCTGGGGATTAATCCACAGCCAGTTGACCCGATGGACGTTGAGCGGCGCCGCCACGTAATAGCCCTGATACTTCATCGTCTCGCTGACCACCTTGGGTAGCAGCGTGTCCCATTTTTCCGCCCTGGCGACATCCTCGATGTTGGACAGGCGTCCGGTGTGGGCCCATTCCTGAATATGCACGCCCTTGATTTGCGCGGCGGTTGGCGGATTGCCGGAAGTGACGCGCGAATTCAGTAGCACCATGGCCAGACCGCCGCCGCCGTCGGCGACCGCGAATTCCTTCCAGGTGTGGCCTTCGCTGCGCAGGGTTTCTTTCAACTTTCCGATCGCGCCGGCCTCGGCGCCCCGGGTCCAGAAATGCAATACCTCGACCTCGCCGCCAGCGGCGCTGGCGGCCAGCGGCGTGGCAGCGAAACCGGCAAGCAGGGCAGCGATGGTGAAGCGCGTGGCGGGCCTGGACATGGGCGGCTTAGCTTTCCGGCGCGGCCGAAGGCAGGCGTATGGTGACCTGCAAACCCCGTGGAACGCTGTCGCCCAGCACCACCGAGCCGTTATGGCGTTCCACGATTTCTTTGACGATCGACAGTCCCAGCCCGCAGCCGTCGCCGCTGTGCGTGGCGCGCACGAAACGTTCGAACACGCGTTCGCGCTCGGCCGCCGGGATGCCGGGGCCATTGTCCTCGACCACGATCACGGCTTGGCCCTGATCCTGGCTGACGCGCATGGTCACTTCGGCACCGCTGCCGGCGTAGCGTATCGCATTGTCGATCAGATTGGTCAGCGCTTCGCGCAGCAACGGCGCATTGGCGTACACCGGGATCGCGCCAGACTGGTCGGCGTCGTAGCCGAGGTCGACCTCGTAGCGCAGCGCGCGCGGCACCAGTTGCGCCACCAGTTCCTGGGTAAAACGCTGCAGGTCGAACTGGGTGGGCGCCAGCGCCGCCGCCGCGCCCGGCTCGGCACGCGCCAGCGTCAACAACTGCGAAACCAGGTGGGCGCTGCGGGCAGCGCTTTGATGCACCAGCGTCAGGCGGGTGCGCAACGCTTCGTCGGTGACCGCGTCCAGTGCGAGCCTGGTCTGGCTTTGCAAACCGGCCAATGGCGTGCGCAGTTGGTGGGCGGCGTCGCCGATGAAGCGCTGTTGCGCTCCCATATGGTGGCGCACCGACGCCAGCAGTTCGTTCAGCGCCGAGGCCAGCGACCGCAGCTCAATCGGCGCCAGGTCGATCTTGATCGGTGTCAGGTCGCCTGGGGCGCGATTTTCCACCGCCTGCCGCAGCCCGGCGATGGGCGCCAGGCCGGCGCGGATGCCGGCCCATACGATCAAGCTCATCAATAACATCAGCCCTGACAAGGGCAGCAGGGTGTCGGCAAGAATGGCGCGGGCCAGCTCCTCGCGATTAGCGCTGCTGCGCGCCACCTGTACCAGCATGGTTTGTTTGGGCGAGGCGATGTCGCCATAGGCAACGTACAGCGCGGCGATCCGCATATGTTTGGTTTTGCCGCTGGCGCCGGCGGCCGGCGCGATCTCCGCGTTGTAGAAATACGGCGTGTCCAGTTGTGGTTCCCTGGCGGGCGGCGGCGGTAGCGTATTGTTCCCCAATATGAAACGACCGGGAGGCGTGCTGACCATGTACATCAAACGGTCATTCGGGTCGGCCTCCAGCACGTCCTGGGCGGCGCGCGGGAAATCGATCAACAGCCCTTGCTCGATCGGCTTGACCTGGCGCAGCAGGGTGCGCGAGGCTTGGGCGAGGCTGGCGTCAATGGCGCGATTGGCATAGCCAGCCGCCAGCCGATACGTGACCACGCCACCCGCCAGCCACAGGACCAGCTGCGGCAGCAACAGCCACAGCAGCAGCTTGCGATGCAGCGATACCATGCTTTAGCCGGCGCGGGGCAGCGCTTTAGGATCGGCCTCCAGCAAATAGCCCAATCCGCGCACGGTGCGAATGTCGATCCCCGAGCCTTCAAGCCGGCGACGCAGCCGGTAGATGTACACCTCGATGCCGTTGCCGGCCACGGTGCCGGTGTCGTCGCCGGCCCAGGTGTGGGCGATTTGCTCTTTGGTGACGACGTTGTCGCGATTGATCAACAGTAGCTCCAGCAGCAGGGACTCGCGAGGACTCAGCTCGACCGCCTCGCCGGCGATGCTGACGCGGCGCGTCTTGGCCTCGAAAACCAGCTTGCCGAATCCCAGTTCAGCGCTCGGCGCGGCGGCGGTGGCACGGCGGAGCAGGGCGCGCACGCGCGCATCCAGCTCCGGGAAATCGAAGGGCTTGGTCATGTAATCGTCGGCGCCGGCATCCAGACCGGCGACGCGGCTCGCCAGCGCGTCCTGGGCGGTCAGCACGATGACCGGCATGCGCTGGTTGGTGCTACGCATATTGCGCAGGACTGACAGGCCATCCACCATCGGCAAGCCCAGATCCAGAATGCTTAAATCGAAAGGCTGGCGCTGCAGCAGAAATTCCGCCACGGGTCCGTTGGGAGCGTGCTCCACGGTGTAGCCGGCGCCGCGCAAGTGCGCGCTGATCGCATCGGCCAGGATGGTGTCGTCTTCGGCAAGTAGGATGTGCATCGCCTGAGTTTAACAACAAATGAATGCAAGTGCTACACGGTGTGGCGATGCAATCAGATATTTGATAAAGATGTACGTGACGTTTACGTTAAATGAACGAGATGTTATAGTTTATGAACGATCTTTCAAGATCTGATAGCAGGAGACGCCGCCCCGGCGTTGGGGCGGTCCGGACTACAACATCATAAGGTAAGGACTATCGTGGCAAATCTTTCTCCGTCGCTGGACGCGGCCGGTTCATCGGAAGTGTCTAAAACCCACAACGGTGCGTTAATGACGATCACCATGCTGTTTTTCATGTGGGGCTTGCTCACTTCGTTGAACGACGTACTGATTCCTCACCTCAGGGCCGTCTACACACTCACCTACGTGCAGGCGATGCTGGTGCAGAGTTGCTTCTTTGGCGCTTACTTTCTGGTGTCGCTGCCCGCTGGTGCGCTGATCCGCAGAATCGGCTATCAACGCGGCGTGGTCGCCGGTTTGACCGTGGCGGCGGCGGGCTGCGTCCTGTTTTATCC
>JAIZVZ010000159.1 GCA_021768485.1 Oxalobacteraceae bacterium | reverse complement strand
CGGCGTCGGCGTCGATGCCGGCTTCGCGGGGCCGGTGGGCGCGGCCGTTGCCGCCAGTGCCGACGGCAAGCCGCCGTCGATGACTTCGGTGAGCATGGGGATGCTGGCGTCTATCGCGTTTTCTTGCATTGGATTCATTGGCGTGGGGTCTTTTCAAATGAAGGTGGGCGCGCGATTCAAGAGGCGGCCGAGGCCACCGAATGCGACAAGGCATAGCCGCGCTGTTTGTAAAAGCTGTAGCGCGCGCGCCCGGCCGCGGCGTCGGCGTCATCGCTGGAGATGATTTCAAACA
This sequence comes from Oxalobacteraceae bacterium, assembly GCA_021768485.1. Taxonomy (GTDB): domain Bacteria; phylum Pseudomonadota; class Gammaproteobacteria; order Burkholderiales; family Burkholderiaceae_D; genus JAIZVZ01. Next base: position 2,148 of record JAIZVZ010000159.1, on the reverse strand, counting down.
TGCGTTCGAAGCGGGCAAATTGCGGCGGCGTGTTTGGCGTCAGATTGATCAGGATCTGGTGATGCGGCAAATCGACGCCATCGTTCTCCGTCAGAATCACCGGCGTGCATCGGGCCAGCGGGTCGCCGGCGCGCACATGCGGCAAAAAGTCGCCCGCGGACAGCGCCCACAAGGCTTGATCGAGCTGACTTAACTGTTCGGCGCCGTCGACCAGGATCACGCATTGCGCCGAATTGGCGAGCGCCTTGCGCACCAGGCGGCAAGTGTAGGCGAGCTTATCGGCGACGTTGCTGTGAAAATCGATACGGGTCATGTCTGGCTATCCAATGAAAAATCAAAAGCGGTAAAAATCAAAAGCGGTAAAAATCAAAAGCGAAATCCGGGCGGCACGTTTTTGCCTTGCACCGGCAAGGCTTCGGCTTTCAGCTGCGCGTCGGCGGCGCCGGCATTGGCCGAGGCTGCATTGGCAGCGGCCGCGTCGGCAGCCGTACTCCTGGCGGCGGCCGCTTCAGCCGGCTTGTGCTTGTACTGCTTGGGCAACTGGTTGCTTTCCGGGTAGGCGGCGGCGCTGAGCATCGCATTCCACGCGCCAGGCTCAAAACCGTGCTGCTTGCTGCGGCCGACTTTTAGCAGCGGCAATTGCTGCTCGCCGCCGGCCTCGCGCAGCTTGGCGATGTCCTCGCTGCTGACCACGGTTTTTTCGGTGAAGGGCACGCCGCGCCGATGCAGCAGGGCGCGGCCCTGTTCGCACGCCTCGCATTTCGGTGTCGTATACAGCACCACAGGGTGATTCTTTACCGCTTCGGCCAGCGCGTAGGGCATGCCGCCGGTACTGACGGTATCGCTGCCGATGGCTTTTTGCTCGACCTTGTGCGCCGATGCCGGCGGCGGCGTATCGCTATAGTGGATCTTGCCGCCGGCGTCACTCCATTTATAGAGCTGGGCCTGGGCGGCGGCGGTGGCCAGCAACAGCGGCAAACCGCACAGCAGAGAACGGCGCAGATAAATGTGCAAATAAAGACGCCAGCCGCGCGGCGGCAGCGGGCGCTCGGGGGCGGTAAGGCGGCGCATGCGATCGGCTTTCAAGTCCAGTCTCTTGGCCGCTGCTCAGGCTGCCATGCCGCTGTGCCGCAGCAGCGCATCGATGGTCGGCTCGCGGCCGCGAAAGGCCTTGAACGATTCGAGCGCGTCGCGCGAGCCGCCCACTTCGAGCACCTCGGCCTGGAATTTGCGGCCGGCCTCGGCGCTGATGGTCGAGCCGGTTGCGGCGTCGAGCCTGGCCGCCTCTTCGAATGCGGCATAGGCGTCGGCCGACAGCACTTCGGCCCATTTGTAGCTGTAATAGCCGGCCGCGTAGCCGCCGGCGAAGATATGGCTGAAGCCGTGCAGGAAGCGGTTGAAGGGCGGCGCCTGCATGATCGCGAACTGGGCGCGGATGGTATCGACCACCTCTTGCACCGGCTGGCCGCTGCCGGCGTCGTAATCGTAATGCAGGTGCATGTCGATCAGCGACAGTTCGACCTGGCGCAGCGTCTGCATGCCGGACTGGAAATTTTTCGCCGCCAGCATCTTGTCGAACAGCGCGCGCGGCAGCGGCGCGCCGGTTTCGGCGTGCGAGCTCATATGCTGCAGCACATCCCATTCCCAGCAAAAGTTTTCCATGAATTGCGACGGCAGTTCGACCGCATCCCATTCGACGCCGGAAATGCCGGAGACGCCGATTTCATCGACTTGCGTGAGCATGTGATGCAGGCCGTGGCCGAATTCATGGAACAAGGTGATGACTTCATCATGCGTCAGCAGGGCCGGCTTGGTCACGCCGTCGATCACGGCTGGCTCGGTGAAGTTGCAGGTCAGGTAAGCGACCGGGGTTTGCACCGCATCCCGGGTGCCGCCTTGCAGGCGCCGGCGGCCGCGGGCATCGTCCATCCAGGCGCCGCCGCGCTTGCCGCTGCGCGCATACAGGTCAAGATAGAACTGACCGACGAGCTGGCCGGCTTTTTCGATGCGGAAGAATTTTACCTGCGGATGCCAGGTTGATGCCGTATCGGGGCGGATCTCGACCGAAAACAGTTTTTGCACCAGGCGGAACAGGCCGTCGACCACCTGGTTTTCGGGAAAGTACTGTTTGACTTCCTGTTCGCTGAA
>JAIZVZ010000158.1 GCA_021768485.1 Oxalobacteraceae bacterium | reverse complement strand
GGCGCTGGAAGGTGCGATGCGCATCTGGTACGACACGGTGATGGACCGCATCAGCGGCTGGTACAAACGGCGCTCGCAGTTCGTGCTGTTCATGGTCGGGCTGTTTTATGCGGTGGCGATGAACATCGACGCCATGCATCTGGCCCAGCGCCTGTGGACCGACAGCCAACTGCGCGACAGTCTGGTGACGCAGGCGCAGCAGGTGCAGGCGAACGGTCTGCCGGGGCTGCCGCCGACGACGGCGACGGCGGCCGGGCCGGCCAACACCGTGGCGCTGCCCGACGCGCAAGCCGCCGTGACGCAGGCCAAGGCATTGCAAAAGCTGCCGATAGGCTGGCCATCAACGCGTTTCGCCGGCGTTGATGGCGTATGGACCTTCCTGATCGCCCTGGGTATCTCGCTGGTAGGCTGGACGGCGACCGCCTTTGCCGCCTCACTGGGATCGCCGTTCTGGTTCGACGGCATCGGCTGGCTGCTGGCCTTGCGCGGCACCGGCACCAAGCCGGCGTCCGACACTACGGCAGCGTCGCCGGTAACGATCACACTGCCGAGCCTGCGCAAATAATTACTTGGCGCGCTGCGAGCACTTGGAAGACTGAATAGCGCGCTCGGTGATGTTGTCGATGCTTTTGATCGCCGCCGGCGTACAGCCGGCATCGTCCACGATGTGGATCTGCGGTTCGCGCCGCATCTCCCGATAGCCGGTAAACACCAGCGCCGCCGCGGCGCACACCATCAGAATCCAGTTGATTTTGGTCTGCATCGTCAGGCGGCGAAGTGCAGCGCCAGGCCAATCACGGCGGGCAGGGTTTGAATCAGCAGGATGCTGCGCTTGACGGTCACGCCGCCCCACACGCCCGCCACCGCCACGCAAGCCAGGCCGAACACCGTGAATGCCGAGGCGATGGCTGCATCCGGATGCAGCAGGCCGACCACCAGCGCCGCCACCAGAAAACCATTGTAGCAACCCTGATTCGACATCGCCGGGCGCACGATCTCGGCCTTCTCCTTGCTGAGACCGAAGACGCGGCGACCGCGTGAATCGAACAATACCGTTTCCAGTAGCACGATGTAGACATGGATTAGCGCCACCAGTGCGGTGACGATCTGGGCGGCCAGCAGCATGATTCTCCCGTTGTTATAAATATTGAATAAGCATTATGGCCTGAGCAAGGGCGCGGCGGCTAGAGGCTGGGCACCAAATTGTCGCAATGGTATAGTGCCGCATGACCTGGATAATCCTCATCTTGGCCGGCCTGCTCGAAGTGGTGTGGGCGGTAGGCCTCAAATATACCGAAGGCTTTAGCAGACTGATCCCCTCCGCGCTGACGCTGGCCGCGATGGCCGGCAGCGTCGGCATGCTCGGCCTGGCGCTGCGCACGCTGCCGTTGGGGACCGCTTATGCGATCTGGACCGGCATCGGCACCGTCGGCACCGTCATTTACGGCATCGTGGTGCTGCACGAGCCGGCCAGCATTTTGCGACTGACCTGCATCGCCATGATCGTTGGCGGCATCATTGGCCTGAAGGTTTCGACTGTGTAAGTCATGCCACGTGGGCACTGCCGACTAGCAGCCGCGCGACCAAAACAGCCCGACATGGGTGCCGTCCTTGCGGCGGGTCGGGATGTAGCCTTCTTGCGGTAGCTTCGGTCGCGGCGTGCCTTCAACCACGTCGGTCAGCGTCACCTTGTAATAGCGGCCACCAGCTTGTTTGACGAGTTGCTGAATCTGATAGGTCCTCTCGCCGCAGGCTTGCAGTTTGAACTCACCGGCCATCATGCGTTCCAACTCCTTGCGCATCGCTGCGTCGATTGGCTTGCAGACCCCTGGGCTTGTGCACCAGGTATCGAACTCGTGGATTGCGCTGGCACGCGTTTCAAAGTTGACTACCTCTTTGATTTTGCTACGAATCCAGACACTGCCGCCTTCGAATTCCACCTTCGACCATGCCGCGTCTTTTGTCAGTACTGCGGGCTGATAGGAAACCAGCGCGCCTTGTTCGTAGCTGACTTCGTCTGTGTACAAATCCACAGGACGTCCGCCGTTCAGAACGATATGCCAGGCCTGCGCGACGCCGCACTCGGGGGCACCATCCGTCGGCGGGCAACTGGTGAGGGTCGCGGTGATATGGCCGATCACTTTGCCTTCGACGCGGTCGAAGGCCGGCAGCGGCGCATATGGCGCGCGCAGCCCGCCCTCTGAAGGAAACAGCTGGGCCGGCGAGATGAAATTCTCGATGGGCCGGTCGCGGGTGTCCTGCGCGCTGACGGCGCTTGCATGCAACAGCTGGATGGCGCCAATCAGGCAGACGCGCACGATGTGCTTGAGTCGAGACAAGGGCGCGCCCTCCATTTAAAAAGCTGTATTGGGGCGGGTGAGGTAATACCACTCGCTGTTGGCGCCGGCTGCCGCGTCGGGGAACAGGATGCGGCCGTCAAACTCCG
>JAIZVZ010000031.1 GCA_021768485.1 Oxalobacteraceae bacterium | reverse complement strand
GCCCAAGGCGATCAAGACCGGCATGCTTGGCAACGCCGACAATGTGCGCTGCGTGGCCCGCTGGGTCGATCGCCTGCGCACCAACGCGGCGGTGGCGCTGGTAGTCGATCCGGTCTGGCGCGCCAGCACCGGTGCCGACCTGGCCGGCGGCGCGCTGCGCCAGGCCTTGCTGAGCGAATTGCTGCCGCGCGCCACGGTCATCACCCCGAATCGCGCGGAAGCGGCCTGGCTGCTCGACTGGGATGCAGCCAGCATGGCTGAGCGCGCCACGGTGGAACGCGCAGCGGCCGCTTTGCGCGCGCTCGGCGCCGGCGCCGTCGTGATCACCGGCGGCGATGCCGGCGGCGCCGATGCGCTCGACTACATCGATACGCCGCAGGCACAGGGCTGGCTGCGCCTGCCGCGCATCGCCACCGCGCACCACCACGGCAGCGGCTGCGTGTTCGCGGCATCGGTGGCGGCGGCCCTGACGCGCGATTTTTGCGCCGCCGATGCCGCCGTGCTGGCCAAGATGAATACCGCCGGCGCCCTGCGCAACGGCGTGCCGGCCGGCCGCGGCGCCGGCGCCGTGCGGCCGCGTCCCGGCTTTGCGCTGGCATCGGCATCGCTGCCCGACTTGCTGGCGCCCGGCTTCGACTTCGAGGCCGCGCCCAAGCCGCCCTTTGCCCGCCTCAGCGATGCCAACATGGGCTTGTACGGCGTGACCGACAATGCGGCACGCATCGAACAATTGCTGGACGCCGGCGTACGTACGCTGCAATTGCGGATCAAACAGGGGCCACGCGAATTTTTATCGGCCGAAATCAAACGCAGCATCGAGGCCGCGCGGCGCGTCGATGCCCAGCTCTTCATCAACGATCACTGGCAATTGGCGCTTGAGCACGGCGCCTACGGCGTGCATCTGGGCCAGGAGGATTTGATGGAGCAAGGCGCCGGCCTGGAAGCCTTGCGCGCAGCCGGCGTGCGCGTCGGTCTGTCGACGCACTGCCTGTGGGAGCTGTGCCGCGCCCGCGCGCTGGCGCCGAGCTATATCGCCTGCGGTCCGGTGCATGCGACCAATACCAAGGAAATGCCGTGGATTCCGCGCGGCGCCGGCAACCTCGCGTACTGGTGCCATATCGTCGCCGAACCGGTGGTAGCCATCGCCGGCATGAATGTCGAACGCAGTATCGAAGCGGTGCGCTGCGGGGCAACAGGCATCGCAGTCTTGAGCGGGGTCAACCAGCCGGGCGATCCGAGCGCGGCCGTTGCCGAATTGCAGAGCGCAATTGCCGCTGCCGCCAGCGCCGCACCATTGCCCGTTCCTGATTTGCCACGAAGCACTCTACCGGGATGGCAATTCGTTCGCTGACATCGGCGGCCCGGTGCTTCACAGATAAATCGTGCCATGTTCGGCCGGCTTGCTACGCGGCCGGCGGCCGCTGAAAGCGCTGGCGCCGGCCTCGAACAACTGCACCATTCTGCTGATGCCGCCGTCCCAGTATTCAGCCCTGTCGAGCGCGACCCGGATCAGTTCGAGATGCGCATCGCCGGTTCCCTCGGGAAACCAGAGCAGCAACAGAGGATTCCATAACTGCCTGATCTTGGCCTCGTCGTCGACACGGCTGGCGCGCCCGCTGGCCGATACATACAGATTGTCGGCCGGCTCGGCAAAACTGACGTTGACCACAGGATTGGCCTCGATATCATGGGCCAGTGCGCCTTGACGCGAGACAAAAAACCACAGATTGGCATCTTCGTCGAGTTGCTGATTGCTCATCGGCTGACTCAGCAATTTGCCGTCCTGATTCAGCCACGTAAACATGCAGGCTTTCACCTTGCTGATTTTTTGCTGAAAAAATAGAATCTTTTCCGACGGCTGTAATAAATCCATTTGTTTTTCCTCGTCACTCATCTTCACTACGCATATTCACCGCTGAAAAATATGCGCAACAATTACGGCCAGTATCACAATACTGAGCCGAACAAAGGCCGCCGGTCTGCGCGCCGGCGCACATAGGCCGGCACGCCGAGCGGCATGCGGGCTCGGACACGACAGCGTGCCGGCACTAGGGACTCTTGCCCGTCAGGGCCGAATGCACGCTCAAATCGCAGGCCGGCGGCTGAGGCCAGGTGTGCGCCGGCTTTTGTTGCTTGACGGCAGACGCGACCGCTATGCCGACGCGTCCGGCGCCCAGCAGACGCTCGAGATCGTCGATGCTGACGATATAACTGTCGAGCGGACCGAGGTTTTCGATATTGGGGATGTACCAGCTGATGGCTTTTACAGCGCCGCTGGCCGGATCGGTGGTGACGATGCTTTTCCAAAAAAATTCTGGCGTGCGAATGCCGTGGCTGCGCAAATAATAGTCATTTAATAACTCTGCCGGCTGCCTGCCGTAGACCACGCCGCCATACACGTCGAGCGGCGCCAGATCGCGGTAACACTCGGCCACGTTTTCGGCATCGACCCAGATACCGCGGTTAAAAGACGACACTTGCGGCACAATATTACTCATATAATTAGCACGCCGGATATAGGTGGCGTCATAATCCATATGGTTCGATGTAACCAGATGACCGCGATCGTAGCCGGGATGAATGCCGGCATAGGACGCACTCGTATATTGCTGGGCACAATCGAGCGGAAAAGCCGGATCGAGCATGAATTCCGGCGGCCGCGAAAAATGACCGCTATCGCGTGTCAAACGATATTCATAGCGCAAGGCCGTACGCGCATTGCAATCATATTGAAGTCGGAAGCCACCATAGTTAATGGTGATGATCTGCTCCACAGGCAGATCGGACGGCGAATCGAAACTGCTACACGCCGCACAGAGTGCAGTGAAAAATAACACATAACAATGCGATTTTTTCATGAGGTCACCCGATGGCGCACCACCCTGCCCACTCCCGCCGGTTTGACCCGGCTCCAAGGCTGAGATTCACCGTCAGCAAGCCGGTTCTTGCCGCAATCGGCGTTCAATTGGCAGCAAACCGTATCCAATTGACATCAATCCACTGCCAAAACCGGCATTTTTACCTTTTTTTGAAACTCTCGGCAAACTACAGGGAATAAATTTGTGTACAATTTGCCCGGTGGAAATTTAACCTTTCCCCCGGGCATGCCGATACCCGCACCATAACAAGCTTTTTCGATGGAACTACAAACAAATCAATATGCATTCCACCGACTCTTCCACTTCGCTTCCTCCGCCCCCGCCGCCGCGCGGGCGCCAGCTATCGGTACCGGCATTGGCGCGCGCCTTTGTGATTCTGGTGTGCCTGGCGCTGGTCGCCGTCGACGGCCGCAATATCTGGCGCTCCTATAACGCATCGCTGCGAACTTCCGAATTGGCGGTGCAAAACGTGACGCGCTCGATCGCCCAGCACGCCGGCGACACGATCAAAAAAGCCGACACTGTCTTGTTCGGCCTGCTCGGCGATATAGAAGAAATTGGCATGGCGCCCAAAGATATTGTGAAATTGCAGCCATTATTGGCCGAGCGCACGGCGCAATTGCCAGAAATGCAATATGTATCGATCATTAACAAGGATGGCCACTGGATCCTCAATTCGCTGGGGCAAATGCCGAGCGGGCTCGACTTTTCCGACCGCGAGTATTTTGAGTTTCATCAAAAAAACTCGACGCAGCAACCGCATATCAGCGCCCCATTATTGAGCCGCACGACGGGCGACTGGATGATTCCGATTTCACGCCGCATCAACGCCGCCGACGGCTCGTTTGCCGGCGTCGCGCTGGCGGCGATCCGCATGTCTTATCTGGACGGCTATTACAATAGTTTCTCCATTGGCAATGATGGCAGCATTTTGCTCCTGCAATACGATGGCAAAATCCTGGCCCGCCGTTCCACTGCCGATATCCCGCTCAACATGAATGTAGCGACCATGCCGTTTTTCCGTGACCGGGTGCTGCGCGACCTCGACGGTATCGGCTACACCGCTTCCGGCGACGGCATCGAGCGCCTGTTCAGCTTCCGGCGGCTCGACAATTATCCGTTGATCGCCATTGTCGGCCTGTCCAAGCAGGAAGCGCTCAGCAACTGGCGCGACGAAACCATACGGCATGTCATCGGCATTGTCCTGCTCATCTCCATGATCGCCCTGATGGGGCATTATCTGCTGCGCCAAATCCGCGTACGCGCCAAGATCTCGGTCCAGCTGGAAGAGACGCAAAAAAAACTGATCGATCTGAACAACGAGCTCGAGCGGCTGGCCCTGCAGGACGCCCTGACCGGCCTGGCCAACCGGCGCCAGTTCGACGCCGCCCTGAAAATCGAATTCAAGCGCGCGGTGCGCCAGCAGGGCAGCCTGGCGCTCTTGATGATCGACGTCGATCATTTCAAGCGCTTTAACGACGAATACGGCCATCCGGCCGGCGACCGCTGCCTGCAGGCAATCAGCGGCGTGATCCATTTGCAGCGTCCCGGCGATCTGAGTGCCCGCTATGGCGGCGAAGAATTCGGCATTCTGTTGCCGGACACCGATCTGGCCGGCGCCATCGCCGTTGCCCAGCAAATCCGCATGGGCGTGAAAACACTGCAATTGCCGCACAAACGCAATCCGGGCGGCGTCGTCTCGATCAGCGTTGGCGTAGCCAGCATCCGCCCGAGCCGCAACGACCTCGATCCCAATGTCTTGCTGCAAGCATCGGACCAGGCTTTATATACGGCCAAAGCGAAAGGCCGCGACCAGATCCATCCCGATGGCCACGTCGTACAGGTAATCCCCCCTGCCGGACAAACGGCTGGCTGAGCACTTGACAGCAGGCAGTCGTGAAATTGCCTGAAAACGTCGGTTGAAAAAATACGCCGAAAACGTGCACTGAAAACCTCGCCTAATGAGGTCGGCTGAGTCCGTCAGCCGCTGCCGCGCCGGCGACAATACGACGGCCGCCTGAAAACTGCCTGCCTGCGCGACGAGCGCCGCCTATGCACATTGGCAATCTGTCCGCCCGTCTAGACCCGTGGCGGATCGGTCTCGCGAGCCAGCAATTTGTGCTGCGCCAGGGCAGTCTTGAAAGCGTTCAACGCCGCCTGGCCATGGCTGCCATCGGCGCCGATCAAAAAAGAGTCGGGCGTGCCATCGGCCAAATTCAGCGGAATTCCTGCCTTTTCCAGCAATGACAAGCCCTCGCCCTGCACCAAAATCGGTTTGCAATGGCGATACTGCTCCTTGACAAATTCCAGCACGCGGCCGTTGCGCGCCAGCAGTGCGACAAATTCGGCGCCGCCTTGAATCGCGACGGCATCGAAAGTCGATGGCGCCGCCACGTCCAGCGAGATATCGACAGCCAGCTCAATACCGCCGGCCGCCTCGACCAGACCGAGCTTGCGGCCCACCAGCTGGGCAACGGCGCCATCGGCTTTCAGCGCGGCCCGCAGTTTTTCAGTCAGTTCGCCATCGACGCCGTCGTCGACCAGCAAGGCCACCCGCAAGGTGGCGATCGAGCCGTTGCCGGGCATGCTAGTCTGCGACAAGGATGGCGACACCGCATATTGTGGCGCCGGCTGCGGATCGTCGCCCGGCAGCGGTTCCGGCACGGCAAAGCCGAGGCCGTCGGCCACGGCCGCCGCCAGGCCGGCATCGACATTGACGAGGCGGGCCACCACGCGCTGGCGCACGGCCACGCTGTCCACCTTGGTCAACTCGAAGCGGAAGGCCGCCACGATGTGCCGCTGTTCGGCCGGCGTCTGGCTGTTCCAGAACAGCGTGGCTTGCGCATAGTGCTCCGCAAACAATTGCGGCTTGGCCCGCACAAAAGATCCCGACACCGCTTCAGGAAAACTGTTGAAGCCGGCCGCGCCAGCCTGGAACGGACAGCCGCCGCCGAGCGAATTGGGATCATAAGCGACGGCTCCGCGCGGCACGCTTTGCTGGTGCATGCCATCGCGCTGGTCGTTACGCACAGGCACGTGCGGCGCGTTGATCGGCAGTTGATGGAAATTCGGCCCGCCAAGACGCGACAATTGCGTGTCGAGATAGGAAAAAATACGCCCCTGCAGCAAGGGATCGTCGCTGAAATCGATGCCCGGCACCACATGGGCGGCGCAGTAGGCGACTTGTTCGGTCTCGGCAAAAAAATTGTCTGGATTGCGATCGAGCACCAGCCGTCCGACCGGCGTCAGCGGCACCATTTCCTGCGGCACGATCTTGGTCGGATCGAGAATGTCGAAGGGCATCTTGGCCGCCTGCTTATCGTTAAACACCTGCAAGCCAAGCTCCCATTCGGGGAAGGCGCCGGCTTCGATTGCCTGCCACAGATCGCGCCGGTGGAAATCGGCATCGGCGCCGGCCAGCTTGACCGCCTCGTCCCACAGCAGAGAATGGGTGCCGGCCAGCGGAGTCCAGTGAAATTTGCAAAAACGGGCTTCGCCGGCCGCATTGACGAGGCGGAAGGTATGCACGCCAAAACCTTGCATCATGCGAAAGCTGCGCGGAATCGCGCGATCCGACATCTGCCACATCAGCATATGCGTCGTTTCCGGCGACAAGGAGGCGAAATCCCAAAAAGTGTCGTGGGCGCTGGCCGCTTGCGGCATGCCATCGTTTTGTTGCGGCTTGACCGCATGGATCAGATCGGGGAATTTGATCGCATCCTGAATAAAAAACACGGGGATATTATTGCCGACCAAATCCCAGTTGCCCTCATCGGTATAAAACTTGACCGCAAAACCGCGCGGATCGCGCGCCGTGTCGGCCGAGCCGCGCTCGCCGGCCACCGTCGAAAAACGCACGAAAACCGGGGTTCGCTTGCCGCTGGCGGCGAACGGCGCCGCCCGCGTCAGCGCCGACAAGTCCTGATATGACTCGAAATAGCCGTGGGCCGCCGAACCGCGCGCATGAACGACGCGTTCTGGAATGCGCTCATGGTCGAAATGCGTGATTTTCTCGCGCATGATGAAATCTTCGAGTGCCGTCGGACCGCGCAAGCCGGCCTTCAGCGAATTCTGGTTGTCGCCGATCGGCACCCCCTGGTCGGTCGTCAGAAATTGGTCCGGCGCGCATTCGGCGGCCCGATCCGGTGCGCCGCCCTCCGGCGCTTTGCTCTTGCCCGTTGTTTTGCTGCTCATGGCGGCCACTCCTCCTGTCAGTGTCATGCCCGGCTTTCCCTGCCTTGTCGCGTCGCTGCCCTTTGGGTCCCGCCCTTATCGCGGCCTCGTGCCTGCCAGCGCCTCGCCGGAAACAGACCGGCCCCGACTGCGCTGCAAGCGCCCCGAACAAGCAGCGAAATCGGGCGCGCAGGCAAGCGGGTGAATCAACAAGACCTGAAGCACAGACAACATCATGCTGCCGGCTCCGGTTTTGAGTGTTGAGATTAAATAAGTCGCGATGCCGGCCGGGTGTGCAAGCCACCACCACGCACATTGAACGCAAATAATCATAGGGCCCCCGATAAAAAATAAAACCGGAATGAATGCGGACCAGCCGCTTTTATATTGCTTTAAATAAATATTTTGATATCCGCCGGCAGGATGCAACTATCGCCCGGCAACCGCGCCGCCGCTATCAGAGAGTTCCCGGACTTGCTGTAGGAAAGACGGCAGAGAAACATTGCGCCGGTTTTCAGCGCGCCGGCGGCGATGGCATGACGGCAACAGCATGGCGGCGCGCCGCAGCGTCTCCAAATCTTTTCGGCAACTGGTGCTACACTCTCGGCGACGAGTAACAAGCAAGCGCCGCCGATGCAGGCGCAGTTTTACCCTCAACCACAAACCAGTCGCGATGCAAATCGATCACAATCCGTAATGACGCCTACAGATACTGCAATGCCCACCTCCGCCCCCGCTGCCATTGCCGACGCCCGCAGCAAAAGCAGCCTGGCCACCCTGAAACAGCTCTTGCCTTTTTTATTGCCATATCGCAAGCAATTCATCGTCGCCGGCCTCGCGCTGCTGGTCGCCGCCGCCGCCACGCTGGCCATCCCGTACGCCTTCAAGCAAATGATCGACCTCGGTTTCGGCGGCAATACCGGCTCGAAAAGCATTGTCCATGTCGACCTCGCCTTCCTGGCCCTGTTCGGCGTGGCCTCGGTGCTGGCGCTGGCCACGGCCGCCCGCTTTTACATGGTGTCCTGGCTCGGCGAGCGCGTCACCGCCGATATCCGCAGCGCCGTGTATACCCATATGGTCGGCCAGAGCCCGCAGTTTTTCGAAACCACCCAGAGCGGCGAAGTGCTGTCGCGCCTGACCACCGACACCACCCTGATCCAGACCGTGGTCGGCACCAGCATTTCGCTGGCGCTGCGCAATACGCTGCTGTTTGTCGGCGGCCTGATCATGTTGTTTGTCACCAGCCCGCGCCTGTCGTCCATCATCATCGTGCTGCTGGCCGCCGTGGTGCTGCCCATCGTCTGGTTTGGCCGCCGCGTGCGGCGCCTGTCGCGCGATTCGCAGGACCGGATTGCCGATGCGTCGGCGATGGCCGGCGAAATCTTGAACGCGATGCCGACCGTGCAGGCGTTTACGCATGAAAAAATCGAAGCCGCGCGCTTTTCCAACGCGGTCGAGGATGCCTTCCGGACCGCGATGGCGCGCATCCGTGCCCGCTCGCTGCTGACCATGATCGCCATCCTGCTGGTGTTCGGCACCATTGTCTTCGTGCTCTGGCTCGGCGCGCATGCGGTGCTCGAAGGCAGCATGAGCGGCGGCGATCTGGGCCAGTTCATTTTGTACGCCTCGCTGGTGGCCGGCGCCATCGGCGCCCTGTCGGAAGTGATGGGTGAAGCCCAGCGCGCCGCCGGCGCCACCGAGCGCCTGATGGAATTGATTTCGGCGCGCGCGCACATCGAGTCGCCGGCGCAGCCGCTGGCCCTGCCGGCGCGCGCCGCCAACGGCGCCGCGCTGGCGCTCGAACACCTGACATTCCATTATCCGTCGCGTCCGCTGACCGCCGCGCTCGACGATCTGACCCTGCATATCGCCCCCGGCGAGACCGTGGCCGTGGTCGGGTCTTCCGGTGCCGGCAAGACCACCCTGTTCCAGCTGCTGCTGCGTTTTTACGATCCGCAGCAGGGCCGCATCGCGCTCGACGGCGTCGATATTGCCCAACTCGATTTGCATGCGCTGCGCGGCGCGATCGGCATCGTGCCGCAGGACACCATCGTCTTTTCCGCCAATGCCATGGAAAACATCCGTTACGGCCGCGCCGGCGCCAGCGATGCCGAAGTGATTGCGGCGGCCAAGCTGGCCGCCGCCCATGAATTCATCGAGCGCCTGCCAGAGGGTTATCACTCCTTCCTCGGCGAACGCGGAGTGCGCCTGTCCGGCGGCCAGCGCCAGCGCATTGCGATCGCCCGCGCCATGCTGAAGAATCCGCCGCTGCTGCTGCTCGACGAAGCCACCAGCGCCCTCGATGCCGAATCGGAGCGTCTGGTGCAAAGCGCGCTGGAAGCGGCCATGGTCGGCCGCACCACCGTCATCATCGCCCATCGCCTGGCTACCGTGAAGCGCGCCGACCGCATTCTGGTCATGGAGGACGGCCGCATCGTCGAAACCGGCAATCACGCCTCGCTGGTGGCGCAAAACGGCATTTACGCCAAACTGGCCGCCTTGCAGTTTCACGCACCCTAAGACCGGCGGCACCGGCCGCGGCCGCAAGCACGTTGCGAGCGCGGTGTGGCCGCAATGAGACCAAAAAGCCACGTTCGGCATGCGCCACCCCGCATTTTGCGCTTTGCAGTTCGGGCGCCCGGTTGTATGCTATCAAGAAACATGCGACCGGGGCCATGCGCATGCCCGCAGCCGAGGGCCGCCGCGCAAACGGTGCGGCAAAGAGTGGTCGCAATACAATAATAAGGCGGGATACGATTGAGTATAGTTGCCATATTTAATCAAAAAGGCGGCGTCGGCAAGACCACGACCGCCCTCAATCTTGCCGCTGCGCTGGCCCGGCGCGGACGTTATCCCTACGGCATCGACCTCGACCCGCAAGCCCAGTTCAGCGAAATCGCCGGCATCAAGGCCGCCTGCGGCGACGATACCGTATTGAGTCTGTTCCAGCGCAACCGCCCGCTGCGCGAACTGGTGCACGAGTCGGTCAACGGCTTCGGCGTCATCCCTTCGCATATCGAACTGTCCAAGGTCGACACGCTGTTCGGCAAAGGCTATAACGTCGTCAACCGCCTCAACACCAGCCTGCGCGCAGAACAGTTCGGCGACCAGCAACGGCCGGTGCTGATCGATTGCAGCCCGCTGCTCGGGGTACTGTCGCTGAACGCGATTTTTGCCTGCCAGGCCGTGATCGTGCCGATTTCAGCCGACCACCTGTCGGCCAAAGGCGCGCTGCAAATCGAAAAGACGCTGAGAGCGCTCGAACACGTGCTCAAGCGCCGCGTCGCCCGCCGCTACCTGCTGACGCGCTTCGATACCCGGCGCCGCATGGCCTGGGATGTGTTGCGCATGGTCGAGGAAAAATTCGGCGCCGACGTCTGCCGCACCAAGATTGCCGAAAACGTCAGCCTGGCCGAAAGCCCGGCCCATAACAAAAGCGTGTTCGAGCACGCCCCCAACAGCCGCGGCGCATCCGATTACGATGCCCTGCTCGATGAATTGCTGGCCGACGGCTTCATCGAATGAAAAAGCCGCCGCACGCTTAATTTTCGCGCGACACCAGCGTCAGGATATCTTCCACCGAGGTCGCCTGCCCCTGGCGCTCGTCGCTGTACTTGATTACCACGCTCAATACCGTGCAATTGCGGTACATTTGCACCAGCTTGCGTTCGGCATCGACCTGATCGCGCCCGGCGATGACCACGCTTTCAATCTTCTGCCCATCGCGCGTGAGCAGCGAAAAATCAAATTTCACCATCGTCTCTCCGGCCCCTGTCGTCGATCGTCATGCAACATTACCAGAGATCGGCCTGGCTGACGACCATCACTTGCTCGCCGCCAGGCCGATCTCTGGCCGCCGCGCAAGGCGACGGCCGCTGTCAAAACTGCCGATTGCCGCCGCCGGGCCGGCGGCGCTATACTTGCGCCCTGTATTTTCACGCACAGATAAAATGGCGCCGCATCTTCCGCCGCGCTTTCCATCTCATTTTCGCCGCCCGCACCGGAGTCGCCCTTGTCCGCCAACGATTTGAAACAGCGCTGCCACACCATCATCCCCGGCCACAAACTGCCGGCGCCGGCCGACTATTTCGCCGAGATGGCAAACTGGTGCCGCCAGCACCGGATCGGCCACGACACCTACGGCGCGGGCGCGCTGATCGAGCAACTGCAGCAAAAAGTGGCGGCTTTGCTGGGCGCCGAAGCGGCCGTGTTTTGCATCACCGGCACCCTGACCCAGGTCACCGCGCTGCGCCTGGCCTGCATGGAACGCGGCAGCGAACTGGTGGCCCTGCATCCGACGGCCCACATCCTCACCTACGAGCGCAGCAATTACCAGCTGCTCGACCATTTCAAGGCCTTGCGCCTCGGCGCCCTGCACCGGCCCTGGAAACTGGCCGACCTGCAGGCGACGCCAGAAAAGCTCGGCGCCGCCGTGCTCGAGTTGCCGATGCGCGAATTGGGCGGTCAATTGCCTGATTGGCAACAGCTGGAGGCGATCAAAACGCATTGCAAACAGCACGCCATCCATCTGCACATGGACGGTGCCCGGCTGCTCGAAGCGGCGGCCGGCTATCAGAAATCGTACGCCGAGATCGCCGCCGGCTTCGACTCGGTCTATCTGTCGCTCTACAAGGGCGTCGGCGGCCTCGGCGGCGCCATGCTGGCCGGCTCGAAAGACTTCATCGCCAAGGCCGGCGAATGGATGCGGCGCCAGGGCGGCGACGTCGTCATGCGCTCGCCCTATGTGGTGGCGGCGGCCATGCAGTTCGAGCGGCGCGTGGCGGCCATGCCGGGTTATTTCGCACGCACCGAATGGCTGTACGGGCTCTTGCGCGACTATCCGCAACTGCAGGTCAACCCGGCCCGCCCGCAAAGCAATATGCTGCATCTGCACTTGCCGGTCGGCGCCGAGCGCGCTGTTGCGATCCGCGACCGCATCGCCGCCGAGCACGGCGTCTGGCTGTTCGGCCGGGCCAGCGACGCCGCCTTGCCCGACCATTCGGTAATCGAATGGTATGTTGGCGACAATTTGCTCGATTTACCCGATTTACAGGTGCGCGAAGCCCTGAAAATGCTGGCGGACGCGGTAAAATAAGCGGTATTTTTAAAAATTCAGGAAACTGCGGAACACAATGCGTCAATATCTCGACTTCATGCGCCATGTCTATGAGCACGGCAGCGAAAAAACCGATCGCACCGGCACCGGTACCCGCTCGGTATTCGGCCATCAGATGCGCTTCGACTTGCAAGCCGGTTTTCCGCTGGTGACGACGAAAAAAATCCATCTGAAATCGATCGTGCATGAATTGATCTGGTTTTTGGCCGGCTCGACCAATATTGCTTATCTAAAAGAAAACGGCGTCTCGATCTGGGACGACTGGGCCGACGAACAGGGTAATCTGGGGCCGATCTATGGCTACCAATGGCGCAACTGGCCGGCGCCCGACGGCGGCCACATCGACCAGATCACGCAGGTGCTGGATCAGATCAGGCACAATCCCGATTCGCGGCGCATGATTGTCTCGGCCTGGAATGTGGCCGACATCGAGCAGATGAAGCTGCCGCCGTGCCACGCGCTGTTCCAGTTCTACGTCGCCGACGGCAAGCTGTCGTGCCAGCTGTACCAGCGCAGCGCCGACATCTTCCTCGGCGTGCCCTTCAACATCGCCTCGTACGCCCTGCTGACCCACATGATGGCGCAGCAGGCCGGCCTGGCCGTGGGCGACTTCATCTGGACCGGCGGCGATTGCCATCTCTATTCCAACCATATGGAGCAGGCGCGCGAACAGCTGAGCCGCGCGCCGCTGGCGCTGCCGCAACTGCACATCAAACGCAAACCGGAGTCGCTGTTCGATTACCGCTTCGACGATTTCGAATTCCGCGATTATCAGTCGCATCCGCACATCAAGGCGCCGGTCGCGGTATAAAGGACGCATACATGATTTCAATTATCGTCGCCACCGATGCCAAGGGCGGCATCGGCATCGCCAACACGCTGCCATGGCATCTGCCGGAAGACTTGAAGCATTTCCGCCGCATCACCAGCGGCCATCCGGTCATCATGGGTCGCAAGACCTTCGAATCGATCGGCAAGGTATTGCCGAACCGGCGCAACATCGTCATCACCAGGAATGGCGGCTGGCGCCATGAAGGCGTCGAAACCGCGGCTTCGATCGAGCAGGCGCTGGCGCTGGTCGAGGGCAGCGAGGCCTTCGTGATCGGCGGCGCGCAGATTTATGCCCAGAGCATGGCGCTGGCGACACGCCTGATCGTCACCGAAATCGCGCGCGACTTCACCTGCGATGCATTTTTTCCGGCGATCGACCCTGCCAAATGGCAGGAAACGGCGCGCGAAGCGGGCAGCCAGGACGGGCTCGACTTCGCTTTTGTCACCTACCAAAAAGCTTAGCCACATTTTTTTCGAAATCCCATTTTTTCGAGGTATCCATGTCAGGACACGACTTTCACGTACATGGCCCGCACGACCATGCGGTCGAACATGCGGCCCACGGCAGCGATAAATTCTCAGGCAAGATCGCGGTCATGACCGCGATTCTGGCAACCATCGGCGCCATGTTCGGCTACCAGGGCGGGGCCACGCAAAACGATGCGGCACTGTTCAAGAACAATGCCGCGATCAAGAAGACCGAGGCGGCGAATCAGTGGAATTACTACCAGGCCAAGTCGAACAAACAAAACCTGGCCGAGCTGGCCATCAGCCTGCCCGGCGTCGATGTCGCCCGTTACAAGGCCGAAGTGGCGCGCTACAAGACTGAAAAGGAAAGCATCAAGGCCGAAGCCGAAAAACTCGATGCGGTATCGGCCGAATGGGACCGCAAATCCGAGCAGATGCTGCATCAGCATCATGAGTGGGCACTGGCGACGACGATCGAACAGATCGCCATTTCGCTGGCCGCCATCACGCTGTTGACGCGCAAGAAATGGCTCGAATACGGCGCTTACGGCGTGGCCGCCATCGGCACCGCGCTGGGCCTTTGCGCCTGGCTGCATATCGATCCGATCGGCCATCTGTTGCTGCTACTGGGCCAGGGCGCCGCCCATTAAAATCGGGCCTGCCTGATCGCGCCGGCCTGATTTTGTCTGTTTGAGTTTGTCGGTTTCAACCGGCGCCGGCCTGTTTTCCGGCGTTTTTGCTGTTTTTTTCGTCACACCCGGCACCGCGCCGTTTTTTGTTTTTATCGGAGAGTCGCATGAAGTTTCGTTTTCCTATTGTTATCATCGACGAGGATTTTCGTTCTGAAAATACTTCAGGCCTCGGCATTCGCGCGCTGGCCGAGGCGATGGAACAGGAAGGCATGGAAGTGCTCGGCGTGACCAGTTACGGCGACCTCTCGCAGTTCGCCCAGCAGCAATCGCGGGCCTCGGCCTTCGTGCTGTCGATCGACGACGAGGAATTCGGTGCCGGTTCGCTCGAAGAGACCGATTTCGCACTCAAGTCGCTGCGCGCCTTTGTCGAGGAAATCCGTTACAAGAATGCCGACATCCCGATCTATCTGTACGGCGAAACGCGCACCTCGCGCCACATCCCCAACGACATCCTGCGCGAGCTGCACGGCTTCATTCACATGTTCGAAGACACGCCCGAATTCGTGGCGCGCCACATCATCCGCGAAGCGAAAGCCTATCTGGACGGCCTGTCGCCGCCGTTTTTCCGCGCCCTCGTGCACTACGCGAACGACGGTTCCTACTCGTGGCATTGCCCCGGCCATTCGGGCGGCGTGGCCTTCCTGAAGTCGCCGATCGGGCAGATGTTCCACCAGTTTTTCGGCGAAAACATGCTGCGCGCCGACGTCTGCAACGCCGTCGAAGAACTCGGCCAGCTGCTCGACCATACCGGCCCGGTGGCGGCCTCGGAACGCAATGCGGCGCGCATTTTCAATGCCGATCACTGCTATTTCGTCACCAACGGCACCTCGACCTCGAACAAGATGGTCTGGCATTCGACGGTCGCGCCCGGCGACATCGTGGTGGTCGACCGCAACTGCCATAAATCGATTCTGCATTCGATCATCATGTGCGGCGCCATTCCCGTGTTCCTGATGCCGACCCGTAATCACCTGGGCATCATCGGCCCGATTCCGCTGGCCGAATTCACGCCCGAGAGCATCGCCCGCAAGATCGAAGCCAATCCGTTCGCGCGCGAGGCGGTCAACAAGAAGCCGCGCATCCTGACCATCACGCAATCGACCTACGACGGCGTGATCTACAACGTCGAGACACTGCGCGAAATGCTGGACGGTAAAATCGACACGCTGCACTTCGACGAAGCCTGGCTGCCGCACGCCACCTTCCACGATTTTTACAAAGACATGCACGCCATCGGCAAGGACAGGCCGCGGGCGAAAGAGTCGATGATCTTCTCGACGCAGTCGACCCACAAATTGCTGGCAGGCCTGTCGCAGGCCTCGCAAATCCTGGTGCGCGAGTCCGACAGCGTCAAGCTCGACCGCGATGCCTTCAACGAAGCCTATCTGATGCACACCTCGACTTCGCCGCAATATTCGATCATCGCTTCGTGCGACGTCGCCGCCGCCATGATGGAGGCGCCCGGCGGCACCGCGCTGGTCGAGGAAAGCATTCTGGAAGCGCTTAACTTCCGCCGCGCGATGAAAAAGATCGACCAGGAATGGGGTCAGGACTGGTGGTTCCAGGTCTGGGGACCGGACTCGTTCTCGGAAGACGGCATCGGCTCGCGCGACGACTGGCTGATCCGCGCCGAAGACAGCTGGCATGGCTTCGGCGAGCTGGCGCCGGGCTTCAACATGCTCGACCCGATCAAGGCCACGATCGTCACCCCGGGCCTGTCGCTGGACGGCAAATTCGCCGAGACCGGCATCCCGGCCTCGATCGTCACCAAATACCTGGCCGAACACGGCGTCATCATCGAAAAATGCGGCCTGTACTCGTTTTTCATCATGTTCACCATCGGCATTACCAAAGGCCGCTGGAATACGCTGCTGACGGCGCTGCAGCAATTCAAGGACGACTACGACAAGAACCAGCCGATGTGGCGCATCCTGCCCGAGTTCGCCGCCGCCAATCCGACCTACGAACGGATCGGCCTGCGCGACCTGTGCCAGCAGATCCATGATTTTTACAAGCTGTACGACGTTGCCCGCCTGACCACCGAAATGTATTTGTCGGACATGCAGCCGGCGATGAAGCCATCGGACGCCTTTGCCATGATGGCCCACCGCGAAATCGACCGCGTGCCGATCGACGAACTCGAGGGCCGCATCACCTCGATCTTGCTGACGCCCTACCCGCCCGGCATTCCGCTGCTGATCCCGGGCGAGCGCTTCAACAAGACCATCGTCGACTATCTGAAGTTCGCGCGCGATTTCAACGAACGCTTCCCCGGCTTCGAAACCGATGTCCACGGCCTGGTCAAACGCGAAGTCGATGGCAAGCGCGGTTATTTTGTCGATTGTGTGCGCCAAAAACAAGACTAATTGCCGGGCTAGCGGTTAGAATTACCGGATAACAAAAAATTAAGGCAACAAAACTTAACGGCAATAAGGCCTGGCAAAGAGACTTAGCAACAGGATTTAGTAACAGGACTTTAGCAACAGGACTTAGCAACAAGACTCATTAACGAGAACATCATGCCTCTGCATTACCTGCATCGCCTTGGCGGCAATGTGCGCGACGACCGTTCCGACCGCCATCTCGGATATTGGCTGGCTTTTGTCGGCGGCGCGGTCAACGCCGGCGCTTTCCTGGTCATCGGCCGCTACACCTCGCACATGACCGGCATCGTCACCAGCGTCGCCAACAGCCTGGCGCTGGGCGACATGGCGCTGGCGCTGGCGGCACTGGTGGCGTGGGTCGCCTTCGTCATCGGTTCGGCCACCAGCGCCATCCTGATCAACTGGGCCAGGCGGCGCCAGATGCACAGCCAGTATGCGCTGAGCCTGCTGCTGGAAGCGGTCTTGCTGCTGCTGTTCGGCCTGGCCGGCAGCCATATCGCCGAAATGCGCGACCTGCTGGCACCGGTGACGGTGCTGATGCTGTGCTTCATAATGGGATTGCAAAATGCCATCATCACCAAAATGTCGGGTTATGTGATCCGCTCCACGCACGTGACGGGGATGTCGACCGACATCGGTATCGAGCTCGGCAAAATGATTTATCTGAATGACGAGCGGCTGCATCTGGAACCGGTGCGCGCCAACCACAGCAAGATGATGGTATTGACGTTGTTGATCAGTTATTTTTTCCTCGGCGGCGTCGCCGGCGCGCTTGGCTTCAAGTATATCGGCTATGCCACCACCATCGTGCTGGCCGTCGGCCTGACCATGGTTGCCGCCGGCCCTGTCTGGCAAGACTTGCGCGGATTATGGCAAGTAGGCAGCACGGCCGATTCCAGTCAGCACGACTAAGCTGGGAAGCGCTGAAAATTCCGCGGCGGATGAATACCCGCTTCATCGCTGTATTCAATGAAATAGACCAGCGGCATACCCGCGCCCGGTCCATTCTGATTTCCCCGTCATGACGCCGGCCGCGCCCGGCGGACTTGCCATCTTGCCAGTCAATGCACGTTCGCCGCAACTCCGAAATCCGCGGACAGCGGTCCATACGCGATTTGACAATGCGACAACCCACATTGCCAACATACTATAGGCAGATCGGGCACAAAAGAAAAGCGCCGGGCCGCCGAGGCAAAAAAATACACGAAGACTGCACAAAGCGACAATTCATTGAAAAAAAAAGTGGCCGCGGCCCCTCTTCGCCAGTAAGATAATACACTTGGTCAACGCCACCAATACCGTATCGTGCGCGATGTAAAAAACGACAATAGTCCATCCGCTTTTATGTTTAGCCTCTCTCTGAAGAGGCCATTTCCGCCCATTCCAACCACCAGCACGATGATGGAGTCAAATTGAGCAGCAATGAGTTTCAAACGGGTCATTTCGTCAAGCCAAGCCAACTGTGCGTTGGCCTGTTCATTCATCTCGACCTCACCTGGACCCACCACCCATTTGCCTTTTCCAGTTTTAAGATCAAGGACCTGGAACAAATTCGCCTGATTCAGGGGCTGGGACTGCGGCGCATCCGCTACGCGCCCGAAAAAAGCGATTGCGCACCGATCCTGGCCAGCACAAAGGCCGACGAGACGCAGCCGCAAAAGCCGCCGCAAGCGGAAGACCCCGCTTATATTGCCAAACGCGCCATGGTCGAGCGCCTGGTCGGCCAGGAAAAAAAGGTCAAGGAATGCGAACGCGAGTTCCTGGCCGCCAGCCGCAATATCAAGGCCATGAACCAGAACATATTTTCAGCGCCGGAACAAGTAAGGGAGCAGGCCACCAAGCTGGTAAACAATATCGCCAGTTCCTTGCTCGGCGAATCAGATGTGGCGGTCCATCTGATTTCGGATGCGGTCGGCGGCGACGATGTCTACAGCCATGCCCTGAACGTGACTCTGCTGTCGATGATCATCGCCAAGGAAATGAAACTGAGCGCTGACGACATCAAGATCATCGGCCTGGGCGCCCTGTTCCATGATGTCGGCAAAACAGAAATTCCGGTCAAGATCAAAACCAAGCTTGACCCGCTGACACGGGCCGAGGCCGCCATCATGCAAGAGCATTGCAAGCTCGGCGTGGCCATCGGACGCCAGCTGGAATTGCCGCTCGAATCGATCCTGGTCATCGTCCAGCACCACGAACGGATAGACGGTTCGGGCTATCCGGGCCAGCTATTGCAAGACAAACTGTCCGTGCATTCGCGCATCGTGGCGATTGCCGAGGCCTTCGACGAGATGTGCAACCCCGTCAATCCGCTCAATGCGCTGACACCGCACGAAGCGCTGTCGATCATCTACGCCCAGCAGCGCGCGCAGTTCGATGCGGCCGTCACCTCGACCCTCGTGCGCTGCCTCGGTGTTTATCCGCCTGGCACCATTGTCCAATTGTCCAACGGCGTGATCGGCACCGTCGTTTCGGTCAACACTTCGCGCCCCCTCAAACCGGTGGTGCTGATCTACGATCCGGCCATGCCCAAGGAAGAGGCCATTCTGGTCGATCTTTCCGCAGAACCGGATGTTTCGGTCAGCAAGACATTCAAACCGCGCCAGTTAACGGTGGCGGCCTTTGAATTTCTGGCGCCGGGCCGGCGCACCTCTTATTATTTCCGCGCCCTGACATAGGATCGCGGTTCGGCCGGACAGGCACGGTGCCGCCAGTACTGGCAAATACCGCATCCGCCGTTAAAACCGGCGATATGCCGCCTTTTTCAGCGGAAAACCGCTGCCCGCCCGATAGCGGGGCCGCGCTGCCGCGTGATTTTATCGGCCACAATTTGCCATGCCAGAGGCTGCTGCCGTAGCAAGCGGCAGCGCTTCAGCGCCAGGCAAACCGCCGGTGCACGGATTTACAATTCCGCACAGACTGTACAATGCGCTACAAAGCCAAACCGTTAGGTCTTGCAAAATTCGTTACAATTGCTTCCGTTCCTTGTATCAAACATTGCCTCGGAAGATAAGCCAAGATGTGGATCGTTCAAATTGCCCTGCGGCGGCCGTATACGTTTATCGTGATGGCGCTGATGATACTGTTGTCGACGCCACTGGTTTTAAGCAAGATGGCGACCGACATTTTCCCGGAAATTAATATCCCGGTCATCAGCATCATCTGGAATTACGGCGGCCTGTCGGCGCAGGAAATGGGGCAGCGCATCGCCTATGCCAACGAGCGCAACCTGACGACTACCGTCAACGATATCGAGCACACCGAATCGCAATCGCTGGCCGGGATCTCGGTCATCAAGGTGTTTTTCCAGCCGAACGCCAACATCCAGACCGCCATCGCGCAAATCACGGCCATCGAACAGGCGCAGGTGCGTCAAATGCCGCCCGGTATCACGCCGCCGCTAATCATCCAGTATTCGGCCTCCAGTATTCCCGTCATCCAGCTGGCGATGTCGAGCACCAGCATGCCCGAGCAGACGCTGTTCGACAGCGCGCTGAACTTTCTGCGTCCGCAGCTGGTCACCATTCCCGGGGTGGCGATCCCGGCGCCGTACGGCGGCAAATCGCGCCTGGTCTCGGTCGATCTCGACACCAAGGCCATCCAGGCCAAGGGCTTGACGCCGGTCGACATCATCAATGCCGTCAATGCGCAGAATCTGACGCTGCCGTCGGGTACCGTCAAACTCGGCGCCACCGAATTCAACGTCGCCATGAACGGCTCGCCCGACACCATCGCCGGCCTGAACAACATCCCTGTGACCAACAAGAACGGTGCCGTCACCTATCTGTCGGAAGTGGCGCGCGTGCGCGACGGCTTTTCGCCGCAAACCAATATCGTGCGCCATAACGGCCAGCGCGGCGTGCTGCTGTCGATCATGAAAAACGGCGGCGCCTCGACCCTCGACATCGTCAACAAAGTGCGGCAGATGCTGCCGGTAGCAACGCAAGCGCTGTCCAAGGACATCGAAATCAAGCCGCTGTTCGACCAGTCGCTGTTCGTCAAATCCGCCATCAGCGGCGTGGTGCATGAAGCGCTGATCGCCGCCGCGCTGACGGCCGCCATGATTCTGCTATTTCTCGGCAATTGGCGCAGCACCGCCATCATCGCGGTCTCGATCCCGCTCTCTATCCTGTCCTCGATTCTGGCGCTGTACATGCTCGGCGAGACGATCAACATCATGACGCTGGGCGGCCTGGCGCTGGCGGTCGGCATTCTGGTCGACGATGCCACGGTCACCATCGAAAACATCGAACGCCATCTGCATCTGGGCGTCGACCTGCACACGGCCATTACCGATGGCGCCGGCGAAATCGCGGTGCCGGCCCTGGTTTCCACCATGTGCATCTGTATCGTTTTCGTGCCGATGTTCTTCCTCACCGGCGTTGCGCACTACCTGTTCGTGCCGATGGCCGAAGCAGTGGTGTTTGCCATGATCGCATCCTACATCCTGTCGCGCACCCTGGTGCCGACGCTGGTGATGCTGATGATGGACCGCGCGCATGCCGAGGCCGGCGCCAATGCGAACCGCAAGCCGAGCATGCTGCAACGGGTCTACCGGCGTTTCGATGCCGCCTTCGAGTATTTCCGCGGCGGCTATGTGATCGTGCTGTCGCGCCTGCTAACCCGGCGCAAGATGTTCTGCAGCCTGTTCCTCGGCTTTTGCCTGCTGTCGCTGGGGCTGGTTTTTGTACTGGGCAATGACTTTTTCCCCGGCGTCGACGCCGGCCAGATCCGGCTCCATATGCGGGCGCCGACCGGTACCCGCATCGAAGAAACGGCGCGCCTGGCCGACCAGGTCGAAAATGTGATCCGCGAAATCATCCCGCCCGACCAGCTCGAATCGGTGCTCGACAACCTCGGTCTGCCATCGAGCGGCATCAATCTCTCGTACAGCAATGCCGGCACCATCAGCACCATGGATGGCGAGATTTCCCTTTCGCTGCGCGAAAACCACAAACCGAGCGCACTCTTTATCGATCAGTTGCGCAAGGAATTGCCGAAGCGCTTCCCCGGCGTCGAGTTCTTTTTCCAGCCGGCTGACATCGTCACGCAAATTCTCAATTTCGGCCTGCCGGCCGCACTCGATGTGCAGATTTCCGGTTCCGGCCTGGCCGCCAATTACCAATTGGCCAGCGGCCTGATGAAAGACATCAAGAAAATTCCGGGCACGGTCGACGTCCATCTGCAGCAAAAACTCAATACGCCGACGCTGCGTCTGGACATGGACCGCACGCTGGTCAAGCAACTCGGCATGAATGCCGCCGATGTCTCGCAAAACGTCCTCATTTCCCTGTCCGGCAGCAGCCAGACCGCGCCGGCCTTCTGGCTCAATCCGAGCAATGGCGTGGCCTACAACATCGCGGTGCAAACGCCGCAGTACAAGATCGACAGCCTCGATGCCTTGCTGCGCACGCCGATCCGGGCCGGCAGCGCCGATCCGTCGACGCCGTCACAAATGCTGAGCAATCTGGTGCAGGTCAAGCCGGCCGCGCAAATGGCGGTCGCATCGCACTACAATATCGCGCCGGTGATCGATCTGTACGTCAGCGTGCAGGGGCGCGACCTCGGCGGCGTCGCCGGCGAAGTCAAGAAGCTGGTCGATGACTTGCGGCCGAAACTGCCGCGCGGCGCGCACATCACGATCCGCGGCCAGGTCCAGACCATGAATTCGTCCTTCCTCGGCCTCGGCATCGGGCTGTCGATGGCCATCGTGCTCGTATATCTGCTCATCGTCGTCAATTTCCAGTCGTGGGTCGACCCTTTCATCATCATCACCGCCCTGCCCGCGGCGCTGGCCGGCATCGTCTGGATGCTGTTCCTGACCGGCACCACGCTCAGCGTACCGGCCCTGACCGGCGCCATCATGTGCATGGGCGTGGCCACCGCCAACAGCATCCTGATGGTCTCGTTCGCCCGCCAGCGCATGAACGAAGGCTTGCCGCCGCTGTCGGCAGCGCTGGAAGCCGGTTCGACGCGCATCCGGCCGGTACTGATGACAGCGCTGGCAATGATCATCGGCATGATCCCGATGGCAATCGGAGTCGGCGAAGGCGCCGAACAAAATGCACCGCTGGGCCGGGCCGTGATCGGCGGCCTGCTGTTCGCGACGATTTCGACGCTGCTGTTCGTACCGGTGGTGTTTGCCGGCATTCACCGCTATCTGGAACGGCGCAAGAAACCGCGTCCGGCGCAGCCTGCATTGCCTGCAGCATAAGCGAAAATACAAGACGAAATACAAGAAGGAATATTTGCCATGTCTGAAAACCGTCACGCCAAGCTCGGCATCCACGAGAACAAACAGTCGCCGGATGCCGCCGCAACGCCGCCGCTGGCCCGCGCGGTCATCATGCGCCGCGCCAAACTGACTGGCGCCGCCATCCTGCTGCTGCTGATCGCCGGCACGATCATCAACGTCGTGCAGCGGCGCGCCAATGCCAGGGCCCTGAGCGAAGCCGTCGGCGCGCAATCGACATTGTATGTATCGACGATTAACGCCAAGGCGGCCGGCAACGGCGCCCCGCTGCTGTTGCCCGGCACGTTGCAGGGCATCATGGAATCGCCGATCTACGCCCGCAGCAGCGGCTATGTGCTGCACTGGTTCAAGGATATCGGCAGCCAGGTCAAAAAAGGCGATGTGCTGGCCGAAATCGATACGCCGGAAATCGACCAGCAGCTGTCGCAGGCGATCGCCGCCCGCCAGCAAGCGGCCAGCAGCCTCGAGCTGGCCCGCAGTTCGGCAGAGCGCTGGGAAGCCTTGCGCAAGAAAGATGCGGTCACGCAGCAGGAACTCAATGAACGCAACAGTGCCTTTACCCAGGGCCAGGCCAATCTGGCCGCGGCCGAGGCCAATGTGCGCCGCCTGCAAAAACTCGAAAGCTTCAAGCAGGTGGTGGCGCCGTTTGCCGGGGTCGTCACGCGCCGCAATGTCGAAGTCGGCGATCTGATCGATGCCGGCAACGGCGGCGCCGGCAAGGCCCTGTTCACGCTGGCGCAAGTCGATTCGCTGCGCGTCTATGTCTATGTGCCGCAAACTTATTCGCAGCGCCTGAAGGCGGGCGACGAGGTCAACATCACGCAAACCGAAATGCCGGGCCAGGTCTTCAAGGGCCGCGTGGTGCGCACGGCCGGTGCCATCGATCCCGCCACCCGCACCCTGCAAATCGAAATCAACCTGCCCAACCAGGAGCGCAAGCTGCTGGCCGGCGCCTATGTGCAGGCGGCGATCCCGCTGAGCGGCTCGTCGAGCGCGCTGCTGGTGCCGTCCAATGTGCTGCTGTTCCGTCCCGAAGGGCCGCGCATCGCGGTGGCCGGCGCCGACGGCCGCGTCAAGCTGCACACGGTCAGCATCGGCCATGATCTCGGCAATGCGCTGGAAATACTCAGTGGTATCGGCGTCAACGACAAGCTGATCGTCAATCCGCCCGATTCGCTGGCCGATAACGACCCGGTCTCGGTGGTCCAGCCAAAGACTTCGGCGCCGCCCGCCGGCACGGTTGCGGCGTCCGCGCCGGCGAAAGCCAAGTCATGAAACACGTTTCGCCCCTGATTGCGCTGGCGGTCGCCTCATTGCTGGCCGGCTGCGCCGCCGGCCCCGACTATAAAAAGCCGGAGCTGGCAATGCCGGCCGCATGGCAGTCGGCGACGCCGTTCCATGCAGCTCAGCCGGCCGACGCCGCCATGAAAGGCAATTGGTGGGAAGTCTTCCATGACGGCGAACTGAACCGGCTGGAACAGCTGGCCTTGAGCCGCAACCAGAGCCTGCAGGTGGCGCTGGCGCGCTTCGAACAGGCCCGGGCGCAGGTCGACGTCACCGCTGCCGGCCTGTTCCCGACGCTCGGTCTGTCGGCCGGGGCGGCGCGCCAAAAAAGTTCGGCCGACCGTCCGCTGTCGTCTTACTCGACGCCGAATTACTCGGTCGTCCAGAATAACAATCAGGTCGGCTTTGCCGTCAGTTACGAGGCCGACCTGTTCGGCCGCGTGCGCTCCACTGTCGCCGCCGCCAGCGCCTCGGCCGAACAGGCCGCCGCCGATCTGGAAAACACGCGCCTGTTGCTGCTGACCCAGCTGGCGGCCGACTACTTCAATCTGCGCGAACTCGACAGCGAAATCGACGTCTTGCGCCAGGGCATAGTACTGCAGCAGAAAGCACTCGACTTCATCCAGTCGCGCCACGAACTCGGTGTCGCTTCCGGTCTCGACCTGGCGCAGCAGCAATCGGTCCTCGATGCCAGCCGCACCCAGCTCGAATTGCTGCAAGTGCAGCGCAGCCAGTTCCAGCATGCGCTGGCGACCATGACCGGCACGCCGGCGCCCGAATTTGTGCTGGCGCCGGCCCTCGTGGCAATGACGGCGCCGGTGCTGCCGGCCGGCGTACCGTCCGAGCTCTTGCAACGCCGGCCCGACGTCGCCTCGAGCGAACGGGCGATCGCCGCCGCCAATGCCAATATCGGCGTCGCGCGCGCCGCCTATTTCCCGAGCATGAGCTTGCAAGCCAACGGCGGCTGGAACAGCAATGCAATGGGCAATCTGCTCAGCGCACCGAGCCTGCTGTGGTCGCTCGGCGCATCCTTTACGCAGACGCTGTTTGATGCCGGCAAAACCAAGGCCGCGGTGCGCATCGCCGAAGCCGGCTATACGGCCAGCGTCGCCAGCTATCGTCAAAGCGTGCTGGTAGCCATGCAGGAAGTGGAGGACGGCATCGACGGCATGGCCACCCTGGGCCGCGCCGCCAGCCAGGCCGAGGCCAGCGTGCGCAGTTCGCAGCGCGTGCTCGATCTGTCCAACGACCGCTATTCGGGTGGCCTCGATACCTATCTGAATGTGATTACCGCGCAGCAGACCCTGCTGAGCAATCAGCGGCAGGCGGTCAAGATCCGCGGCCAGCAGATGCTGACCTCGGTATTTCTGATCAAGGCATTGGGCGGCGGCTGGCACGCTGCGCCGCAACTTGCGTCACAACAGCCGTCGCAACTGAGCTCGGACAAGGCGCCGGCGCCCTAGGTTTCCGGTGGAGTTTTGCAGGCGGCGCGGCCAGCATTGGACTGCGCCGGCTGCTGTTCAAGCCTTCGGCAAGGTGACGCCGACCTGGCCCTGATATTTGCCGGCGCGGTCCTTGTACGACATCTCGCAGACTTCATCGCTCTCGAAAAACAGCACTTGCGCGCAGCCTTCGCCGGCATAAATCTTGGCCGGCAGCGGCGTCGTGTTCGAAAACTCGAGCGTGACGTAGCCTTCCCATTCCGGCTCAAACGGCGTGACATTGACGATGATGCCGCAACGCGCATAGGTCGACTTGCCCAGGCAAATCGTCAGCACATTGCGCGGAATTCGGAAATATTCGATGGTGCGCGCCAGGGCAAAGGAATTGGGTGGGATGATGCAGACATCGCTCTTGATGTCGACAAAGGAATTTTCATCGAAGTTCTTGGGATCGACGATGGTGCTGTTGATATTCGTGAAAATCTTGAATTCGTCGGCGCAGCGGATGTCGTAGCCATACGACGAGGTGCCGTAGGAGACGATTTTCTGGCCGTCTTTCTGGCGTACCTGGCCCGGTGAAAACGGCTCAATCATGCCGGCTTCCTGCGCCATGCGGCGTATCCATTTGTCGGATTTAATCGTCATCGCTGTGTCATTTTCAAATAAAGGTGGCGCTACAAAGGTTTTCGCACGATTTTACGCGAAAAACACCCTGTCTCGCCAGTCTAAATCGCGCACGCGCTTGCGCCGCCAGCGTTTTCTCCGGCATTCCTGCCGCTGCCGCCCCACGCGAGCTCGGGCAGCGCGACCTCATTCTTGACCGCCGTCATTTCCGCCAGAATCGAGACCGCGATCTCGGCCGGGGTCTTGCTGCCGATATAAAGTCCGACCGGACCATGCAGGCGCGCCAGCTGTTCGGCGCCGAGATCGAACAGCGCCAGCCGTTCGCGCCGCCTGGCGTTATTGGCGCGCGAACCGAGCGCGCCGACATAAAACGCCTCAGACTTGAGCGCCTCGATCAGCGCCAGGTCGTCCAGCCTGGGGTCGTGCGTCAGCGCCAGCACCGCGCAGCGGCTGTCGATCCGCAGCGCCAGCACCGCATCGTCGGGCATCTCGCTGCTGAGCCGGACGCCGTCCAGGTGCCAGGCCGCGCGGTATTCCTCGCGCGGCTCGCAGACGATGACTTGATAATCCATGCTGAGCGCGATCTGCGCCACGAAACGCGACAGCTGACCGGCGCCGATGATCAGCAGGCGCCAGCGCGGGCCATGCACGCTGCACAGCGCCTCGGGCGTCAGCTGCAGTTGCTGGCCCGGCACGGCCGGTGCCAGCGTCACCGCGCCATCGGCCAGGCACAGGCGGCGCGCCACCAGCTCATGCCGCCCCAGCGCCTGCAGCAAGTCGCCGATGCCACTGGCCGCCGACAAGGGTTCGATCAGCAATTCCAGCGTGCCGCCGCACGGCAGGCCGAAACGATGCGCCTGCTCGGCGCTCACCCCGTAACGCACCAGCTCCGGCAGCAGGCGCGTCAAGCCGTTCTCGCGCAGGCGCGCAATCAAATCGTCTTCGATGCAGCCGCCCGAAACCGAACCGACCATCCGGCCATCGTCGCACATGGCCAGCATGGCGCCAGGCGGACGCGGACTCGAGCCCCAGGTACGCACTACCGTAAGCAGTTCGCAGCGGCGCCCCTCTGCCAGCCACTGGGCGCAGCACTTCAATACTTCCAGATCGATGCTATCCATGCGGGCCGGACTCCGCCAGCAGCCTGACTATCATCGTGTGTGTGGCGGCGGCGGCCACCGCCGGCGATTCCAGCGGATACAGATGAGTGCCGGCGATCTCGATGAAATTGTCGCCGACCAGGGTATGCGTGGCAGCCATACCGGCCTGCCGGCATTCCTGCGAATCGCTGCCCTTGATGAAACCGATCGGCACCGGAAAGCGGGCCTTGACCAGGCGCCCCATGTGGTGCGGCAGGCTGTTGTAGATGGCAGTCTCGACTTCGCGCCGAAAGCGCAGCGTCACGCCTTTTTCGTGCGGCTCGAGCCCGTATTCGAGATAATCCCTGAGCACTTGCGGCGGCCAGGCGGCAAACATCGGCTTGGCCGCAAAATGTTCGTAAGCGGCCTGCGCGCTGGGCCACAAATTGCGGCGCCGGCGGGAAAGGCGGCCCGGCGAAAAACGCGCGCCAAGCCCCGCCGCCTGCACCGCGCGCCACAGAAAGGCACGCCAACCGGCCACCACCGGCGAATCGAGCATGACGACGCAGCGCACCAGTTCGGGCCGCTTTTTGGCAATCATCAGGCTCAGCATGCCGCCCAGCGAATGGCCGACCACGATCACGGGCTCGCGCTGGTAGCGCCGCTCGAGGTCGGCGATGCTTTCGCGTACCAGCGCGGCCCAGCCATTTTTGACCGGATAAGCGGGATTGTGGCCAAGCATCTCGGCGGCGTCGACGTCATAATGGGCGGACAGCGCGGCAAAAAAGGCGCTGTAAGTGCCGGCGGGATAGCTATTCCCATGAAGAAAATATAGTTTTGGCAAGGTTGATGTCATGTCTGTTATTTTATGCCAGTGTGCGCGGCTGCGGATCAGCGACAGTAGAAGCAAGTCTCTATGCCGGCGCACCGCCGCATTGATCGCCCATGCCGATTTTATATGCATATCGGGCTGGCGATACCGCTATTGATCTAGATCAGCAATATCGTTGGATGAGCGCCTTTTTTTCAGCGTCCATACCAGTACCGGCTGTGCTCTTCGCGGTACGCAGCAATCGTCACCTCGCTATCGATTCTTACACTCACCGCGCCCGCCTCGTCGTTGCGCCAGCGCTGTATGCCCATCTGCCCGTAGCGCTCCCAAACTTCCAGCTTTGGATGGCGATAGCGATTGCGGTAACCGAGCTGAAAAATCGCCGCCTGCGGCCGCACCGCCGCCAGAAACGGCGCGGTCGACGAAGTGCCGCTGCCATGGTGCGGCGCCAGCAGCACGCTGGCGCGCAAACGCTCGCCCATCGAGGCCAGCAACTGGCGCTCCTGCGCCGCTTCGATATCGCCGGCCAGCAAGACCGAATGCCGCGCCGTCGAAATTTTCAGCGTGCAGCTGCGCGCATTCGGTTTCAGCTGCGGGTCGCCATAACTGGCGGCCTCTGGATGCAGCACTTCGAAACGCACCGCGTCCCACACCCAATGCTGGCCGGCCGCGCATGGGCGATGGGCCGGCGCCGCGCGCACGATGGCGCTGTCCTGCGCCAGCGACGACAGGGTCCAGCCGACCTCCAGCGCGCCCATCAGCGACAGCGCGCCGCCGGCATGGTCGTTGTCGTTGTGGCTGATTACGAGGCCATCGAGCCGGTTGATGCCGCGCGCCTTCAGATACGGCACGATGACGCGGTTGCCGCCATCGGTCAGCGGCGCATAGGCCGGACCGGTATCGTAGAGCAGGCGGTGGCCGGCAGTCTCGACCAGCAGCGCGCTGCCCTGCCCGACATCGAGCGCCGTGACCCACAAGGCGCCGGCCGCCGGCCGCTCGGGCCGCTCCAGCAAGAGCGGCAGGAACAACAGCAGGCCGAGCGGGCGCAGCGGCCAGCCGCGCGGCATCAAAAGCCATAGCATGCCGAGCGTGGCCAGCAGAAATAGCGGCAGGCTTGGCACCGGCGCGCTCCAGATCGCCAGCGGCGGCGCGCTAAGCCATGCGAGCAAACCGGCCAGCCATTGCAGCGCCATATGCGCCGCCGTCAAGAGCCAGGCGGACAGCGGCGCCGGCAAAACCGCGCCGAGCAAGGCCAGCGGCGTGACCAGCAAGCTAATTACAGGAATGGCCACCGCATTGGCGACTGGCGCCACCAGCGACACCTGGCCGAACAGCAGCACGCTCACCGGCACCAGGGCCAGCGTGAGCACATACTGGATATGCGCCGCCGCCCACAAGCCGGCGCGCCAGCGCTGCCAGAAACGCAAGGCCCCGCTACGGATTTCAAGCCGTCCGCCGGTGGCCAGCAGAATTGCCGCCACAGCAAGGAAGGAGAGCCAGAAGCCCGGCCACAGCAAGGCCCAGGGATCGAACAGCAAGACCGCCAGCAAAGCCAGGCACAGCACGTGCGAGACGCTGGCGGTGCGGTTCAGCCACATCGCCAGCGCCACCACCGCCAGCATGTACAGGGTGCGCTGGGCCGGCACGCCGAAGCCGGCCAGCAGCACATAGAGCAAGGCAGTCAGGACGCCGGCCAGGGCCGCCGCCTTTTGCGCCGGCAGCCGCAAAGGCAATTGCGCCCGCGTGAAAAACGAGTGGCGCCACAGATAGCCGGTCAGCGCCGCCAGCAGGCCGGCTATCATGGTGATATGCAGGCCGGAGATGGAAATCAGGTGCGACACGCCGGTCCGCGCAAATATCTGCCAGTCGCGCTGGCCGACCGCACGCTGGTCGCCGATAACCAGCGCCACGATCACGCCGGCATACGGCTGGTTGGGCAAGGCCTCGAGAATGCGCGCGCGCAGCCTGCCGCGCAACCGTTCGACCGCATTGCCGAAGCCGAACACGAAAGTATCGAGACGGCGAGGATCGGAGCGGCATGGAGGAAGGCAGCGGCCATCGCCGCGCACATAGCCGGTCGCGCGCAGCCCCTGTTCGAGCAGCCAGACCTCGTAATCGAAACCGTAGGGATTGGCATTGCCGTGCGGCCGCTGAAGGCGCACCGTCAATTGCCAGCGCTCGCCGGCCTGCAGCGCCGCGACCGGCACCGCGGCACGGCCCTTGAGCGCCGGCTGCGCGTACCAGCCGAGCGCGACCTTGTCCGGCACCCCGCCCAGTGGCCGGCCGTCGGCGTCGAGCGCGCGTTCGACCGCGAAATTGAAGCGCAGGCCGCGCTCGCCCAGGACCGGCAAGCTGTCGACGACGCCGACCAGCACGATATCGCGCCCTTCCAAAGCCTTCGGTAATTGTTGCGCCAGATAGCAGCGGGCAAACAGCGTGGCCCACAGCACGCCGCAGGCAAAGCCGCCAAGAAAATGGCCAAGCAGCCTCAGCACCGCTTTCCAGCCCGGCGCCACGGCAAACATGACCGGCCTTGCCCGAAGTACGACCGGCGACAGTCGGCCGGCAAGATTTGCCAGCATCGGCAGCATGGACAGCAATAACAGTGCCGCTAGCGACAGCCGCCAGTCCGGCAAGCCGGCCCGGCTCTGCAGAAAGGCGACGCCGGCCGCAAAGCCGAGCACGTACGCGCGCATGGCGCCGCTCTAGGAAGGATTGAACCGAGCAGGATTGAAAAGGCAGGACAGCCGCGGCAAGGCTGCCAGCGCATTGCCGCTGGTGGCCTGCGCCACTTGCGCCGGCGCGCTGTCGCGCAACTGGGCCAGCAGCGCGCCGATGCGCGGCAACTGCTCGGGGCTATTCGGCTGCGGATGCAGCCAGGCCGGCGCCATGTCGGGGGCGTCGGTT
The DNA here is from genome assembly GCA_021768485.1 of Oxalobacteraceae bacterium. Lineage (GTDB taxonomy): Bacteria > Pseudomonadota > Gammaproteobacteria > Burkholderiales > Burkholderiaceae_D > JAIZVZ01. Next base: position 9,755 of record JAIZVZ010000031.1, on the reverse strand, counting down.
TCCAGCACCAGCGCCTCGAGCGGCAATTGGGCGGCCAGGCGCCGGATCTGCAGCGCCCGATCGAAGGTCATGGCGCCGCCGAAACCGAGCTTGAAGCCGAGCTTGAGAAAAGCTTCCGCCTGCTGGCTGCTGCCATTGAAGGCATGGGCAATACCGCCGCCCGGCGCAATCTGGCGCAAATGCTTGAGAATCTGGTCTTGCGAACGCCGCACATGCAACAGCACCGGCAGATCGAAATCGCGCGCGATCTTCAATTGCTCGCGATAGAACAGTTCCTGCTTGTCGCGCATGTCCGCGCTGCACAGTGCAGGAATGAAATAATCGAGTCCTATCTCGCCGATGGCCACGAATTTGGCATCGCTCAAGGCCGCCTCGACCGCGCACCGCAAATGCTGCAGGTCCGCAAGCCCGGCCTGCGGCACATACATCGGGTGAATCCCGAGCGCATAGACGCAATTGGCGTGCTGCCGCGCCAGGGCGGCGACAAGGCCGAAATTGGCGAGCTCGATCGCCGGAATGACAATGCCTGAGACGCCCTGCCCGCCGGCGCGAGTGGCGGCGCCATCATCGGTGGCGTCGAGATGGCAATGCGTATCTATCCACATAGCAATTCCTGCATCCGGTTACGAGACCGCTCATGCTGCGCCCGGCAGCGCCAGCGCGCCAGCGACCAGATCAACATGTCGCCGCTGCGGACGGCGTAGCGACGTGCTGTACCGGTGGCATCGTATTTTTCCATGACAGCAATTTTTTTTATTGCGCGCATAATTTGCCGGCATTCGGGTGCTTGTGTATCGCCACTGTATCACTGGAAGAATATTTCGGCCGATCAAGCGCAGCTTTCATGCTCAATGCCGGAAATAGCGCACCACCAGCACAATCCCGGCCGCCAGCACCACGACATTGATTACCCGGATAAACTGTTCGCGCGTCAGTCGCAAGGTGATATGCCGCCCCACAAACACGCCGCACAGCATGGCCGGCGCCAGCGTCAGGGCCAGCACCAGCAGCGAATAGTCCATGTAAATGCCGGCCAGCGCGAAAAGCACCACGCGCGTCATGGTGCTCAGGCCGATCAGCGTGCTCTGCGTGATGCGCAGGCTTTCCTTTTGCTCGATGCGCCCCGACAGGTAAATCGCATACAAAAAGCCGCCGCTGCCGAACAGCGCGCTGAACACGCCGCCGACCAGGCCGAAAGGATAGGCCGCGCCCGCGCCGAAGCGGCGTTGCGGGCGCACCCCGCTCAGCGCATAAGCCGAATAGGCAATCACGAACAGGCCCAGCGCCAATAACAGGATATCGGCGCGCGTTTTCAACAAGATAGCGGCGCCGGCCAGGCTGCCGATGGCGACCAGCGGAATCAGGCGCCTGAGCTCGCCGAAGTCGGCCTGGCGCCCATCCCTGAGGATGTTGCTGAGGGCGGCAAACATGTCCATCAGGGCCAGCAAGGGAACGATTTTTGCCAGCGGGATGAACATCGCCAGGACCGGACTGGCGACCAGCGCCGTGCCGAAACCGGCAATCCCGAATACCAGATAGGCCAGGCTGATGATCAGGAAGATGCAGAAAAAATCTATCGGGGGCAAGAAAAACAATTGACTCATTTTTCACACTCGGACAAAGGGGGCTGGCATGAAAGAAGCAGCCCGACAATGATGCAACAGCGATGCAATGGCAACGCAACAGCGACGCGCCGGCACCCGCCAATCAAAAAATTTAATGCGAAACATCAACATGCTTACCGGGCAAGCGCAAGGGCATGTTGATATATCTCAATTTTTCTCTATCTATCGCTGCCTCGCAAGCAGGCAGCGCTCTGGCATCGCGCGCCGGCACACCAACTCAGCCGTGCCTGAGCGCCGCGTCCTCATACGGTTTCAAGCCTTGATCGGTCAGGCGCAGCACGCGGTCGCAGCGGCGCGCCAGTTCGATATCGTGGGTGACGATGACGAAGGCGGTGCCGAGCGTCTCCGACAATTCCAGCATCAGATCGAAAATCTGTTGCGCCGTCGCCCGGTCGAGGTTGCCGGTCGGTTCGTCCGCCAGCACGCAGGCCGGATTGGTGACCAGCGCCCGCGCCAGCGCCACCCGCTGCCGTTCACCGCCCGACAGTTCGCCCGGCGTATGCGTGACGCGTTTGGCCAGGCCGACCCGATTCAAAATGGTCTGCGCCTGTTCGAGCGCGGCATTGCGCTCCATGCGCCGGATCATCAAAGGCATGGCCACATTGTCGAGCGCCGAAAATTCGGGCAGCAGATGATGGAATTGATAGACGAAGCCGAGCGAGACATTGCGCAGTTCGCCGCGCGTTTTTTCGTTCAGGCCGGCGAAGTCGCGCCCGAGCAGCGTCACGCTGCCGGCGCTCGGCGTATCGAGCCCGCCAAGCAGATGCAATAACGTCGACTTGCCGGAACCGGAAGCGCCGACGATGGCCACACGCTCGCCGCGGGCGACGCTGAAATCGATCGCCTCGAGCACCTTGACCGAGTAATTACCTTGCGTAAAAGTCTTGCCGAGGCCGACACAGGACAGCACGCGCGCAGCCGGATCGGGAAAATTAAAATCACTCATGACGTCGCTGCTCACCTTACTCATAACGCAAAGCCTCCGCCGGCTTGACTCTGGCCGCCCACCAGCTTGGATAAATCGTTGCCAGGAAGGCCAGCAAGACCGCCACCAGCGAAATCACACCGACATCGTGCCAGCGCAAATCGGATGGCATGGCGCTGATCAGGTAAATATCCTTGGGCAGGAATTGCACGCCAAATAAATGCTCGATCACCGGCACGATGACGCCGACATTCAAGGCCACCACCACGCCCGAAATGACGCCCAGGGCGGTGCCGATCAGGCCTACCAGCGCGCCCTGGATCATGAAAATCTTCATGATCGAGGCCGGCGAAGCGCCGAGCGTGCGCAGAATCGCGATATCGGATTGCTTGTCGGTGACCGTCATGACCAGCGTCGACACCAGATTGAAGGCCGCCACCGCGATAATCAGGGTCAGGATGATGAACATCATGGTTTTTTCCGTCTTCACCGCGGCAAACCAATTCTTGTTTTGCTTGGACCAGTCGCGAACGTAGAGGTCGCCCGGCAATTGCGTCTGCAATTGCGCCGCCACCTGCGGCGCCCGGTCCATGTCGGCAATCTTCAAGCGGATGCCGGACGGGGCGTCGATGCGCAACAGCTTTTCGGCATCGCCCAGATGCACGAATGCCAGGCCGGAATCGAATTCGAAATGGCCGGCCTCGAAAATGCCGACCACCGTGAACTGGCGCAGGCGCGGCATGACGCCGGCCGGCGTGATCTGGCCGTTGGGCAGCGCCAGCGTGACCTTGTCGCCAAGCCCGGCATGCAGGGCCGAAGCCAGCTCGATTCCGAGCACGACATTGAATTCGCCGTCTTTCAGGGCGTCCAGGCTGCCGTAATGCACCTGGCGCGCGACATCGGACACTTGCGGCTCCTGCTGCGGCAGCACGCCGCGCACCACCACCGGCCGCATCGCTTCACCGCGAACGATCAAAGCCTGGGTCTCGGCAAACGGCGCCGCGCCGCGCACTTCGGGATTGACGCCGGCCGCCTTGGCCACCAGCTGCCAATTGGGCATCGAGCCGCTGCCATCGAAGATTTCGATATGCGCGAGCACCGACAGCATGCGGTCGCGCACGTCTTTTTGAAAACCGTTCATCACCGACAGCACCACGATCAGAGCCGCCACACCGAGCGCGATACCGGCCATGGAAATGAGCGAAATAAAGGAAATAAAGCTGTTACGGCCGCTACGACGGCCGGCGCGCGTGTAACGCAGACCGACCAGCCACTCGAACGGCAGATTTTTTTTCAAGGTCATATTGATTCAAATCTCAGAAACCGAATTCCAGCCCGTCAGTTTGCCATACTCTGCGTGCTCGGGGATATTATTTCTCTGACAAAAGGCATTTTCAACGCCCGGCAAACGCCGATTTACGCCGCGATTGCCCGTACAATACGGTATGAACCGAATTTCGCTATTGCTGCCGTTTTGCCTGCCGCCGCCCGAGATCGCCGGCGATCTGCTGCGCGAATTGCATGCGCCGGCGCTGGCCAGCCTGCTGGCGCATGCGGCCGGCGGCACGTTTGCAGCCGAGCCGCTGGCCGAGCACGGCTGGAATTATTCGCTGCCGCACGAAAACTGGCTGGCGCGCCAGTGCGGCCTGGCCTTCGACCCCCGCCTCAACAGCGCACCGACCGCCGCCACGGCCATGCGCGGTCTCGGCCTGAAGGCTGACGACGGCTACTGGTTCGTACTCAGTCCGGCCCATATCCAGATCGCCCGCAACCGCCTGTTGCTGGCCGATCCGCGCACACTGCTGCTCGACGAGGCCGAATCGCGCGCGCTGTTCGACGCCGCCAGCCCGTATTTCGAAGAACTCGGCAAGACCGTGCTGTACGGCGACGCCCTGAACTGGTTCGTGCGCGCCGACGACTGGCACGCGCTGCAGACGGCCAGCGCCGACGCCACGCTCGGCCGCAACATGGATGCCATGATGCCGCAAGGGCCGACCCAGCTGGCCTGGCGCAAGCTGCAAAACGAAATCCAGATGCTGTGGTTTACCGATGCCGTCAACGCCCGCCGCGAACTGGCCGGCAAGCCGCTGATCAACGCCTTGTGGTTGTCGGGCGGCGCGCCCGCCGGCGGCACCGATTCTGTGCAGCCGCAGTTCGATGCGCTGTTTGAGGCAGACCGGCAGCAAGTGGCGTGGGCCTGCCTCGGCGCGCTCGGACGCACCCGGCCCGAGCATCGCGGCACCGGCTATATCGAGGCCATCGAGGGCGGCAGCCAGCGTCACGGCCTGCTATTGATCGATGCGCTGAGCAGCCCGGCCAATAGCGCCGACTGGTCAGGCTGGCTGACGCAAATGCATCATCTCGAAAACACCTGTTTCGCACCGCTGCTGAGCCTCATGCGCAGCGGCCGCCTGCAAGCGCTGACGCTGGTCGCCACGCGCCGCGAAGGGCTGGCCGAATTTAAGCTGACGCGCAATTCGCTGCGCAAATTCTGGGTTCGCCCATCCTTGAAACACCTGTTGCCATGACCCGTATCGCTACCCGCCCCTATCCTTTCCGCACCGCCGAAATGCTGCGCCAGAGCGGCATTCACCCGGTGCTGGCACGCCTGTTCGCCGCGCGCGGCCTGCAGGACGCGCAGGAACTGACTACCGAACTGGGTGCGCTGATCGCCCCCAAAGGCCTGCTGCACATCGAGCAGGCGGCGCGCTACCTGGCCGACGCGATCGCCGCCAATAAAAAGCTGGTGATCGTGGCCGATTACGATTGCGACGGCGCCACCGCCTGCGCGGTCGGCCTGCGCGGCCTGCGCATGCTGGGCGCGCACGTCGACTACATCGTGCCGAACCGCTTCGAATACGGCTATGGCCTGACGCCCGAAATCGTGACGCTGACGGCCGACAGCAAGGCGCCCGACGTCATCATCACGGTCGATAACGGGATTGCCAGCGTCGATGGCGTCGAGGAAGCGAACCGGCGCGGCATCGATGTGGTCGTCACCGACCACCATCTGCCAGGCGACGTCCTGCCGAACGCGCGCGTGATCGTCAATCCGAACCAGCCTGCGTGCGGCTTTCCGAGCAAAAACCTGGCCGGGGTCGGAGTGATTTTTTACGTGCTGCTGGCGCTGCGCGCCGAGATGCGCGCGCGCGGCCTGTTCGATGCCGCCAGCCAGCCGAAACTCGACGTCCTGCTCGACCTGGTGGCGCTCGGCACGGTGGCCGACGTCGTCAGGCTCGACACCAACAACCGCATTCTGGTCGCGCAAGGCTTGAAGCGCATGCGCAGCGGCCGCCTGCATGCGGGCCTGGCGGCGCTGTTCAGGGTCGCCGGGCGCGAAGCGCGCAGCGCCTCGCCGTTCGACCTCGGCTTTGCGGTCGGCCCGCGCCTGAATGCGGCCGGCCGCCTGCAGGACATGTCGCTCGGCATAGAGTGCCTGACCACCGACGATGAGGGCGTGGCCTGGTCGATTGCCCAGCAGCTCAATGAGATCAATGTCGCCCGCCGCGAAATCGAGGCCGACATGCAGGATGCGGCGCTGCTGCACCTGGACGATTTTGCGCCGAGCACCAGCAACACGATTTGCGTGTTCGATCAGGCCTGGCATCAGGGCGTGATCGGCATCGTCGCCTCGCGCCTGAAGGACAAATTCTACCGGCCGACGATTACCTTCGCCCCCGGCGGCGACGGCCTGATCAAGGGCTCCGGCCGCTCGATTCCCGGCTTTCACCTGCGCGATGCGCTCGATCTGGTGTCCAAGCAGGCGCCGAGCCTGATCGAGAAATTCGGCGGACATGCGATGGCGGCCGGCCTGACGATCCGCGAAGATGCGTTCGGCGCCTTTTGCCAGGCCTTCGAGCTGGTAGGCCAGAACCTGCTCAATGCCGGTCAGCTCGAGCGCGTGATCGAGACCGACGGTCCGCTCGAAGACGGCTATTACACGGCGGACTTCATCAGCCTGATCGATGCCCAGGTCTGGGGCCAGGGCTTTGCGCCGCCCGTGTTTTGCGACGTCTTCCGGGTGCTCAACCAGCGCATTCTGAAAGACCGGCATTCCAAGCTGCAGCTCGAAAAAAACGGCCAGCGCTTCGACGCCATCTGGTTCGGCCATACCGACACCCTGGCCGCCAGCAGCCGCTTTGCGTTTCGCCTCGACGCCAACGAATACATGGGCGTAACCCGCGTCCAGCTGATGATCGAGCACGCCGAACCGGCCTGACGACAACACAACCTCGCGCCACCCCGCGTCGGGGCCGCAGGTGTCAAGCCGGCGGCCCCGATTTCCCCTGCAGTGCCAATTTATTCAACGGCATAATGCCGCGCATAGCGCGCATCGAGTTTCGACAGCGTCAGCAGCAAGAAGATGTCGGCGCTTTCGAAATCGGGATCCCAGGCCGGTTCGCCGCAGATCACCGCGCCCGAGCGCAAATAGCCCTTGATCAGCGGCGGCACCAGCGGCTTCTGGCTACTGGCCAATTCGTGAATCGGAAACGGCAGATGCGGCGTGACCCGATACTCGGCCGGCGCCATGTGTTTTTCGCGCAGGCTGGCGAACACGGCGGCCGCATTATGGCCGCCGTCGTGCAAGCTCATGCTGGCGCAGCCGATCAGATAAGTGCAGCGCTGACGGTGCATGTAGTCGGCCAGCCCCGACCACAGCAGCATCAGCACGCTACCGCCGCGAAAGTCCGGATGAATGCAGGCGCGCCCTGCTTCGACCATGCGGTCTTTCAGGTGGCGCAGGCGCGACAGATCGAACTCGCCTTCGGCATACAGGCTGCCGGCCCGCCGCGCGCCGTCCGGGCTGAGCAGGCGATAGGTGCCGACCACTTTCAGGGTGTCGGTATCGCGCACGATCAGGTGGTCGCAAAAACCATCGAAGGCATCCTGGTCGAGCCGCTCGGCGTTGCTCAGCGCAGACAGGTTGCCGCTCTCGACAAACACCTGGTAGCGCAAGCGCTGCACTTCGCGGATTTCCTCGGGCGTGCTGGCCAGGCTCAAGGTCAAACGCGGCGCCTGGGTTTTTTCGATATATGGCCTGATTTGATTTTGCATGCTCATCCTCGCGTGGTTGGGTTTCGGCAAGATTAAGGCGCAAATATGTCGGCCGTATGACGTCACGATGTCGGCTTTATGACACGTCAAACTTTCGAAAAAATGCCGTATGAAGCGCGCAGTACGAGCAAAACAGACAATTTTGGACTATAGTCATGTCTGTCACAAAAAAACCACATACGCCATGAAATTTGATGTTGCCATTGTCGGCAGCGGTCTGGCCGGCTTATCGGTCGCACTGCATCTTGCTCAAACCCGCACTGTTGCCCTTATTTCCAAACGAGAGCTCAAGGATGGCGCCAGCAGCTGGGCCCAGGGCGGCATCGCCGCCGTTCTCGATTCCGGCGACAGCCACGCCCAGCACGTGGCCGACACGCTGGTGGCCGGCGCCGGCTTGTGCGACGAGGCGGCGACCCGCTTCATCGTTGAAAACAGCCGCGCAGCGATCGACTGGCTGATCGAACAGGGCGTGCCATTTACGCGCGACGAATCGGCCGAGCTCGGCTTTCACCTGACGCGCGAAGGCGGTCATAGCCAGCGCCGCATCATCCATGCGGCCGACGCCACCGGCCATGCGGTGCAAATGACGCTCGAACAAAAAGTGCGCGCCCACCCGAATATCAGCCTGTTCGAACATCATTGCGCAATCGACCTGATCACGGCCGGCAAACTGGCCGAACAGCCCGCCGGCGGCGTCAGCAAGCGCGCCTCGGCCCTGCGCAGCGGCAAGAACGCGGCGCCCGACCAATGCTACGGCCTGTACGCCCTCGACGAGAAATCGGGCAAGGTCGTCACCTTCGCCGCCGAGCACACGGTGCTGTGCACAGGCGGCGCCGGCAAGGTCTATCTGTACACAACCAATCCCGACACCGCCACCGGCGACGGCATTGCGATGGCCTGGCGTGCCGGCTGCCGCGTCTCGAACATGGAATTCATCCAGTTTCATCCGACCTGCCTGTACCACCCCTACGCCAAGTCCTTTCTGATTTCGGAGGCGGTGCGCGGCGAAGGCGGCGTGCTCAAGCTGCCGCCGGCCGCCGGCAGCGCAGGCGGCACGCGCTTCATGCCCGAGCACGACCAGCGCGGCGAGCTGGCGCCGCGCGACGTGGTGGCGCGCGCCATCGACTATGAAATGAAAAAGCGCGGTCTCGATTACGTCCATCTCGACATCAGCCATCAGAGCCCGGAATTCCTGAAAGAGCATTTTCCGACCATTTATGCGCGCTGCCTGGAATTTGGCATCGACATCACGCGCGAACCGATTCCGGTCGTGCCGGCCGCCCATTACACCTGCGGCGGCGTGGTCACCGATGCCAGCGGACGCACCGACCTGCCGGGCCTGTATGCGGTCGGCGAGGCGACCTGCACCGGCCTGCACGGCGCCAACCGGCTGGCCAGCAACTCGCTGCTCGAATGCCTGGTCATCGGCAGCGCCTGCGCGCGCGACATCGACCGGCAAACGGCAAAATCGGTGCCGAAGCTGCCCGACTGGGACGAAAGCCGGGTCAGCAACGCCGATGAAGAAGTGGTGATCGCCCACAACTGGGACGAATTGCGCCGTTTCATGTGGAATTATGTCGGCATCGTGCGCACCACCAAGCGCCTCGAACGGGCCCAGCACCGCATCAATTTGCTGAAGGACGAGATCGACGAGTACTACCGCAATTTCCGCATCACGCAAGACTTGCTCGAATTGCGCAATCTGGTCGATGTCGCCTCGCTGATCGTGGCCAGCGCCATGTCGCGCCAGGAAAGCCGCGGCCTGCATTTCAGCCGCGACTTTCCCGGCACGCTGCCGAAAGCCTTGCCGAGCGTGCTGACGCCGCCGTGCAAGACATAAGCGAAATGCGGAGCGAAGTGCGCGCCGCTGCGATTTGACCGGCCGGGATGCTGTTGCGACAGCATCCCGGCTTTTTTTGACTATTGCCAGGCCTTCGCCATGACCGATACCAACCAAGATCCCCGTTTGAGCCGCATGAAGCGTCGCCTGCGCAAGAAGCAGTACCTGGGCGAATTCCAGGAACTGGCCTTTGAAATCAAGGTGAGCTTCAAGAACGAACTCAGCGAAGACGATCTGGACACCTTCCTGGGCGACTTCATCGACTACGTCGAAGAGCGCACGCTGGACTACATCGGCGGCTTCGACAACG
>JAIZVZ010000107.1 GCA_021768485.1 Oxalobacteraceae bacterium | reverse complement strand
AATGTGCAGCATCATGTGGCGTTACTCCGTGCTATATTTTGACAGCCGTCAGCTTACTTGATGCGCGCAAAAATCCCAAGTGGAGTGACTCGATGAAAATGCATACCAGGAACATGAAGGCCTGCGAGACGTCCGTGAGCGCGGCGCGCACCGCACGCATGGAGACCAGTTCATTTGTGGATCGCAGCGCCGGGGCGCTGACATTGCAGCGCTACCAGCGACTGGCGGCGCAGTCTCTACATGCGACGCAGTTGAAACGGCGTGCGGCGACTATGTCCGCCGCGGTCGCGCAGCGTGAGATCGATACCAGTTCCAGCCGCTTTTTGCCAGCGTACGGCCCGCACGAGACGCCAGGCTGGAGGGAAGACCAGGGTGTTCCAGACTGGGCCAAGGCGGAGTACATCAATGAGGCGCCCGTGACGCTGATTGCAAGCGTTGCGGATGGGAAAATCGGCAGTGTGTACTACCCCGGCGGGCGAATACGGACTACTCACTCGGCCGGGCCGGAAGCAGAGGGTATCCGTCGGGGCGAAAGGCGGCTGCAATTCAATGTCGATTACACGCACGCAGTGGCCGTATTTGATGTGGAATATCCGGATATCGATGCTCATCTAACGGACGTACGCAAGCTAGTGCACGGGACCGACGCATACTATTCGGCGTATTGGGATTTTTTTAACGAGTGGTTGGCGCATGCGCTGGTTGCCACGCCGGTCGACGCACTACCAGAATGGGTGACGGTAGTCGCCTCGCCGGATACCGCGACCGATATGTCCGCGCTGGCGCCAAATCCGCCTGATCAAGACGTCGCCCTATTTGAAGTATTTGTCGCGATCAATGGTGCGGTGGAATCGTGGCATCCGTCGCGCGGGGTGGCGGCAAAGTTCAGTACCAACAAACAAGTCAGTTCGGTCTTGTTCGCGGCGCTGCGCCATCTGCGAGCGGCGAGAATCACCGATGCTGCCGCACGGAATGTCGCATTCTACAATTTCATCAGGAGTCGATTGCCTGATTTCGTTCAGTACATTCGCGCCCCGCAGGAAGTTTAGTTCACGGCGACACACTGACGGTGACGCGTTTGTAGCGCGTCAATCGCGGTGTGCCGCCGTCGGTGACAGCGAGGATGACGTGAATTGTCGCCGGCGCCGATGTGGCGACGTAGCTGGTCGGAACGACAAACGATGCCTGCTGTTGATCGCTGCCCTGAATCACGATCGGCTGGCCAGTTCTGCCGTCCGAAGTGACCAGCGTGCCGGCTTCGCCGTAGCAGTACCAGGAATAGGACAACGCATCGCCGTCCGGATCGCTGCTGCCGGCGGCGCTGAGTTGAATACGCTGCCCCGGCTTGGCGGCGATGGTAGCCATGTGCGCCAATTGCGGAAGCGGCGGATGATTGGCCGCCTTATATGGCTTGACGGTCCAGTCCATGCGGGCAGCAAAGTCGTTTTGATACGCGTTCCGCCAGCGCCAGATCGATGCATGGTTGGACGTATGCCATTTGCCGTCGACGCCGAATACTTCGTCCTCGGCATCGGTCCAGATCGGCCGCGTTTCGGCGCGGAGGAACCAGCGCTGTTTCGGCGGCGTATAGCGCTCATAGCGTCCGCCCCAGCCGCCCCAGTCCGGATGTTCAGGATCGCTGAGTCCATTCGCGATCAGGTTCAGGAAGGACGGCGTGTCGCCTTCCATCAGATATTCCCAGCGCGGGTACTCCGCGCCGAGCGGACCCTTGTGCCGGATATGCCGGTCCAGCCATTCGTTGGAAACCAGGGCCGCGTCGGCGCCGCCAAATCTTCCATGAAAGTTGTCGCCGCTAATACCAGACCAGGTGGCGTGGTGATAGGCGCCACTGATATCCATGCCCGGGCTGACGATGTAGAACAGGTCGGGAAAATTCTCGCGCAGCCACGGTCCGCTGTCATCCTGGTCTGAAATGGTATAGACCCGCAGCCGCGATACGAAGACGGCCAGCGCCTGCGGCGTCCGCGTTCGCCGGACCTTCCAGAGCGCCTGCGCCAGCACGTTGGCGCCGCCCCATACCGGCACCCATAGCGGACGTGGATCATCGCGGTCCACCGCCTGGATCAGCAATGCGGACGCGGGCGAGTCCTTGCCTTCGCCTACGCCGGCCATGCCGTACACCGGCAAGCCCTGGCTGACATGTGCTAAAACCGATTCAGCACTGGGGAAGCCGGGTTCGTGCAAGTTAAGGTTATCCCTGACTTTGCCATACGCCGCGACGATTTGCCGGATGCGCTGCGGCGCCACATGCGAGGGCTGATGTACCGAGGTTGTCGCGGCGATGCCCTCGATATCGAACTGATTTGCATACACCAGGAAACGCACCAGCGACATGGCGTCATCCGGTTCGTTTTCGATGTCCGTCAGCACCAGCACGCGCGGCTTTTCCACTGCTGTGGCAGCGCCAGCCGACAGCAGGGCGGCGATAAGGGGGAGTGCAAGCAGCTTCATCTTGGATTAGCGTAAGGCCATGTCTTTGGTCAGTTGAATCTCCTCGGACGAGGTGGCGATCATCAGCTTGACGGTTTGCTGTTCGATGTCGAACGCCTGCTTGCCGGTGTTCCAGTAGCCCAGTTGCCGCGTCTTTACCGGAATCTTCACCGTGCGCGTTTCGCCGGCCTGCAGCGTCACGCGCTGGAAGCCGATCAGCGCCTGGCGCGGCATCTTGACCTTCGCGTGCGGATAGCTCGCATACAACTGCACCACCGTGTCGCCTTTGAGCTTGCCTGTGTTGCTGACATCCACGCTCACCGAAAAGTCCTGGCTCTGCACGGCCTGTTGCGCCGGCACGCGCATGTTGGCGTATTTGAAGCGGGTGAAACTCAGGCCGTAGCCGAACGGGAACAGCGGCTTGCCGTTGAAATACATATAGGTGTGGCCATTGCGGATGTTGTAGTCCATCATGGCCGGCAGTTGCGCCTCGCTGGCGGGCCAGGTGACGGTTAGCTTGCCGCCGGGGTTGTACTGCCCGAACAGTACTTCGGCCAGCGCCGTGCCCTGGTCTTGCGAGGCGTGAGCCATCTGCACGATGGCGGGAAGGTGCTTGGCGGACCAGTTGATGGTGTAGGGGAAGCTGGACACCAGCACCATCACCGTGCGCGGATTGACGGCGTGGATTTGCCGCACCAATTCCTCCTGCTTCAGCGCCAGCGTGACCCGATCGCGGCCTTCGCGGCCATCGCCGGGATCGGCGCAGGGCTTGGTGCCGTCCTCGGTCCATTCGTTGGCCATGTTGGGGCCGCAGGTCGGATCGTTGCCGACCACCACAATGGCGACGTCGGAATCGCGTGCGGCGCGCAGCGCGCCGGCCACATCGTCCAACCCGGCATGATTGATGCGGACGCCGGCGCCGGCCGCCGCCGTGATGCCGGCCAGCGGCGTCACGGCATATGGTGCGATACCGCCATACCAGTCGTTGCGTACCACGTCCGCCAACGGTCCCAGCACCGCGATCGACTTGATGCTGGCGGCGTTTAGCGGCAGTGTGCGCTTCTCGTTCTTGAGCAGCACGATGGATTGCCGGGCCAGGTCGAGCGACACCGCTTTGTGTCGCGGCGACAGCCAAGGCTGCGTGCCGTTGCCGCCGTTCGCATACGGATTGCGCTGTGGCGGGTCGATCAGACCGAGTCGCATGGTGATGCGGAACTTGCGTTGCAAGGCTTCATCGATCTCGGCCTCGGACACTTGCTGGTCCTTGAGCGCGGCGCGCAGTTCGTCCTTGTACTTGTCAAGGAATTGGTTGACGCCGGCCTTGAGCGCCGCCACCACCGCCTGTTGCTGGTCCGGGTAGCGTTTATGCTCCTTGACCAGCAGGCTGATGGCGCCACCGTCGCTGGAGATGACTTCGCCGCCCCATTGGTCGATAACAATTTTCTTCAAGCTTGGATGCACGCCCATCGGAACGCCGTTCCAGGCGTTATAGGATGCCATCAACGCCCGCGCGCCGCCATCGGCAAAGCTCATCTGGAACGGCGCGGCGTAATACTCCCAGAACAAGCGCTCATCAAAGTTGGAGGATGAGCCACCGCGGCCATTCTCATTGCTGTTGGCCAGGAAGTGCTTCAGCAGCGCGGCGGAGCGCCAGTAAGTCGGATCGTCTCCCTGCAGGCCGCGCGCGAACGCGGTGGCCATGCTGCCGGTCAGGAACGGATCTTCGGAATACACTTCTTCGCTGCGGCCCCAGCGCGGATCGCGTGCCAGGTCGGCTTGCGGGCCCCACAACATCAGCGCGGGGCGGTGGAATTTTTCATTCAGCGTGATATAGCGGCCTTCGTCGCCCTCGACCGCGCCGGCCTGGCGAACCAGCTCGGGGTTCCAGGTTGCCCCCATGCCGGGCGGCTGCGGAAACTGGGTGGTCGGGATCGGCGCTTCGTTCTGTTCCTTGTTGCCACGCTGGACCACGCCATGGATACCTTCCGACGCGCCGAAGTCTGGAATGCCCAGGCGCGGCACGCCGGAGCTGGTTGAAAGAGCGTCGATTTTTTCATCCACCGTCATCAGCGCCAGCAGATTGCGTATCCTGGCGTCGGGCGACAGCGATGGATCCCGAAACGAATAGGCTCCCGTTTCGACCTGCGCGCCGGTGTTCCCGGCCCCGAGCAGCAGTGCCGCCACCAGGGTCATTTTGCAGCACCTCACTCCGCGTTCTTTCAAACCGATCTCCTTGATGTTTTATTGGCGTGCACCTGGCGCAAATTCGCGGCCGGGCACGTTGACCTTCACCGATGCGAGCGGCGCATCCGCCGCCTCGCTCAGGATGATAGTGTATTCGCCGCCGGTGACCTTCCATTTGTGTGCCACGGCGTCGTACACGGCCAGCATACGCGGATCGATGCTGACGCTGGCGGCCTGTTCCTCTCCGCGCTTGAGCGACAGCTTGCGCCAGCCGCCCAGACGTTTTGGCGCTTCCCATTTGGCGCCGTGGTGCGCGATGTAAACCTGCGGCACCGCTTTGCCATCGCGCTGGCCGGTATTGGCCACCTTGAAGCTGACCTCAATGCCGCCGTTGCTGGATGTCGCTTTCAAGGCCGAATAGCGGAACGAGGTGTACGACAGGCCATGACCAAACGCGAACAGCGGCTTCAGCTGATTTTTGTCGAACCACTTGTAGCCGACGGCGGCGCCCTCGATATCGTAGTCGACCTCGAACCGGGCATCGTAGGGCAAGGTGACGCCGTCCAGCGCGGGCCGTGGCAACTGCGCCACCGAGGCCGGGAAGGTCGCCGGCAGCCGGCCGGACGCATCCACTTCGCCGGTCAGCACGCGGGCGATGGCCTCGCCGCCACTGGTGCCCGGATACCAGGCTTCCAGCACCGCGCCCACCTGGTCCAGCCAGGGCATGGTGACGGGCGAGCCGGTTTCCAGCACGACCACGGTGCGCGGATTGGCGGCGCCTACCGCCGCGATCAGCGCGTCCTGACCATTCGGCAGCGACATTTCGCGGCGGTCCCAGGTTTCGGACGTGTATTGGGTCGCGAAAACGATCACCAGATCGCTGCTGGCCGCCAGTGCTTTCGCCGCCGCCACATCCTTGCCGTCAATATAGACCAGGCGGGCGTTGCTGCGTTTGGCCAGCGCCGCCATCGGCGACGACGGGAAATAATAGCCTTCGTCGGTCTTGATGGCGCCGCCAACCGGGTAGACCTGGGAGGAACCGCCACCCGACAGCACACCGACGTCGGCCAGGCCGCCGATGATGGCGATGCGCTTGTCGGCGCCGGCCAGCGGCAGCAATCCATCCTTGTTCTTCAGCAGCACGATGCTTTGCTCGGCATCCTCCTGCGATATCCTGGCGTGGGCGGCGAGGTCGATCTTTTCGCCCTCGATCTTGACCGGATGCGTCATCAGACCATGGGCGTACATGCTGCGCAGAATGCGTTGCGCCATGTCGTTGAGCCGCGTCTCCGGTACATGGCCGTTCTGCACCGCCTCTTTCAAGGCGTCCTTGAAGTAGGGCGACTGGTCGAATGGCCAGCCAGACTGTTGATCGAGTCCGCGCATCGCCGCCGGGATGGTCGAGTGAGCGCCGCCCCAGTCGGACATGACGTAACCCTTGAAGCCCCAGTCGCGCTTGAGTACCTGATTGAGCAGATAGTCATTTTCGCAGGCGTAGTCGGCGTTGACGCGGTTGTAGGCGCACATCACTGAACCCGGATCGCCGCGTTCAATCGCGATCTGGAAAGCCAGCAGATCCGACATGCGGGCCGCGCTGTCGCCGATTTTGGCGCTCAGCTGCATACGGCCGGTTTCCTGGCTGTTGATGGCGAAGTGCTTGATGGTGGCGATCAGATGGTTGGACTGGATTCCGCGTATCTGCTCGCCGACCATGACGCCGGCCAGCAGCGGATCCTCGCCGGCATACTCGAAATTGCGGCCGTTGCGCGGCTCGCGCAGCAGGTTGATGCCGCCTGCCAGCATGACATTGTTGCCGGACAGGTGCGCTTCGCGGCCGATCATGGCGCCGCCGGCGTAAGCCAGTTCCGGATTCCACGTGGCGGCGGTGGCGATGCCGGCGGGCAGGGCGGTACGCTCGCGCGGGCGGGCGCCGATTTGCGAGGCGACGCCGATGCCGGCATCGGTCTGCTGCTGGTAGGGTATGCCCAGCCGTTCGACACCGGGCACAAAGCCGGCGGACATCGGCACGCCGCCGGCCTCGGGACGCTGGCCTTTGATCTCGCCGGGGAAGTAGCCGAACACCAGGCGCAGCTTTTCATCCAGCGTCATCGCCGCGACGGTGCCGACCGCCTGCGTATCGGGACTGACATCGGCCGCATAAGCGGTGCAAGCCAGTTGCAGCAAGGCGCCGGCCGACAGGGTTTTCAGCCAGGTTGTGGACGGCGTCATGTCAGCGGCCTCCCGCAGCGAATTCGCGTGCCGCCAGCTTGACCTGGACCGACCGCACGGGCGCATCGGCGGCGGTGGCGACGGTGACGGTATAGTCGCCGGCGGCGATTTTCCATTTGCCGACCTTGCTGTCAAATACGGCCAGCGTGCGCGGATCGACCTGAATGACGGCATCGCCGCTCTCGCCAGCGCGCAGGCTCAGCTTCTGCCAGCCGCCCAGCCGTTTAGGCGCTTCCCAGCCGGCGCCATTCTTGGCGACATAAATTTGCGGCACCGCCTTGCCATCGCGCTTGCCGGTATTGTTGACCTTGAGGTTGACTTCGATGCCACCATCCTTGGGCCGCGCCTTCAGATCGGTGTAGCTGAACGAGGTGTACGACAGACCATGGCCAAACGCGAACAGCGGCTTCAGCTTGTGTTTGTCGAACCACTTGTAGCCGACCGCTGCGCCTTCGATGTTGTAGTCGGCGGCGAAACGGGCATCTTTCGGCAGCGTGGCGCCATCCAGTCGCGGGCGTGGCAGTTGCGCTTCGGAGGCGGGGAAGGTCGCCGGCAGACGACCCGACGCGTCGACTTCGCCGGTCAGCACGCGGGCGATGGCTTCGCCGCCATTGGTGCCGGGATACCACGCTTGCAGCACCGCGCCGACGTTATCCAGCCACGGCATGCTGACTGGCGAACCGGTTTCCAGCACCACCACCGTGCGCTGATTCGCCGCCGCCACGGCGGCAATCGTGGCGTCCTGGTTGTGCGGCAGCTTGATGTCCGCCTGATCGATGTCTTCCGCCGTCCATTGCGTGGCGAAGACGATGGCCAGATCGCTGGCGGCAGCCAGCCTGGCGGCGGTGGCGGCGTCGCGGCCGTCATGGTAAATGAAGCGCGCCTTGAGGCGCGTGGCCAGGGCTTTCAGCGGCGACGATGGATGATAAATGATCGGACCGGGGAAGCCTTCCGGCCCCTCGTTGGGCACCGGTGAGCCACCAACCGGATACACCTGCGCCGAGCCGCCGCCCGACAGTACGCCGACGTCCGCGTGACCGCCGATGATGGCGATGGTCTGGTAGCTGTCGGTCAAGGGCAGCAGCTTGCCGCGATTGGCCAGCAATACCATGCCTTCCTCGGCATCCGCCTGCGAAATTTTGGCGTGCGCCGCCATGTCGATTTTTTCCGGCTCGATCTTGACCGGATGTTCCATCAGTCCGTTGGCGTACATGGCGCGCAGGATGCGCTGCGCCATGTCATCGAGTCGCCGCTCGGGGACGTGGCCGTTCTGTACCGCTTCCTTCAGCGCTTCGTTGAAGTACGGCGATTGATCGAAGGGCCAGCCGGATTGCTGATCGAGGCCGTTGATGGCGGCTGGAATGGTCGAGTGGGTCGCGCCCCAGTCCGACATCACATAGCCCTTGTAGCCCCAGTCGCGTTTCAGTACCTGGTTGAGCAGATAGTCGTTCTCGCACGAGTAAAAGCCGTTGACCAGGTTGTAGCCACACATCACCGAGCCCGGATCGCCGCGCTCGATGGCGATCTGGAACGCCAGCAGGTCGGACATGCGGCCGGCCGCGTCATCGATTTTGATGTTGACGCGCGAGCGGCCGGTCTCCTGGTCGTTGAAGGCGAAATGCTTGACGGTGGCCACCACGTGATTGGATTGAATCCCGCGTATCTGCTCGCCGACCATGATGCCGGCCAGCAGCGGATCTTCGCCGCCGTATTCGAAGTTGCGGCCGTTGCGCGGCTCGCGCTGCAGATTGACGCCGCCCGCCAGCATCACGTTATGCCCGGACAAGCGGGCCTCCTTGCCGATCATGGCGCCGCCGGCGTAGGCCAGTGCCGGATTCCAGGTGGCGGCGGTGGCGATGCCGGCCGGCAGCGAAGTCAGTTCGCGCGGCTTGTCATTGCGCTGGGTGGCGACGCCGATGCCGGCGTCGGTCAGTTGCTGGTGCGGGATGCCCAGGCGTTCGACGCCGGGGATAAAGCCGGCGGCAAACGGCACGCCTTCCCTGGGACGGGCCACGCCCTTGAAGTCGGTGGAGAAATAGCCGAACACGGTCCTGATCTTCTCGTCCAGCGTCATCGCCGCCACGGCCTTGGCCGCGCGTTCATCCGGGCCGTCCGGGGCGGCCTGGGCCAGGCCGGAGAACTGCGCGCAGAGTGCCGTCGACAAGGCCAGTGCCCAGCGCTTGCTCATCTTGCTTACTTCTTTCATGCGTTTACCTTCCGAGTGATTGAGTGTGTTTTCGACGGCCCGCCACGGCCAGCAGGGCCAGTCCGGCGGCCATCATCAGCGGCATGCCGGGTTCGGGCACCGTCGCTGCGAAACTGAAGTCGTCCATGACGTACCAGCCCTTGTCGCGCGAGATGACCAGGCGCGAGACGTTGGAGAAATCGGCCTCGACCCAGCTGTAGGTCGAGGAAATGCTGACGTTGCCGGTGCTGCCGATCAAGGCGCCACTGGCGTCGTAGGCGGTGATGTTGATCCAGCTGGCTTTGCTCCCATTGATCTGCGGCACGGCAAACCAGGCGCCGATGAAGCTGAATGCCTGGCCGCCGCTGATGCGCTGATCGTTGGCGCCGTAGCCGTTGAGCACAAAGCCGGCGCCGGAGTGCGCGGCGTTGCTGTAGCCGGGCACGCTGACGTCGCCGAGATACCAGGAGGCGCTCCATTCCAGGGCCGGGTAGGGGGAGGTGTCGGATAACGGCGTCAGTTCGCCGCTGTCCGCCGGATAGTCGAAGTCGAGCACGGTCGCTTGGGCGGCGCCGGCGAGGGCGCTGCAAGCTGCCAGCAGGGCGAATAATTTTTTCAAATGCACACCTCGCCGGTAACGTTGGGTATCGCCGTGCCGCTGACCGTAATGCCGAATTCCGCAGTACCGCCGGGGACAATGTTCTGGTTCCAGCTCTGGTTGGCCGTGGCGGCATAGGAGGGGCTGACACCGGTGACGGCGGCATTCCAGAACGCTTGCACCTGCGAGCCATCGCTATAGGTCCAGTACACCGTCCAGCCATTGACGGTGGTGGCGCGATTGTTGGTGATGCGGATGTTGGCGTTATGCCCGCCTTGCCATGAGCTGGTCACCAGATATTCGCACTGGTTGAGCGGCGTGCCGGTGGCGGACGGCGACACCGCGACCACCTCCACATCTCCCTGCTCGCCGGCGCTCTTGCCGTAGACGATGCCGCGGCCGACGGTGCCCATGTAGACGGTGCCGTAGTTATCCATATCGCCCAGCACAAACGCGCCGTTGCCCGGCCCGCCGTATTCATGCGCATCATCGTTGACGCGGACCCAGTTGGCGCCACTGTCGGTGGAACGCAGCACGCCCGTCACATCGCCGACGGTGCCCCAGATGTACACGGTGGGATAAGCGGCGCCTGGCGCCGCCTTGCCGAAACCGACCGCCGCGCAATCCTTGACGGTGGCCAGTTTTGCAAAGCTTAGCCCCGAGTCGGTCGAGCGTTGCAGGCCGGCGGCGCAGACCCAGACATCGCCTTCGCGCGCCGGCGCCGGACGAATCAGGTCGGCGCCGCCTTGCGCCAGGCTGGCGCCGGAGAAGAAGGTGGCGCCGGCGTCGGTACTGATCAGCAGCCGGCCGTTGATCGTGTCATACAGGTAGAACTTGTTGGGGTTGAGCGGGTCCGCCATTGGCCGCGCATCCTTGACGGCCAGCGTGCCGACCGCGTTCCAGCTGGCGCCCATGTCGGTCGAGCGGTAGGTGACGCTGGTCCCGGCCGGGCTGTGCAGCAATACCGCGCCGCTGGCCGACAAGGCGATCTGGCCCTGATTGCCGTTCATCACCGGCGCCTTGCTCCAGCTGGCGCCGCTGTTGGTGGAGGTGTAGAC
>JAIZVZ010000106.1 GCA_021768485.1 Oxalobacteraceae bacterium | reverse complement strand
AGATAGATCGAGACCGGAACATGCTCTTTACGTAAGGCATTCAGGAATGGGTCTTGTAACAGTTGCCCTTTATTGCTCATGACAGCTCCAATGTGTTGTTTTATATTTGTTGTTAGAGTAATGCACACCCAGTGGCGCACTACCATATTACCTGATGCAGTTTGCGATTATGCGGACGATTTCAAGTATTAGCGCCATAATAGCCAATTACTGCATTCGGTGCAGTCGCTCGCTCCCTTTCCGGGAGCTCGTAATTATGAATATTGACCCAGAACAATAATTACGGTTTTATTTTTGATCCTTGGTAAATGGATTTTTACCTGTACGCAACTCAATCCGCAGCGGCGTGCCGACCAGCGAGAAGGTGTCGCGGAAGTGTTTCTCCAGATAACGCTTATACGTATCGCCGACCGCCTGCAAGGCATTGCCGTGAATGACGATAATCGGCGGATTCATGCCGCCCTGATGGGCATAACGCAATTTCGGACGGATCGAACCCTTGCGCCGCGGCTCTTGCTTTTCAACCGCTTCGATCAAGGCCCGCGTCAGCTTTGGCGTCGACAGATCGGCCGTGGCGGCAGCGTAGGCGGCATTGACCGATTTCATCAAAGGCGCAATGCCCGACGACTTCAAGGCCGAAATGAAGTGAAATTTCGCAAACGATAGAAAGTCGAGCTTGCGGTCGAGGTCGATCTTGATTTCATCGCGCCGGTCCGACTGCAAGCCATCCCATTTATTGACGCCGACCACCAACGCCCGCCCCGATTCGAGAATGAAGCCGGCGATATGCGCGTCTTGCTCCGAAATATCCTGTTGGGCGTCGAGCAGCAAAATGACGACATTGGCTTCCGAAATCGACTGCAGCGTCTTGACCACCGAGAATTTCTCGATCGCTTCGAAGACCTTGCCGCGGCGGCGGATGCCGGCCGTGTCGATCAGCGTGTAATGGACGCCGTCGCGCTCGAACGGAATTTCGATCGAATCGCGGGTCGTGCCGGGCATGTCGAAGGCAATCACGCGCTCTTCGCCAAGCAAGGTATTGATCAGGGTCGATTTGCCGACATTCGGGCGGCCGACGATGGCGATCTTGATGCCGCCACCGCCAAGGGTGTCGGGCTCTTCATCGAGCGGCGCATGGTTGGCAAACGCCTGGTCGAGCGCTTCGTCGAGCATGTCGAGCACGCCATCGCCGTGCGCCGACGAGATGGCGATCGGATCGCCGAGGCCGAGCTCATAGAAATCGGCGGCCACGGCCGTGTATTTCATGCCCTCGGCCTTATTCACCACCAGCATCACCGGCCGGCCGGCCTTGCGCAAGAACTCGGTAATGGTCTTGTCGTGCGGCGTCATGCCCTGACGGCCATCGACGATGAAAATGACCATGTCGGCCTCGGCCACCGCCTGCTTGGTCTGCAAGGCCATCTGGTGCATGATGCCTTGCTTGGCGACCGGCTCGAAGCCGCCGGTGTCGATCACCAGAAAGGGGCGTTCGCCCATCCGGCCTTCGCCATAGTGACGGTCGCGCGTCAACCCCGGCAAGTCCGCCACCAGCGCATCGCGCGAGCGGGTCAAGCGGTTGAACAACGTCGATTTTCCGACGTTAGGTCGGCCTACAAGTGCAATTACCGGCTTCATTAAATCCTACTCGGTCGACAAAGCGACCACTGTTCCTGCTTGTGTTTGAAATATCAAATTCTTCCCGACCACAACCGGCGTCGATCGAATTGGACTGCCATCGGTGCTGACGCGAGCAAGAAACGTACCTTCTTCGCGCGACAGAAAATGGATATAGCCTTGGTAATCGCCCACTGCCACCGCACGCCCGAACGAGGCGGCCGTCGACAGCCGGCGATAGCTGAGCTTGTCATTGCGCCAGACGCTGGCGCCGGTATCGCGGCTGAAGGCATTGAGCGCACCGTGCTCATCGACGCCGAAGACGAAACGCTCGTCGACCGCCACCCCGGCGTCGCTCGACAACTCCTTGGTCCAGCGGGCCACGCCGCTGACGGTGTTAAAGCAGCCGAGCCGGCCCTGATAGGAGGACGCGCAGATATCGGCACCGTCAACCACCGGCATGCCCGAGGTATCGGTCATGCGTTCGAGCTCGGTCGCCCCTTTTGGTGCGCCGACTGCCGCTTCCCAGCGCACGCCGCCGTTACTGGCCGCTAATGCCAGCAGTTTACCACCAGGCATGGCCACGTAGACGATACCGTTCGAAATCACGATGCCGGGAGCGCTGCGCAAAGTCAGGCTCGGTGCCGGACGCTGCGCACTCCAGCGCTTGGCGCCGCTGGCCGCATCGTAGGCGGTGATGTGGTTATCGATGCTGCGCACGACGACGATGCCGCTGCCGACGCCGGGCGCCGACAGCACTTCGCTCGAACTCTGCACTTTCCAGCGCGCCTTGCCGTCGGCATCGAACGCCATGACCAGACCTTTTTCGCCGACCACCGCCACCGTTTCGCCATCGGTGCCAACGCCGGCGCTCAGCTTCATGCCGGCATTGATGCGCCAGTACGATTTGCCGTCGGCCGCCGCGATGCGGTTCAGGGTGCCGTCGTTACCGGCCACGAATACGCTGTCGCCGAAAACGGCCGGCGAAAATGTGTAGATGCCGGCGTTGCCGACAGCGGCGCTCCAGGCCTTGGTCACCGCCATCGTCTCCTTGAACTCGAGCAGCGTGGCGGGCGGATTTTTCGGCTTGTCGGCAAACCAGCTGGAGCAACCGGCCAGCAGCAAAACCATGCCGGCACATCCGAGTTTTCGGGAAATATGCATTTTTTTCTCGTTTTTCATTTATTCGATCTGCTTACAATTTGCTTGGGGGCCGGCGTCGCCAGGCAATACCGGCATCACGCATCGGCCACGCATCTACCACGCACAATCATGCATCGCGACGGCGCAAGTCCGCTCAGGCGGCGTCGCCGCCGATCGCATCGAGCTTCAACTGGATCAGCTGACGCGTAGGATTGCGCTTGTCGCCCTGTGCCAGCGCAGCCTTGTAGGCAGCACGCGCGTCGGCGATCTTGTTTTGCGCAAACAGGATGTCGCCGCGACGATCGAGCGCAGGACCGGAAAACGGCGCCGGGAAATCGCCGGCCAGCTGCTTCAATGCCTCGTCATAAGCTTTTTCGTCGAGCAAAATGCCGGCCAGACGAATCTTGGCCAGCGAAATATATTCGACGCCGTCGCCATGTTCGATGACCCATTGCAGTTGAGCCTTGGCCGATTTCATGTCGTTGGCATCGAAGGCGCTGCGGGCCGCCACCAGCGCGCCCATTTGCGCGTAAGCGGTACGCGAAAACTTGTCTTCCATGTCGCTGGCAGCGCGCAAGACCTTGGCATTGTCCTTGCCGGCGTCGGCTTTTTGCAGCGAGTCGAACAGCTGCGACGCATGCGCCGCCTGCGTGCGTTGATAGTAATTCCAGCCGGTCCAGGCCGCATAAGCGAACAGGGCGGCGGTCAACACGCCAGTGATCAGGTTACCGAACTGCTTCCACCAGGCCTTGATGGATTCCAACTGTTCTTGCTCTTCGTGATCGTATGCCATGAGTGAGATCTGCTATGTAAAAAAGTTTAGAAAAAGGTCGCTGCCGGGCAGCTGTAATTAATGGTGATAGTGTACGTGGTCATGGTCGTGGTCGTCGCCCACTATTTGATCGACAATGTAATCGACCACTCCATCGAACGCGACGCTGGCCTGCTGGCCGTCGCCGCTGGCACGCAGCGATTTGACGCTGGCGCTGCCGTTGGCCACTTCGTCTTCGCCGAGAATGACGGCAAACGCCGCGCCGCTGCCGTCGGCACGCTTCATCTGCGACTTGAAGCTGCCGGCGCCGGCCGCGGTGGCACAATGCAGCACCACATCGAGTCCGGCGTCGCGCAGGCGCTCGGCCAGCACAAAACTTTGCAGCTGCGCCTGCTGGCCCTGGTGCACCAGATAGACGTCGCAACTGTTGGCGACCGCCTGTTCGCCGGCCGCCTTCATCAATTCGATCAGGCGTTCGACGCCCATGCCGAAACCGCAGGCCGGCGTCGCTTTGCCGCCGAACATGGCCACCAGCGGATCGTAGCGGCCGCCGGCACAGACCGTGCCTTGCGAGCCGAGCTGATCGGTGACCCATTCGAACACGGTGCGATTGTAATAATCGAGGCCGCGCACCAGGCGCGGATTGATCGTGTACGGGATATTATTATGACGCAAAATCGCCTGCACGCCCTCGAAATGGGCGATCGATTCGGCTTCGAGGTAATCGAGCAGCTTCGGCGCGCCATTGACCAGTTCCTGCATGGCCGGATTCTTGGTATCGAGGATGCGCAACGGATTGCTGTGCAGACGGCGCTTGGCTTCGGCGTCGAGCAGCTCGAGATTGGCTTCGAAATAGGCGATCAGGTCGGCGCGGTGCCTGGCGCGCTCATGCGCATCGCCGATCGAATTGAGCTCGAGCTTGATGTTTTCCAGGCCCAGATCGTCCCATACGCGGCGGCACAGCATGATCAGCTCGGCATCGATATCGGGGCCGCTGAAGCCGATCGCTTCGGCGCCGAACTGGAAAAACTGGCGATAGCGGCCGCGCTGCGGACGTTCGTGGCGAAACATCGGGCCGCTGTACCACAGACGCTTCGGACCTTCGTAGGTCAGATTGTGCTCGATCACCGCGCGCACCGTGCCGGCCGTGCCTTCCGGGCGCAACGTCAGATGGTCGCCGTTCATCGAATCGTCGAAGGAATACATCTCTTTTTCGACGATGTCGGTGACCGCGCCGATGCCGCGCACGAACAGCGCCGTGTCTTCCACGATAGGCGTGCGGATCTGCGCAAAGCCGTAGCTTTTCAGGACCGACTGCACGGTGTTTTCAAACAGTTCCCACAGCGGCGCATCGGCCGGCAGGATATCGTTCATGCCTTTGACGGCAGTGATTTTTTCTATTTTTTTTGTATCGGACATAAGAATCTGTTCCATGAAAATGCCGCGCTCAGAGGCCGGCGTTTTCTTTTCCATAATGAGATTGGACATACTCCAGCACAATGGCCTGGAATTGCTCGACGATCTGCTCGCCGCGCAGCGTCACGGTTTTTTCGCCATCGACAAACACCGGCGCGGCCGGCGATTCGCCGGTGCCGGGCAGGCTGATGCCGATATTGGCGTGCTTCGATTCGCCGGGACCGTTGACGATACAGCCCATGACGGCCACATTCATCGCTTCGACGCCCGGATAGAGCTGCTTCCAGCTCGGCATCTGCTCGCGCAGATAGGTCTGGATATTGTCGGCCAGCTGCTGGAACACGGTCGAGGTGGTGCGCCCGCAACCGGGACAGGCGATCACCATCGGCGTAAATTTACGCAAGCCCATGGTCTGCAGGATTTCCTGGCCGACCACCACCTCGCGCGTGCGGTCGCCGCCCGGCTCCGGCGTGAGCGAAATACGGATCGTGTCGCCGATGCCTTCCTGCAGCAGCACCGAGAGCGCCGCCGTGGAGGCGACGATGCCCTTGCTGCCCATGCCGGCTTCGGTCAGCCCCAGGTGCAAGGAATAATCGCAGCGGCGCGCCAGTTCGCGGTACACCGCAATCAAGTCCTGCACGCCCGAGACCTTGCACGACAGGATGATGCGGTCGGCAGCCAGGCCCAGCTCTTCGGCCCGGCGCGCATTGTCGATGGCCGAGGTCACCAGCGCTTCGTACATCACCGCCTGCGCCGGCCACGGCAGGCTGCGCGCGGCATTCTGGTCCATGATGCGCGCCAGCAGCGCCTGGTCCAGGCTGCCCCAGTTGACGCCGATGCGCACCGGCTTGTCGTATTTGCAGGCGGCCTCGATCATTTGCGCAAATTGCGTGTCGCGCCGCGCGCCCTGCCCGACATTGCCGGGATTGATGCGGTATTTCGACAGCGTGCGCGCGCATTCGGGGAAATCGGCCAGCAAGGTGTGGCCGTTGTAATGGAAGTCGCCGATCAGCGGAACATCGATGCCCATCTTGTCGAGCTGTTCGCGGATCAGCGGCACGGCGGCGGCGGCCTGCGGACGGTCGACGGTCAGGCGCACGAGCTCCGAGCCGGCGCGCGCCAGGGCCTTGATCTGGATTGCCGTTTCGATGACGTCGGCGGTATCGGTATTGGTCATCGACTGCACCACGACCGGCGCCGCGCCGCCCACGAACACTTCACGGCCGGCGTGGGCAATCCGCACCCGGTGGCTGTTACGGCGCACGAGCGGGCCGGACGCGATCGGTTCCAGCCCCGGCTCGCTTGCCGATTTGAATACGGGCGACGTCATTATTTCAAATTCAGCCGCGCGGTATTGCCGCCGCTGACCGACTTGATTTTCAGCGGCGCGCCGCGCCAGGTCGCCTCGACCCCGGCCACATTGCCGACCACCAGTTGCGCCGGACCATCGAGCATCACGCTCTCGGTACTGCCGGCCTTGAGCACGCGGCTGATCGCCATGGTGCCATTGGCACGCTTGATGGCGATCCAGGAGTCTTCATGAATGGTCAGAACCAGGGCATCGCCAGCGGCCAGCGCCGGCGCCGTGCTCGTCGTCGGCGTCGGTGCCGGCGCCGGCGCGGCCACCGGCGCAGCCGTGACGGCCACCGCTGCCGGCGCCGCCTTGGCCGTTGTCGTCGTCGGCACGGCAGGCGTGACCGTGGTTTGCGGCGCGCCCTTCAAATCGCGGTCGTCGGCCGGGGCCGGTGCCGTGACGGCGGCGGCATCGACCGTCGGCGCGGCCACCGGCGCAGTGTTAATGACGGCCACGTTATCGGCCAGGGCCACGGCACTGGCCGCCGGCGCACTGGCCGAAGCCGAGGCCGAGGCCTTAAGCAGACTGCTGGTCGACGGCAGCCAGCCCATGCGCTGCGCCCCCGACACCAGCGCCAGCACCGCGACCAGTCCGAGTACGGTCCAGCCGATCGGAAAGCCGCGCTTGCTCATCAACGGCGCGGTGGAATGCAAAAACTTGCTCGACAAATCGCTGCGCAAAGGCATCGGCTCTTTCGGCGCCTCGGTCTCGACCTGGATCATCGATACCAGCGGCGAAGCGTCGATCTTGAGAATTTTGGCATAGGCGCGGATAAAGCCGCGCACCACGGCCAGGGCCGGCAAGGCCGCATAATCGTCGGCCTCGAGCGCCAGCACCTGGCGCGGCGCCAGTTTCAATTGCTCGGCGACCTGCTCGATCGACCAGCCCATCAATTCGCGCTGCCGGGTCAGCTGCACACCTGGCCGCTCCACGGTCTGCGCGCGCAAAGGCTGGCCTGCGTCCTCGGCCATTGCCGCTGCATTAAATTCTGTATCACTCATCGAACGCTCCACGTTGATATGCGGCATAAGCAGGCGAATCGGCATACAGGCGGCGCATTTGCGTGCCCAATGCCGCTTCAGCAGCCCGGTTGCCGAGCTTATGTTCAATCTTTACGGCCAGCCACAGCACATCCACCGGGACTGCGTCGGCCGCTTCCATTTTCATTACGCGCGACAGATAAAACTGCGCATGCTGATAGTCGCCGCGCGCGAAATACAATTTTGCCAAATTGATGCCGGTGGCCGAGTCTTGCGGATCGCTGCGGAACGCCCGCAAAAAATAGCGTTCGGCCGCCGGCTCCTGCCCCTGCTTGAGGCTGCAGGCGCCGGCGTTGTTGAGCGCCTTGCCCGGCGACTGATAGTTGCGGCTGGCAATGGCAGCTTCGAAATACGGCATCGCCTGCGCCGCGCGGCCGCTCTGGCACAAGAACCAGCCATAGTTATTGCTCAGATCGGGATTGTTCGGCGCCAGTTCGATCGCCCGCAAAAAATTGTCGTCGGCCAGCCGGGTTTCATCCATTTCCATGTAGATCAGGGCCCGCACGCCATAGGCATCGGCATACCCCGGATCGGCCTGCAGCGCCAGCTTGACTTCATCGAGCGCCACCGCCAGCTGATGCTGCTGAAAATAGCCGATCGCCAGTTGCAAACGGATTTGCGCGCGCTTTTGCGCCGGCGTCTGGTCCGACAGCGTCGCCAGCTCGCGCGAGGCGCCGGCCGCAGTGCCGGCGCCTGAGCCGGCGGCGCAGCCGCCCAGGCCCAGCAGCGCCGCCAGCAGCAGGCAAAGAAGGCGCGGCAGCGTCATCACGAACCGACCTCGACGATGCGGCCGAAATCGGGGCCGAATTTCTTTTGGTACTCCGCCATTTTTTCCATGCGCTGCGCAACCCGGGTCCGGTCCTGCACATCGCCGGCCAACTGGCCGCAGGCGGCGTCGATGTCGTCGCCGCGCGTCTTGCGCACCGTGGTCACGATACCGGCGTCGGCCAGGATCTGGGCGAACTCCTTGATGCGCGGATTTTTCGAGCGCAGCAGCCCCGATTCGGGGAAAGGATTGAATGGAATCAGATTGAATTTGCACGACACCGGCTGCGGTCCGGTCTTGACCAGCGCAATCAGCTCGCGCGCATGCTGGTCGGTGTCGTTGACGCCGTCGAGCATGCAGTATTCGAAGGTGATGAAATCGCGCGGCGCAAATTCGAGATAGCGCCGGCAGGCCGCCATCAGATCGGCCAGCGGGTGCTTCTTGTTCAATGGCACCAGCGAGTCGCGCAAGCCATCGTTGGACGCGTGCAGCGACACCGCCAGCGCGACCGGGCATTCTTGCGACAACTTGTCGATCATCGGCACCACGCCCGAGGTCGAGAGCGTCACGCGGCGGCGCGACAGGCCGTAGGCATTATCGTCGAGCATCAGCTTGAGCGCGGTGACGGTCGGCTCGAAATTGAGCAGCGGCTCGCCCATGCCCATCATGACCACATTGGTGATTTGCCGCTCGCCCTTGGGCCCCGGCTCGATGCCGTGGGTGCGGCGCAATTCGAATTCAGCCATCCACAGCTGGCCGATGATTTCGGCCACGCTCAGATTGCGGTTGAAGCCCTGTTTGCCGGTCGAACAGAAGCGGCAATTGACGGCGCAGCCGGCCTGGGTCGAAATACACAGGGTGCCGCGATTATCTTCGGGAATATAGACGGTCTCGACCGCATTGCCGGCGCCGACATCGACCAGCCACTTGCGCGTGCCGTCGGCCGAGGTATGGTCGCTGATGATGGCCGGCGCCGCAATCGTCGCCCGCCCCTTGAGCTTGTCGCGCAAGGATTTGGCGAGATCGGTCATGGCGTCGAAATCATCGGCGCCAAACTGATGTATCCAGCGCTGCAATTGCTTGGCGCGAAATGGCTTCTCCCCCAGCTCGCCGCAATAAGCGACAAGTTGTGCGGGATCGAGGTCAAGCAAATTGATCAGAGCCGTCATAATGCATTTTCCAGCCTTGCGATGGGTGCCTATCCCGTTTCATCCGCGGCTCCTTAATAAAAGGAAACCCTGGAAAATTCAGAATAGACTACACCGATCGTGCTGGCCTTACAATTGAAATCAGATTAACGCGAATACACGTTCAAAGCTGGGAAGAAATACGCGATTTCAACTGCGGCGGCTTCGACTGCGTCCGAACCGTGAACGGCGTTGGCATCGATCGAATCGGCGAAATCGGCGCGGATCGTGCCCTTGTCAGCCTTCTTCGGATCGGTTGCGCCCATCAGGTCGCGGTGCTTCAACACTGCGTTTTCGCCTTCCAGCGCCTGAACCATGACGGGACCGGAAATCATGAATTCGACCAAATCCTTGAAAAATGGACGGGCAGCATGCACAGCGTAAAAGCCTTCAGCTTCGGCGCGCGACAGATGCAGCATGCGGGCAGCAACGATTTTCAGGCCGGCACCTTCAAAACGGGAATAGATTTGACCGATCACGTTTTTCGCGACTGCGTCAGGTTTAATAATCGACAGGGTGCGTTCGATTGCCATGTTGTAAAAACTCCAATAAAAGTAAGGTATGAAACCGGGATTTGATCATTCAATCAACCTTCGATTTTACCATAGAACACCCATGCTTAGAGCGACAAACGTCGATAAGCACGATAACAGCGCTGCGGACAAGCGATTCCCGGCTTTTTTTCGTGCCGGCGCCGTCCCGGCGGCCGGCAAACCGCCGTTTTTTTGCGCCGGCGGACGTTCGCCTCAAACGGCACGGCACGCCGCCACTCCCCCTCTTGCGGCCAGACATGTTATGCTTTTAACCGCAATAACTCGATTTACACAGAACAGGAGTTCCTATGTACCGCAATCTGCAATCCACCACCTTTGCCGGCCACGGCGACATCGCCGCTGCGCGTCATCGCGTACTGCGCAATACCTATTGGCTGCTGGCATTGTCGATGATCCCTACCGTGCTCGGCGCATGGATCGGGGTGCAATTGAAATTTTCCTTATTCGCCGCCAGCCCCATGATGGGCTTCATTGCCTATATGGCAATTGCATTCGGCTTTATTTACGTCATCCAGCGCACCAAGACCTCGGGCTGGGGCGTCGTGGCGCTGCTCGGCTTTACCTTTTTCATGGGTTTGCTGCTCTCGCGCCTGATCTCGTACACGCTCGGCTTTTCCAACGGCGGCACGCTGATCATGACCGCCTTTGGCGGCACGGCGGCCATCATGGCCGTCATGGCCAGTATCGCCACGGTATCCAAACGCGATTTTTCAGGCATGGGCAAATGGCTGTTTGCCGGTGTGCTGGCGATCCTGATCGCCGGCGTCGCCAATATCTTCCTGCAAGTGCCGGCGCTCTACCTGGTCATCTCGGTCATCGCCGTTGCCGTGTTCTCGGCCTATCTGCTGTATGACGTACAACAAGTGATCAATGGCGGCGAAACAAATTATATTTCGGCAACATTGTCGATCTACCTGGACCTGTACAATATCTTCACCAATTTGCTGGCCATTCTCGGCATTGCCGGCGGCAGCCGCGAGTAATTCCGCAATCAACTCGCAGCGCCGATAAAAAAAGCAGAGCCGCGGCTCTGC
>JAIZVZ010000105.1 GCA_021768485.1 Oxalobacteraceae bacterium | reverse complement strand
ACCACTTTTTTACTTATTTTTTACTGCGTTTGCTTCTTCAATCCGGTCTTGCTTCCCCTCTGTCGCTACTGTGTTTCGCTGCGTTTTCAGCGGGGAGGCGAACTATAGCAAAGCCCCATGGACGTGTCTAGGCTTTTTTCAATTTTCTGCGTTTTTTTCGGATGACGGCGTCGCGCCATCGGCAGCCAGTCGAAAAAAAACCTGCGAAACGCAGGCTTTTTGATGCGCCGACAATGCTGGCTGTCAGGCGGCCATGCGCACCGTCGTCCGGCAGCCTTCCATCAGGAAGGACAGGCCGACCACCAGCAGCAATTCGCCTTCGGCAGAACGGGCAGTACCGGTGATGCCCGATACCGAGATCGCCGTCATCGGCTTGATCACGAGATCGGCCGTGCCGTCGACGGCCTCGACCGCCAGAATGTAAGGATTGGGAGCGTTGACGACGATGCCGACGCGCTCGCTGCCCGGCGTGTAACCAAGCGAGGTCGCCAGCGAACGCACCGGCAGCGGCCGCCCCTGGTCTTTCAGGACTGGCGAGCCGCCAACCTCCATGAATGCCTCGGGCAATTCGACCACCCGCTGCACGACTGCCATCGGCAAAGCCAGCGCCGCGCCGGACGTGCTGACCAGCATGGTCGGCACGATCGACAATTCGATCGGCAGGCGGATCGAAAAACTGGTGCCCTTGCCGAGGGCAGAATCGATACGAATCGCGCCGCGATTTTTTTCGACGGCAGTGCGCACCACATCCATCCCGACCCCGCGACCCGAGACGCTGTTGGCCACATCCTTGGTCGAAAAACCAGGCAAGAACACCAGCTGGTAAGCTTCGTCAGGAGTCAGTGCGGTCGATTCATTGATCAAGCCCTTCTCCAGCGCCTTGCGTCGCAACTGCGCCGGATCCATGCCTTTGCCATCGTCAGCCAGCACAATCATGACGCTATTGGCTTCCTGCCAGGCTTTCAAGGAGATATACGATTTAACCGTCTTGCCGGCCGCCGCCCGCGCTTCCGGCCCCTCGATGCCGTGATCTAGCGCATTGCGCAACATGTGCACCAGCGGATCGTAGAGACTGTCGACCACCACGCGGTCGACTTCGGTCTCCGCGCCCTCGATCGTCAATTCGACATCCTTGCCGAGGTCTCTGGCCAGCTCGCGCACCAGGCGCGGGAATTTTTGAAACAGGCGACCAACCGGTTGCATGCGGGTGGCCAAGGTTGCCCGCTGCAATTCGGCGGAATAGCGCGAGGCACGCTCCAGCGTTTCGGCCAGGGTGTCCATCAGGGCGCCCGCAGCGCCTTCAAATTTAAACTGCAACAGTTTTTCCAGTAGCACACTGGCCTGGTTGGCGGCCTGCACCGATTCGCCGGCCACTTCGAGCAAGGCGTCGAGCTTGATGGCGTCGACCCGGATACTGTCTTCCTTCATCGGCGCGGCGGCCCGCACTTCGGCTCGCTCAGCCTTGACATCGGCCTTCACCTCCGCCTTTTCGGCACTGGCTTGCGGCGCAGCAGCCGGTGCCGCCGCCACAACGGCCGGCGCCGCACTGACTGCCGACGCAGGCGTTCCGGCTGGCACTACCGCGCGATATAAGGATTCCCAGTCAAGACCATCAGCGGACGCCGGCGCGGCCTGCGCCACCGCAACTGGCGCTGCCGGAACCGGTGCCGCCGGCGCGGCCGGCATGCCTTTCCCTTCAATCGCATTGGTCAGGATGACTTCGAGCGCATCGGGCATCGCAGCCAGACTTTCAGGCTCGGCGCCATTGGCCAGCTCGGTGAGCTGGTCGGCGACAAAGCCGCTCGCCTGCAAAGCTGCTTCGATTGCAATCGGCGTCACCGGCGCGGCGCCGGTGCGCAAAGCGTCGAATAAATTTTCGGTCAGATGGCAAGCTGAAACCATCGCGCCCAGATTCATGAAGCCGGCGCCGCCTTTAATGGTGTGAAAAGAACGGAATACGGCGTTCAGCGTTTCCTTATCATCAGGATCACGTTCCAGCCTTAACAGATGTTCTTCGACGTTAACCGCCAAATCCATCGCCTCAACCACAAAATCCTTGAGCATGTCATCCATCAGAACCCCAGATCAGCCAACAAATCATCGACATCATCTTGTGCCATTGCAACAGCAGGTCCAGCCGGCCCCTGCATCAAATCAACCGGTTTCGCATGTTGCTTCTCTTTGATTGCTGCCGGAGCATTATCAAGCAGCAATTGCGCCAATTCGGTCTCAACCTTTTTGGTGACCGTAATGACTTTCTTGATGATCTGGCCGGTGATGTCTTGAAAATCCTGCGCCATCATAATATCGAGCAAGCGCGCCTTTTCTTTTTCGGTCGCCGTCGATACCGCAGTGGCAAACTGTCGCGAATCGCCGGCCAGCGCCTTGAACTCGTCGACACTGAGCTTGCCTTCGAATAACTGCGCCCAGCGGCTATCCATGTCCTTGGCCGATTTTGCCAGCTCATCTTGCTCCGGCATGGCTTCATCAAGCGTATTCAGCACCTTGTTGGCCGATTGCTCCGTCAGCGTAGCGATATATGTCAGGCGGTCCTGGGCATCGGCAATTTCAATTGACGCATCGGTCAATGCTTTGTCATACCCTAATTCACGTAGCGAATCATGCAAGATACGAACAATGGAGCCCAGGCGCGAATACATCTCGGGCGCATCTGCGGCCGGCGTCGCCGCCTGCGCTGCAGGCGCTGCGGCTGGCGCCGGTGCAGCTGCTACTGGCGCCGGCGCTGGTGCCGGCGCTGCTGCCGCCGCTACGGCCTCTGTACGTTGCGCGGCCACTTGTTCAAACAGGGCGTCGAAATCATCTGCGGCGTCAGTCATAATCCGTACTTCTCCATAATTGGCGTGAAATTGTGCAGGTAGCGCCTTTTCAGGCACCATCAAAAATTCGCATGTCCCGATTCTCTCGCGATCTGGGGATGGTGTCCAACGTTTGTTGCTAAAATAAAATTATTCACAATGAGACGCAGGCCCTCTCCCCGCTCTGCGCGAACGTGATGCAGGCCATACCCAGAATCAAAAAGCACCTTATGAGAAACCCGTATTCATTGACGTACATCATCATACTATCATTGAATACTTGGCTTTAAGCGCTTAATACAGTAACGGATCATATCGGCGAAAAATTATCAAAACCTCACAAAAAACACTTAATTGAGTGCAATTCCGGGATCGCCTTACTGTGCAAGAAATCAAATTACATCACAAATTTGACATTTGCGCTTCAGATTAAGGAATACAGTTCTTTGACCGCTTGCACGCAAGGCTTACAATTACCTCTATGTCAAGCAGAGCCGGCCTGTTTTCTGCGGCCGGTGACGTTCTGTTCGGATATCCACCACCCCGGAGGCATATCATGTATAGAAAAATTCTCATTCCCAGCGATGGCTCCCCCTTGTCGCTGGCAGCAGCCCTGGCAGGAGTAGAACTGGCGCAACGATTGTCGGCGGAAATAATCAGCTTATATGTTGCGCCTCAATACCAATATCCTGTTTACGTGGAATTGGTACCCCCCGATTTTCCAAGCGAGCAAGAATTCGAAGCCTCGATGCGGCGCACCGGCATCGAATATCTCGAACCGATCAAACAAGCGGCCATCAATGCCGGCCTGCACTTTCGCGCGATGACGGCTTTTTCCGACGCCCCTGCCCGGCAGATTGTAGACACGGCACAACACGAAGGATGCGACCTGATTTTCATGGGTTCGCACGGTCGCAGCGGCTGGGGTCAGATACTGCTCGGCAGCGTCACCAACAAGGTCTTGTCGAGCTGTGCAATTGCCGTACTGGTTCATCGTCTGCAACACGCTCCTCATTGAGGGGAAGTGTCTTTTTTCGGAAATTGGTATGCATTAGTTTTTCTTACAGCTGCGGGACAATAGCGTATGATATCGACACATGTTATGCGTAAATTTGGCCAACCGTTTTTAACCAGCTATGATAAAAATTGTGATTGCCGATGACCATACCATCATGCGTGAAGGCTTGAAGCGCATCCTGGATGGCGCCGAAGATATTGAAGTGGTAGGCGAAGCAACCGACGGCTTTGAAGCCTTGGCACAGGTGCGACGGGGCGGCTTTGATTTGTTGTTGCTCGATCTGTCAATGCCTGGCCGCAGCGGCGTCGATCTGATTCATCAAATTAAAGATGAGGCACCGAAACTGGCGGTGCTCATTCTGACCATGCATGAGGAAGAACAATACGCTGTCCGCGCCATCCGTGCCGGCGCCCAAGGTTATGTCACAAAAGAAAGCGCCGGCACACAGCTGGTCAGCGCGATTCGCAAAGTGGCTTCCGGTCGCCCTTATATCAGCATGGAAGTGGCCGAGCAACTGGCACTCAACATCATGGTCCCCCATGAAAAATTGTTGCACGAGCAATTATCTGACCGCGAATTCGAAGTTTTTTCCATGTTGGTCGGTGGCAAGACCATCACCGAGATCGCCGATGCCCTGCATCTGTCGGTAAAAACGGTCAGCACTCACAAAACCCGCATCATGCAAAAAATGGGCATGAATTCACTGTCGGACATGGTGCAGTACGCTGTCGCCCATCGCTTGCTGGCGCCGTTTCAAGTGTGAAACAGGCACAATAATCTGCCAGATCGCATAAAAATCCTGCAAGTAAGGCTGAGAGCCTTGTTGCAAAAAAGACCATATATTGATGAGTGCGGCCATCGGCGCCACTCATTTATTTGAGTTCCATCAACTTTTATCGGGCTTCATTGTAGGAATATTCCTAATCGAGCCGGTAAATTCCGACATCCATTTTCAGCGCTTACTGATATCTAAATCATCGCATCATTGCCATAATGAAAATCAGCAATTAGACAAGGCGTGGATTGAAACATTGCCACAGTCATGGACAAAATTGCAACAAGAATCAGGTGGTCGTCAGTACAAATGTAGTCATGCAACTGCAGCCATATAAATGTAGTCAAATGAATAAAATATCT
This sequence comes from Oxalobacteraceae bacterium, assembly GCA_021768485.1. Taxonomy (GTDB): domain Bacteria; phylum Pseudomonadota; class Gammaproteobacteria; order Burkholderiales; family Burkholderiaceae_D; genus JAIZVZ01. The sequence continues at coordinate 6,208 of JAIZVZ010000105.1, read as the reverse complement.
TAGCGAAAAATGCCACAAAAATATAGATGGCAAGTAACACAACGCGATGATGATATTGAAACAAGAAGAGCTTGGTGAGGGTGCGGCCAAGTGGTGCAGTCAAGCATTCAGGCATGCAGCAAATTATGCAGTGCAACCTCGCAGTGCAACCTTTACGCCGCAAAATCTTATAGGAGATAACTATGTTGTCTACGCAAATGTCTGAGGGCCGGAGCAGTTCGCTACCATCGGTCGTTCCCCCATCGCCTATGGAAGCGGGCCGCCAACGCCAAGGTCGCCTCTGGTCGAATTTGAAGGAAGTCTGCGAATTGCTGCACGTCGCATCGGCGGCTGCCATCAGCGACGAAGAGCTGCTATTCCAGCATGTCCAATTCAAGACCGGGCAGCGAGTGCATACTATCGGCCAGCCCTTCGACACGCTCTACATTGTCAATTCAGGCTTTCTCAAGACCGTGCTGATTGACGAGTTCGGCAATGAGCAAGTGCTGAGCTTCCCCATGAAGGGCGACATGCTCGGCGTTGACGGCATCTACTCCAAACATTACTCATGCGAAGCAGTGGCCCTGTCCGATTGCGACCTGATTTTGCTTCCCTTTAAAAAACTGATGGCGCTCGGACGCATTCATCTGGAACTCGAACACGTGCTGTACGGCGTCATGAGTCGCGAGCTGGTGCGCGAGCAAGCCATGATAGGCATGCTGGGCGCCTTGAGCGCTGAAGCGCGCGTCGCCCGCTTCCTGGTCTCGCTATCGGATAAATTTGCGCAGATGGGTTACTCGAGCAAATTATTCAATTTGCGCATGACCCGCCACGAAATCGGCAGCTATCTCGGCCTGACTCTGGAAACCGTCAGCCGGGCGCTATCGGCTTTCAACGAAATCGGCTTTATCAGCGTCGATCAGAGAACCATCGGCATCAAGGATATCGATGCCCTGAAAACCTTGCGCCGTTTACCGCCTTCGCGCGCCCGGACCAAACAAGGCGCCGCTGCCGCGCTCAAGGTCAAGACGGCAGCAGCCGAGTCGGCAAATGCAGCCATGGCCGGCACAGTGCAGACATTGGAAAGCGAAGCCTGAGTCTCGTTGCGAATTTTGCCTGAAGTCGAACGATGATCAACCGGAGATGCAGCTCGCTTTCCTGACCGCGCGCGTCGCCTTGGACTTGACGCCCTTGCCGAGCTCAGATTCAGGGACGCAAAGCTCATGGCGAGCCCGTATCGAGCCCATATCGAGCACATAGCAGGCCCATAGCGCACGGCGGCATGACATGATTGCCGTGGCGTGACAGAGTACTCTGCGACGGTGTACTGTACCGCGTTACACTCAGCGACAGCACATAAGGGCATGCCTGTGCGGTCCGCACGACTGGCAGCGCATGACCGACGGTGCATAAGACAGCGCATAAGACAGCGCATAATACAGCGCACGGCTGGCCAGCATATGACGGGCAGTATCGACATGCGGTGCGACCTGACGCATTGCGGACCGGCTTTCTCTCAGCCCGGTCCGTGGTCTTTTTACCCGGGATTTTTCTTGCCTCGATGAGCAGGGCTGGCGCGCGTTACGCTAGCGGCATTGCTACCGGCATTGTTACCGGCATTGCCGCCCATATCGGGTTTTTCCTTCAATGCTTTCGTCACGGTTTCCTGGCCGCGTATGCCATGCATATCGGTATCGACCAGGCCTTGCTCAAGATCGCGCGCGGCCTGCTCGATGCGCGGGCGCGGCACGCTGGCTTGATCGTCGGGCGTTTCATCGCGCTCATGCGGCTGGCGCGGCATGCCATCATTGCCCGTCTTTTCCCTCGTATTGATTTTTGTCTCGCTGATGCCGCCGACATCGGCCTTTCTTGCTGTACCGGCATGCGGACGCAGCGGCGAATCTGAAGTAGCCATGATCGCCATCCCTTCATCGATGGACATATAAAGACTGTGCCCATCTTCCGCCTGCCATTCTGTACGTTGTGCCACTTAGTTGTGCCACTTGGTTGTGCCACTTGGTTGCGTCAGCTGAAGCGCGAACGCGCGAAATGCCAGGCATTGCAACGTCTGCCGATCGGTCCAGGCTGCGAAGCCGGGCGAAACGCCGCGCTTTGCTGCACCCTCACTCTTGGGCTCGGCAACAGGCCAGAAGCGCTTCCACCACAGGCCGCACCGTTTGCGCCGCGTGGGCGTCGAGCAATCCCAAGCGGGTGCGACGCAGCAAGATATCATCGGCAACACGCGCCATTTCGAAATGAAAAGCATTGCGCACATCCTGTTCCGTATAGGGAAAATCAGGATGCAGGCGGGGCCCGCCAGCGGCTTCGTAATGCAGCGGCAGCAGGCGCGTTTTTTTCGTCGGCGACGGTGCCGCACCGAGCTGCGCCGTGCGATCGGCCAGATCGATGACTTGTTCAGCCATCATGCGATAAGTTGTCCATTTGCCGCCGGTGACGGTAATTAAGCCGGAAGCCGACACCACAATCGCATGCTCGCGCGACAGCCGCGAGGTCGGCATGCCACCAGCCGCCTTGACCAAGGGCCGCAAGCCGGCAAACTGGGCGCGGATATCGGCCCGGGTCGGCCGGCGCGCCAGCAAGGCAGCGGCCGCGTCCAGCAAAAAATCAATCTCTGCGGCCTGCGGCAATGGTTCCTGCGGCAAGTCGTCGCGCACAGTATCGGTCGTACCGATCAGTGTCTTGCCAAGCCACGGAATACAAAACAGCACGCGGCCATCGGCCGTCCGTGGTTGCAACAAGGCGCAATCGCCAGGCAAAAAATCGCGATCGAGCACCAGATGCGCGCCCTGGCTGGGCGCGACCATCGGCTGCGCCAGCGCATCGTCCTGCAAGCGCAAGCCATCGACCCAGACGCCTGTCGCGTTAATCACGGCCCTGGCCCGCAGCTGCATGCTCTGCCCGCTCTCGGCATCGCGGGCAGTGACGCCACAGACCTTGCCACGCCGTTTCAGCAAGGCTGTGACAGGACAATAATTCAGCGCCACCGCGCCGTGCGCCGCCGCCGTGCGCAACAGCGAGATGGCCAGCCGGCTATCGTCGAATTGCGCATCGAAATAGTGGATGCCTGCCTTGAGCGAACGTCCGCCAGCATCATGCAGGGCAACGCCCGGCGTCAGCTCGAGGACCGTCTTGCGCCGCACCGCACGCGATGCCGCAATGGCATCACTGCCGGCCAGCGCATCGTACAATTTCAAGCCTGCCGCATATACAAGCAAATCGCTCCAGCGATAAATGGGGATCACAAAGCCAAGCGGATGCACGAGGTCGGCTGGTCCATTGCGTAACAGCAGAGTACGTTCGTGCAAGGCTTCGCGCACCAGGGAAAAATTCATTTGTGCCAGATAACGCACGCCACCATGAATCAACTTCGTACTGCGCGAGGAACTGCCATGTGCAAAATCATGCGCTTCCAGCAGCACCGTCTTCAAGCCGCGGGCGGCGGCATCGAGCGCGCAGCCAAGACCGGTAGCGCCGCCCCCGATAACAATCACATCCCATTCGGTTTGCCGGCCCAGGCGGGCAAGCAAGTCCTTGCGCACCAAAGGCTGAGCAGGTGCGCGGCGCTTGGCATCATTCATGGCGCAATTCATGGCATCGGCGCCGCATGGCCGGCTTGCTCATCGCGCCACTGCCGCGCCAGGCCAACCGCGCGCCGCCAGCGCGCCAAGGTCGCCAGGCGCCGTTCTTGCGAAAATTGCGGCTCGAAACGACGTTCCAGGCGCCATTGCGCGGCAATTTCATCAAGTCCGCTCCAGAGGCCAATCGCCAGCCCGGCCAGATAGGCCGCGCCAAGCGCAGTGGTTTCGATCACGCAAGGCCGCAGAACCGGCACGCCCAGAATATCGGCCTGAAACTGCATCAACAGATTATTGCCGCTGGCGCCGCCGTCGACCCGCAATTCGCGCAACGCACATCCTGCATCCTGCTCGGTTGCGTCGAGCAGATCGGCGCTTTGCAAAGCAATCGACTCGAGCGCGGCGCGCGCGATATGGGCGCCGGTACTGCCGCGCGTCAGCCCCAGCAAGGTGCCGCGCGCATACGGATCCCAATATGGCGCGCCAAGGCCGGTAAACGCCGGCACCAGCAGCACGCCGCCGGTATCGGGCACGCTGGCGGCCAGCGCCTCGACCTCGGCGGCACTCTTGACCACGCCAAGTCCGTCGCGCAGCCACTGCACGGTGGCGCCGGCCATGAAAACACTGCCTTCCAACATGTAGCTGACGGCCTGCCCCGCAATATGCCAGCCTACCGTCGATAGCAACTGATGCCGCGAAGTCATGGCCTCGGTGCCGGTATTCATCAGCATGAAGCAACCGGTGCCGTAGGTGTTTTTTGCCATGCCAATCTGATGGCAGGCCTGGCCGAAAGTCGCCGCCTGCTGGTCACCGGCAATGCCGGCAATCGGAATCGCCGCGCCAAACCAGTCTGCGCAGCAGACCGCGCACACGCCGCTGCTGGGAACGACGGCCGGCAGCAAGGCCGCCGGGATCTCGAACAAGCTCAGCAAATCGTCGTCCCACTGCCGGCTATGAATATTGAACAGCATGGTGCGGGCCGCATTCGACGGATCGGTCAGGTGAGCCTGGCCGCCGCTCAGACGATACAGCAGCCAGCTGTCGACGGTGCCGAAACACAGTTCGCCGCGTTCGGCGCGGGCGCGGGCGCCGGGAATATGCTGCAACAGCCAGCGCAATTTTGTCGCCGAAAAATAAGGATCGATGACCAGCCCGGTCTTTTGCCGCACCATCGCCTCATGGCCGCCAGCGTGCAACGCTTCGCAATCGGCGACCGTACGCCGGTCTTGCCAGACAATGGCGTTGGCCAGCGCCTGCCCGCTCTTGCGGTCCCACAGCAAGGTAGTTTCGCGCTGGTTGGCAATGCCGATGGCGCCGATGGCGCCGGCGGCGATACCGGACTGGGCCAGAACGCGTCGGCATACATCCAGTTGTGTCTGCCAAATCGCTTCCGGATCGACCTCGACCCATCCGGCCTGCGGATACAGCAGCGCCAATTCCTCGTTCGCCTGCGCGCGCACATGGCCGTCGGCATCAAATAACATTGCGCGCGAACTGCTCGTTCCCTGATCCAGTGCCAATAAATACTTCATTTTTCCTCATCAATATAGGATTGCCCGTGCACTCAGCAAATTTGCCGGCAAAGTCTTCTCGCCAGCATGGCCCGCCGCTTTTTTCAGCCGCATGCCAATTTATACCACCGGCGCCGCGCGCGACGGCAAACAGGCGACAGCAGGCGGACCGACGGCATGGCGGCTGTCAAATCGGCTTGCAATCCGAACGCGCAGCGCATGCCTGCTTGGCACGGCCATTACCGCCCTTCGGCAAGCGAAGCCAGAATTTTGCCGAAGGCCGGCGCCAGCCATTTGAGCGGCCACCGTGACGCATATTTACAACATAGTGTCATCTTATCAATCCTAAGTGCGATGGCGTACAGAGGCTAGATCGCAATATCCGTAACCTCCATTTCAAGCAGTCATTCTCAGCATCAGCAAACGGGATGGCTGGGTCGCGGTTTGCATGTTGTTGGGACGACTTGCTCGAGTATGGGAAGAGCAAGGCAAAAAGTTTCTCAAAATATAAATTAGTAATTTCTGTTTCGAGAGACATTCTGCCCCATCGACAAAACACGCCTTTTATTCCCACTTTTTACGAGCTAACAACATGAAAAATTTAACGAAACTAGCCCTCATCGCCGCCGCCGTTTGCGGTGCCGGCAGCAGCGCCAGCGCCCTTGCCCAATCGACCACCTCCTATAATCCATCGTGGTATGTCGCGCCAAGCGTCAACATGCTATGGCCGGACAAGCGCTTTGGCGTCGATGACCACGGCGAAGGCCTGGGTCTGAAATTCGGCAAGGCCGTCTCGCCAGACTGGGATGTCCAGCTTGGCACGAGCTATGCCCGCGCACGCGGCAACAACGAGCGCTATCAACAAAACATGCTCGGTGCCGACGCTTTGTACATGATGTCGCGTAAAAATTTCCGCCCCTTCCTGCTGATCGGTCTCGGTGCTCAGCGCGACAAGGTCAATGACAGCTTTTACGGCGAACGGACAAAGAATTCCGGCTTCGTCAATGCCGGCATCGGTTTTCAGGCATCGTTCAATGAGCAATGGGCGATGCAGGCCGATCTGCGCCGCGCCCATGGTTTTTTGCGCGACAATGATTTCGGCTTCAACAAAAACAACAATAC
>JAIZVZ010000157.1 GCA_021768485.1 Oxalobacteraceae bacterium | reverse complement strand
CCAATGCGGCAAGTGATCGACAATCGGGTCAAGAAGCAAGGCGACCGACGAAGTGCGCGATAGGGCTACCCACAATTTTAGAGGCACACATGAAAACCGATATCCATCCAGAATACCGCGAAGTTTTGTTCCACGACCTGTCTTGCGACTTCAAGTTCGTCACCCGTTCGACCATCAGCTCGCGTGAAAACGCTACGTTCGAAGGCAAGGAATACCCATTGGTCAAGATCGAAGTCTCGTCCGAATCGCATCCTTTCTACACGGGCAAGCACAAGATCGTCGACACAGCCGGTCGCGTCGAAAAATTCCGCCAAAAATTCGGTACCGTCGGTTCCAAGACTGCCGTTGCAGCATCGGAGTAATTTTTTACTGCACAAAAAAAAGGCAGCCGTGGCTGCCTTTTTTTAATGCATAAGCAATTGCCAATTTAGTGCACAATACTGCCTTGATTCGACTCGCATGCCAGATGCTCCTTTTTTTATGAAGCCAGTCCGACTTCCCGCTGCCGCCACCCGCGCCCTGCCGCGCTGGGGCTTGTTTGCACTCAGTCTGCTCTACATTTTACCGGGCCTGTTCGGGCGCGATCCCTGGAAAAACGATGACGCCGCCGGCTTTGGCGTGATGTGGACCATGGCGCACGGCTATCTGGGCGACTGGGCCTGGCCGCATATCGCCGGCCTGCCGGTCAACGACGAGGGGCCGCTGGCGTTCTGGATCGGCGGCCTGTGCATCAAGGTCTTCGGCTTCCTCCTCGGCGATCCGCTGGCCGCGCGCATCTCGACCCTGCTGGCCTTTCTGCTCGGCGCGCTGTCGGTCTGGTTCGGCGCCTTCATCCTGGCCTGCCGCAGCGAAGCGCAGCCGCTGAAACTGGCCTTCGGCGGCCAGCCCGAACCCAAAGATTTCGGCCGCACGCTGGCCGACGCCGCGCTGCTCATTTATCTGGCCTGTTTCGGCCTGCTGCTGCATAGCCATGAAGCGAGCGCCGAAGCGCTGCAGGTATCGCTGGTCGCCTTCCTCATCTATCGCCTGGCCGCCTATGTCGAACTGCCCAACAAGACCAATGCCGCCATCATCGGCCTGACGCTCGGCGCCCTGACGCTGACCCGCGGCTGGGTCGTGCCGCTGGCACTGTGGCTGTCGCTGTTTGGCAGCTTCCTGCACTGCTTCGGCTTGCCGCGCGCGCGCACCGTCATCCATCTGTGCGCCGCCAGCCTGATTGCGCTGCTGATGGTCTTGCTGTGGCTGGGCGCCGCCGGCATGATCGCACCGGACAACACGCACGCGCTGGCCGACTGGCTGAGCTGGAACCGCAACCAGATCAGCCTGCCGCAATGGAGCTCCGTCAAATACTGCCTGCGCACCGGCATCTGGTTTTGCTGGCCCGCGCTGCCGTTTGCCGCCTGGTCGGTATATGCATGGCGCCGCCAGTGGCGTGCGCTGCATATCGCCCTGCCGGTCTCGTTCGCGCTGTGGCTGACCGCCTTGATGCTCTTAAGTCCGCAACCCGATCCAAGCAATCTGCTGCCGCTGTTGCCGCCGCTGGCAATCCTGGCCGCCTTCGGCCTGCCCACCATGAAGCGCGGCGCGATCAATGCCATCGACTGGTTCGCGGTCATGGCCCTGACCACCTGCGCCGCATTTTTGTGGCTGGCCTGGTATGCCATGCTCAACGGCCGGCCGGCGCAACTGCACCGCAACGTGCTCAAGCTGGTGCCCGGCTTCAAACCCGAATTTAATCTGGTGGCCTTTCTGCTTGCCGCAGGCGTCACCGTCGCCTGGTTTTTCCTGGTTCACTGGCGCCTGGCGCGCCGCCCGGCAGTGCTGTGGCGGGCCGTGGTCCTGTCTTCGGGCGGGGTCATACTGTGCTGGGGACTGGCGATGACGTTGTTTCTGGCGCCGATCAATTACGGCAAAAGCTATGCCCTGGTTGCCAGCGAAATCGCCAGCAAATTGCCGCCCGGCGTCGATTGCGTCGAGACCAATGCGACGCCGGCCCAACGCGCCTCGCTCGCCTATTTCGGCCACCTGCCCTTTGTGCCGCCTGAACGCAGTTGCAACTATCTGCTGCTGCAAGACAGCGTCAAGGCCAAGGACAGCACTGAACTGGCGAAAAAATATCGCGGCAACGGCTGGCAACTGATGTGGACCGGACGCCGGCCATCGGACCGCGATGAAAGGCTGCGCCTGTATCAGCGCAATACCACGACCTCGGCAGCTGAGGGCAACGCTGAGGGCCGCGCCGAAGGCAAAGCTGAGCGCGGCGCCAAGCCGGCCGCCGTGACCAAGCCGTAATCAGCGCCGGCGCCGTGCTTGATGCGCATGCCATTTTTCGATGCATGCAACAGCGGCATCGTATCGCGCAGAAAAAGCGGCCGGCCAAACAAAATTTTACTGTTTGGCGATTATTAACTATTGCCTCATTTCTTTAAATGAAGGATAATACGTCCGCGTTGCCGGGATGGCGGAATAGGTAGACGCACGGGACTCAAAATCCCGCGCCTGTGAGGGCGTTCCGGTTCGATTCCGGATCCCGGCACCATGAATATGTTTGAAGAAATCCAAGAGCGTCCATA
>JAIZVZ010000030.1 GCA_021768485.1 Oxalobacteraceae bacterium | reverse complement strand
CCGGTTTTGTCGTGTAAACAGATAGTCCGCATCGTTTAGTTTGACCAGGGGATCGGAGCTGGCCATCACGCCGACACCGGCGCATCCAGCCGACAGCAGTGTCAGCCATATCAACAATAAGCGCCATCTGCGTAGCGGTGAGCTTGTACTTCGCATGTTATTTACTCCTCGTGATGAATAACCATGACAGGCAGGGCCGGTCTGACGCAACGGCGCCGCGACGGCGTAAAGTGTTGTTGCTAGAAATGCGGTCGTGCAGGGTTTTAGTCATTGGCGGAATAATTGCGGCCAGTCTCTGGCCCAACAACATTGGTGATCGAAGTCCGGCACGATGAGGACTGTTGGCTGCTGTTCTTTGGGAAACCTGGTGCTGAACGATAGCGCCACTCTCTGATCCATGATGTGGTCCTGGGCGCCGACGAAGTGTATCTGGGGGATAGCGAGCAGTTGCTGCCAGCGATCGGCCGGGTTCAATGAGCGTGCCAAGGGGGCGACTGCGTGCAGCTGCGTCCAGAGCGCATGATCGAGATTGCCGGCGACGGTGACCAGGCGATCGACATCGTGACGCTGGCTGGCCACGAGCGCGGCGACCGCGCCGCCGCCCGAATAGCCGACCAGAATCACGTGCTGCGCTCCCACCTTCATCTTCAATGTGTCGATGGCGATGCTGCTGGCGTCGATGACTTCCGCGGCAAAACGGGCATCGGTCCAATAGCGCGGCGCGCAACCGTGGCGCTCGCTACCGGTCACAAATTGGCAGGGGCGCGCCAGATATGCGACCGCACCACCGTGCTGCCGCAAAGCGAGCTCGAGGGCGGTGGCGCGGATCGGGGTCGGGTCGCTCGAGGGCGTCGAGCGGTTGAGCCAGGCCAGGCCGTCGCCCTCGATATAAATCGTCAGTGCGGCGCCCGGCGTGCGCGCCGGCGACAGATATGCGGCCAGCGTGAAGTTGCCGGCCGGGATGCGCACGGCGTCCCAGCCGGCGGCCGCGGCCAGCGCATCGGCGTGCAAGCTGCGTTCGGCTGGCGCGGGGACCGTCGAACATGCGCCGATCAGCAATATGCCCGGCAGCGCTGCGCGCAACAAAAAATTCATGCAGCCCGTATGCATGCGACTACCCGGTGCCCGTCTGATCATCGGCAGTCAATCCCTTATTGGATAAAAAAACCACAAAATTGCTTTCTTGCCTATGCAAGTGTATGCCCGATAGCAAGCGAAGGCCATGCCTGATATCTGTACATTTTGGCAATAGAGCAAAATAGTTATAAAATAAAAACCATATTGAAAAAATGGTATTTCACATTTAAGCGGATGGCGGCATCCGTGCGCCGTTCATGTCGGGGGGGGCGCAAGAACAATAATAACTAAAGGGAAAAAATGAATAACATCGGAACCTTGCATCAAAAAGCGATTCTCAAGATCGCCCTGCCTGCAGTCATGACCATCATGACGCAGGCAAACGCCTTGGCAGATACGACCGTCAGTACCGCAACGACGACCCCGTTAAGCCTTAGTAGTGGCAATTTGAACGTCACCAGCAGCGGCGCCGTGACTTATCTGGTTGGCGATACGGTCTATACCAGTGCCGCTTTCGGCACGATTAACAATGCCGGGCTGCTCGATGCCGGCTTGCACGCCATCCATCTCGGTTCCTCGGCAGATGCCGTCGTCAACAGCGGAACGATTACTGCCGCGTCAATCGGCATTTATAACGTCGGCGGGACGCTGGGTTCGCTGATCAATACCGGCACCATCACTGCCACCGGCGGCACCATTGTGTCGCGCGCCAAAGTGCTGACCATGGCCAGTTATGCCGGCGTATACAATCTCGGCACCATCACGACGCTCAACAACAGCGGGTCGATCACCGGCGCATACGGTATCAACAATACCGGCACCATATCGTCATTCACCAACAGCGGCACGATTTCGGGCAGCAGCTATGCCTTGTACAACGGTTCGTCGGCCTCGCTGAGTGCGATTACCAATTCCGGCACGCTGGCCGGAAATATCACCAATCTGTCGGCCAGCGACTTGACGATCAATGGCGACAGCAGCGGCACCGTGGGCAGCCTGAGCGGTTACAACGGCGCCAAAGGCTTGATTAGCAATACGGCGTCCAACCTCGTTTTTGGCAGCGGCAGCCAGCTTCTGTATGACGACATCAATGTCGGTACCTATACCGTGAAGAATACGGCGGCCACGCTGCGGATTGCCAATCCGGTCTCGATTACCGGCAATTACACCCAGGAGGCGGGCGGTACCTTGCAAATCGGCGTGGCCAGCATGACGAACTACGGCGCACTCAATGTTTCCGGCACCGCCACCCTGGCCGGCACCCTGAATGTCGATGCGGCCAACGCCAGCGGCCTGAGCGCTGGCACCCTGGCGAGCGTCATTCACGCCCGCAGCATCAGCGGCATGTTTTCGAGCGTGACCGACAACAGCACCCTGTTCGATTTTGCCGCCAGCTATACCGGCACCGATGTCAACCTTACCGTCAGTGCCAGCAGCCAGACCGGGGTGTACGATGCCGTCACGACGGCCAGCAACACGCCGGCGATAGGCGCCGCGCACGTACTGGACTCCATCATTGTCGCCAATCCGAGCGGTGCGATCGCCACCCTGTTCCGGCCCCTGGCGACGTCGCAGGCGGTCAGCAATGCCGTCAGCCAGACCTTGCCTTTGCTGACCGGGGCCTCGACCCAGGCCACCCAAACAGCCCTGTCTGGCATCAATCAAGTGATTCAGGCGCGCCAGGAGGGTGGCAGCAGTAGCAGTGGCCTGGCTTCTGGCGATAATTTTTTCTACGGTAACAAGCAATTCTGGATGAAGCCCTTCGGCAGCTGGGCCAACCAGGACGACAAGAACGGCGTTTCCGGTTACTACGCCCGCTCGAGCGGCCTGGTCTTCGGTGCCGATGCCGACCTTTCTGCAGCGCGCCGGGTCGGCGTGGCGTTTGCCTATGCGAGTACCAATGTCACCAGCAATTCCAGCATTGCCGCGCAAAGCGATGACATCAAGAGCTATCAACTGTCGGCCTATGGCAGCCATCAGCTCGGCGCCGGCAGCGATCTGACTTACCGGGCCGGCCTCGGCCAGAGTCATAACTCTGCCAGGCGCAGTCTTTCGTTTGCATCGGGCGAGGCCAGCGCCACCTATAACAGCCTGACGACCACCCTGGGGATCGGCTTTGCCCACGGTTATTTGCTGAATGAAAAAACCAGTTTCACGCCGTCGGTGAGTGCCGACTACACGCGGGTCAAGGAAGATGGCTATCAGGAGAGTGGCTCCAGCAACATCAGTGCGGTGCTGCTCAAGGTCGACAGCCGGGCGGCGGAAAATCTGATTCTGGCAATCGATGGCAAGTTCAATCATCGGCTTGACGACAACAAGACTACGGTTCACGCCAATTTCGGTATCGGCTATGACGCCTTGAATGGTCAGTCATCGATCAGCTCGAGCTATGCGGCGGCGCCGACGGCAAGTTTCATAACCTACGGTCTCGATACCAGTCCGTGGCTGGCACGCGCTGGCGTCGGCATTGCGCGCGTCGTCAAGGACGGTGTGGAGCTTTCCGCGCGCTATGATGCCGAATACCGTTCGAGCTTCTTGAGCCAGACCGCCTCGGTGAAGGCCAAGTGGGCGTTTTAAGTAACAGGCAATAAAATTGGTGTTGTAAATGCAGATGCCCGCTTGCGCGGGCATTTGTATTCTGGCGCAGTGGGCGGGGCTGTCCGACCGTTACGCTTACCAAGTGACCTTCAAGAAATCGCTCCCAAAAAACCGCTTCGCTCACCCGTTTCGATGGGCCACTGGCATGGGCAAGTGGGCCATCGCGGATATGATCTCGGGCGACAAGCCTGCGCAGTTTCGTACACATCTCGCCATCGTCAATAATCCGACCTTGGACTAATTCCGCGGTTTCTTAGCGGATGCGTCAGTTCGTTTTTGCCTTTTGTTTTTGTATCGTCTCAATAGCGGTGTCATAACTTTTTTGATACCGCTCACGAGTCTGTTTGGCCAAGGCATCCCACTTGTCAGAAGCCACCGTGAGCGGTTCATTTGAATTTACGCGCCCCAGGCCACTATTGATTGCCCTCATGCCATGAAGGCTGATCCAGCGATGGTCATAGTTGTAGGGCGTCGCTTCATCCCATTTCAGAACACGGTCAATGATTTCCTTGAGCGTTGTCACATCATCGAATTGCTTCTTGATCAATTCCCTCGGCATCTGTTGAATCAGCGCGGGAATGGCTGATCGGGCACTGACGTCGGTGCAAAGAGTCGCATCAAAAGTGCCGCGCAGGCGAGCAGCATTGAACCAGAATATTGCATTGTTAATATCCCCCTGGCGGTAAAACCACTCAGCAACGGCAAATAAGGTGGGCGGCATATAGTTGCCCCCGTTTTTTGTAATCTGTTCGATTAAGTCATCATTTTCGTGACCCACCGTCCCATGCAATTTTTGCACGATTGCCATTGTTGGCTTGGTGTCAATCGAGGAAAACTCACCCGTGGGGGAAACTTCTATGCGTCGTCCACCGGCCTTGGACAACGGTGTGTTCGCCAACTCCGGATTGGCTTTGCATGGGTAGCGTTCAGCCAAACCCTGAATTGTTTGGCTGTCAGTTAATTGGCCACGAAACTCTGGATGTGCTTTTGCAAATGCGAGGATCACGTTCCCGAGATCTTTGTAGGTCGTGCTTGATGGCGCACAGAAAGTCTTCCCATAGTTCGCCTTTACAAGGCCCGTGAACCACTGAATCTCGTTGGCGCTGTCATCAGCAAATGCAGGTATGCTTGGAAGGCATAAAAGGAGAGCTGCGAGAATGGCGGATGTTGAGCTGCTCGGGCGCTGCGGCATACAAAGCTCTTGTTTGTGGTTGTGATTTTGTATTTTAGCAATAATCCCGCAGGCGGCCGCAAAATGGGAGATGCAAATAAAAATACCCGCTTGCGCGGGCATTTTGTATTCTGGCGCAGTGGACGGGACTCGCCTACGCGTCGCAGGCCGCCCAGGCGCAAGCATGCGCCTGGCTTCGACTCCCGCCGTATGCCGCGCAGGCGGCATACTCCATCCGCAAGCGGTGCTGCCCGCAGGCGGGCAGCAAAATGGGAGATGCAAATAAAAATACCCGCTTGCGCGGGCATTTGTATTCTGGCGGAGTGGACGGGACTCGCCTACGCGTCGCAGGCCGCCCGGGCGCGAATACGCGCCCGGCTTCGCGTCCCGCCGTATGCCGCGCAGGCGGCATACTCCATCCGCAAGCGGTGCTGCCCGCAGGCGGGCCGCAAAATGGGAGATACAAATAAAAATACCCGCTTGCGCGGGCATTTTGTATTCTGGCGGAGTGGACGGGACTCGAACCCGCGACCCCCGGCGTGACAGGCCGGTATTCTAACCAACTGAACTACCACTCCTGATAGCTGCTTCTTTTCCAAACTGGTGGGTGCTGAGAGGCTCGAACTCCCGACCTACGCCTTGTAAGGGCGCCGCTCTACCAACTGAGCTAAGCACCCAATTCAGAAAACACTCAAGTGTTGTCACACACCTGAAGCGGGCGAAGTCTACAGTATATTTTTCATTTTTGCTAGGACAATTTGCATTGGCATCTGCGATGCGTGCGAAGCGGCGATATGAACGATCTTGCGGCGCTGAATGTTTTAGTGGATACTGTATATATAAACAGTTATTTTGATGTGCAAACAGCTTGCCCGATATGCCATTTTCTCTGCCGGACAGCCGGCCGCCGCGCCAGCGCAAAATCATTCATTGCGATTGCGATTGTTTTTATGCCTCGGTCGAGATGCGCGACAATCCCGATTTGCGTTTGTTGCCGGTGGCCGTCGGCGGCACTGCCGCCCAGCGCGGCGTGGTGGCCACCTGCAATTACGAGGCGCGCCGTTTCGGCATTCACTCGGCGATGGCCACCGCGCAGGCCTTGCAGCGCTGTCCGCAACTGGTGGTGATTGCGCCGCAGATGGAAAAATACCGGATTGCTTCGCGCCAGATCCTGGCCATTTATCGCGACTATACCGATCTGGTCGAGCCCTTGTCGCTCGACGAAGCCTATCTCGACGTGACCGACTCGCCGCATTGCCGAGGCAGTGCGACCTTGATCGCAGAAGAAATCCGGGCCCGGATCGCCGCTGCGGTCGGCATTACGGCCTCGGCCGGCGTGGCGCCGAACAAATTCCTGGCCAAGGTCGCCAGCGCCTGGAACAAGCCCGACGGCATGTATGTGATCCGGCCGCAGCAAATCGACGATTTCGTGGCCGCGCTACCGGTTAAGAAATTATTCGGCGTCGGCAAAGTGACTGCGGCCAGGCTGAACCAGCTCGGCGCCGAAACCTGCCTCGACTTGCGCAGCTGGAGTCTGGCGGCGCTGCAGCAGCATTTCGGCAAATTCGGCGGGCGTCTGTACCATTTGTGTCGCGGCATCGACGAGCGCGCGGTATCGGTCAGCGACGAGCGCAAATCGGTCAGCGTCGAAGAGAGTTATACGCCCGATTTGCCCGATCTGGCGGCCTGTGGCGCCCAGATGGCGCAGTTGCTGGCCAGTCTTGAGGCGCGCGTGCGGCGTTGCGGCGCCGAGGGCCAGGTGCACAAATTGTATGTGAAGCTGCGCTTTGCCGATTTTCGCAAGACCACGGTCGAATGCGTCAGTGCCGTGCAGGACCCGGTCTTGTTCATGCGATTGCTGGAGACCGGTTTTCAGCGCGGCGCCATGCCGGTACGCCTGCTCGGCGCCGGTGTGCGGCTGGCGCCGCCGGCGCCGGGCGAGCAGGGCATGCTGTTCGAGGTTTAAGAGGCGGGGTGGTGCCGGTCGCCGCGCATGTGGATTGCGCGTGCGGATTGCTCAGGCAGATCGCTCAGGCAGATCGCTCAGGCAGATCGCTCAGGCAGATCGCTCAGGCAGATCGGAGGCGCGATCGGATGGGCCGTCGGACGGCGGCGGCAGCGGCCGGCAAAGCCGGCCGGGCGCTGTGCGGCCCGGCCCATGGAGGTGCGGGCTTTTCAATGCGTGGTGTGCTTGATGGCTTGCTTGACGCAGTCTTCCATCTGCCGCGTGATGTCGGACAGTTCGGTGGCGGCAGCGGCAAAATCGCGGCCACCGTCGCCGGCGCGGGCGGCGACGATATGGGCATTGACCGCCACCAGTCTGGCTTGCTTGGAAATGGTCTTGATTTCGCCCATCAGGTCGGTCATGTGGCGCTGCGCCGTCAGCGTGTGGCGCTTGGCTTCGTCTTCATAGATTTGGGTCAGCTGATTGAGCGTTGCCAGCAGCGGTGTGGCGTTTTGCACCAGTTGTTCGAGCAGGGCCGGCGCCTGCGCCGATTTGGCTGCGCTGGCGTCGAGCGTGCGGCGTGCCAGTTCGGCAAAGTCGCGCACCTGTTTATCGCCCTGCATGGAGCCGAAATAGGCCGACGGCAGCAGGTTGCCGAACATGCCAGGCAAATTGTCGCTGCCTTCGACCAGCGCCAGATGGGCGCCCAGGAACAGCTCGAGCGCTTCATTGGCCTTGTCGATGGCCTTGGCATGATCGAGCGAGGCCAGGACCGCGTACAGGACGACGCGCTCGGAAGTGAAACGACGACGCCCGGACAGATTGATCAGTGCGCCGAAGGTTTCTCCAGAAAGAGGGGCGGCCAGTCGTGGGCTGGCGTGCCGACCGGTGTCGGGTGTCGTGGTCTGTCTCATGGAAACTCCTTGTGCGTCAAACGGGAAAAAAGAATTACAGAATAGGAATAAGCAGGAAACGTACCAGCCGATTTGACGCACAAAATACCCAAAGCGCTTCATCGTGGTGCAAAATAGGCGTTTCCATGCAGCAACTAGCTGCATGTGAGGGCAGGCCGGTGCGCGCGGAATTGGCGTCATCGGCCGGCCCGGAGATCGCTGTCGTGAATGGTCTAACAGCGTGTAAAATGACGCTCCCCTTGAGAATCGGAATAACATAATGTGGTTTAAGAATTTACAGCTATATCGCTTGCCTGCCCCATGGGCAATGACGCCTGAAACACTCGAAGCCGGCCTCGACGCCCACCGCTTCGTGCCGTGCACCAGTCTGGACCTTGAGAGCGCCGGCTGGGTTTCGCCGCGCGGCAATGGCATGCTGGTGCATACGGTCAACAAACAAATGCTGATCATGCTCGGTAACGAAAAGAAACTTTTGCCATCGACCGTCGTCAATCAGGTGGCCAAGGCGCGTGCCGTCGAGTTGGAAGAGCAACAAGGTTTTGCGCCGGGGCGCAAGCAAATGAAAGAGCTCAAGGAACGCGTGGCCGACGAATTATTGCCGCGCGCTTTCAGCATTTTGCGCAATACCTGGATCTGGATCGATCCAGTCAACGGCTGGCTGGTGGTCGATGCCGCCAGTCCGGCCAAGGCTGATGAAGTCATCAAGCTGTTGCTCAAGTCGGTCGACAAGCTGCCGCTCGAGAGCCTGCGGGTGGCGCTCTCGCCGCAGGCGGCGATGACGCACTGGCTGTCGTCCGAAGAAGCGCCGGCCGGTTTTACGCTCGACCAGGACACCGAACTGCGGGCTACCGGCGAGAGCAAGGCCACCGTGCGCTATGTGCGTGCCTCGATCGAACCGGACGACGTGCGCCGCCATATCGCCGCCGGCAAGCAGTGCACGCGCCTGGCCATGACCTGGGCCGACCGCATCTCTTTTGTCTTGACCGAGTCGCTGGCGATCAAGCGCCTGGCGCCGCTCGATGTGCTCAAGGAAAGCGAAGAATCGACTAAAAACGACGATGAACGCTTCGATGGCGATATCATGTTGATGACCGGCGAATTGAGCCGCATGCTCGACGACCTGGTGCTGGCGCTGGGCGGTGAAATGCGCGACGGCGCCTGAGCTTGACCCGGGTGGCCGGCACGCGGTCGGCCGCCTGTTGCAGAGCCGGCCTCATGCCGGCGAGCGGCCGCCGGCGGCATGTGCGCGGCCGGCGAATTGATGGATAATTGAGGTGCGCCGGCGTTGTCGCGCCGGTGCCGATAAAAAGGTATTTATGTCCGACCCGATCACCTATTCGTTTTTTCCTCCGATCGAACCGCATCGCCACGGCATGCTGGCGGTCGACGCCATCCATACCCTGTACTGGGAAGAGTGCGGCAATCCGGACGGCGTGCCGGTATTGTTTTTGCACGGCGGCCCCGGCGGCGGCCTGTCGCCGGCGCATCGCCGCTTCTTCGATCCGGCCTATTACCGCATCATCCTGTTCGATCAGCGCGGCGCCGGCAAGTCGACGCCGCTCGGCGAATTTCGCAACAATACGACGCAGCTGCTGGTGGCCGACATCGAGCAATTGCGGCAAATGTTCGGCATCGAGCAATGGCTGGTGTTCGGCGGCTCGTGGGGTTCGACGCTGGCGCTGGCGTACGGCGAGGCCCATCCGCAGCATTGCCTCGGCTTCATTCTGCGCGGGATTTTCCTGGCGACCGACGCCGAAATCGAATTTTTCATCAATGGCATGCGCTGGTTTTATCCTGAGCTGCACGAGGCATTCGTGGCCCCGATTCCGCCGGCCGAGCGCGGCGACCTGCTGGCGGCCTACGCCAAGCGGATTTTATGCGACGACCCTGCCAGCTATCTGCCGGCGGCGCGCGCCTGGAGCCGTTTCGAGGAGCGGCGCATGTTTCTGTTGCCGCAGGCCGAGCCTGACAGCGCGGCCGCCGAAGTGCACGATATCGGCCTGGGGCGGCTGGAAACGCATTACATGCTGCACAAAGCCTTCCTCACGCCAGACCAGCTGGTCGGCGAGGTCGGCAAGATCGCCCATTTGCCGGCGGTGATCGTGCAAGGCCGCTATGATGTGATCTGTCCGCCCTTGTCGGCCTATCGCCTGCACCAGGCCTGGCCCGGATCGCAGCTGCGGATGATTGCCGACGCCGGTCATGCGGCGCTGGAGATTGGTATTACCTCGGCGCTGGTAGCGGCCACCGAGCAATTCAAGAGGCAGAAAAACTTCGATTGACCCATAATGCAGGAGCGATGCATGATTTTGCAGCTCGGAGACATAGGCCATACGATTCAGCTGGCGATTGCGCCGGTATTTCTACTGACTGGCGTCGGTACCAATCTGACAGTCTTGACCAACCGCCTGGGACGCATCATCGATCGCACCCGCGTCATCGAAAAACGGCTGCAAACAGGTCCCGATCGCGATTGCCTGGCCGAGCTGGCAGTGCTGTTCGGCCGCTCGCACCTGATCAATTATGCGATCGCGCTCAGTACCGCCTGCGCGCTGCAGATCTGCCTGGTGATCGTCCTGCTGTTTGTAGGCGATACCGTCGATCTCCCGCTCGACAAGGTGATTGCGGCCTTGTTCGTGCTGGGCATGCTGTGCCTGATCTGCAGCTTCTGCTTTTTGATGCGCGAAATTTTTATCGCTTCGAAGTCGCTGCACTTGCGTCACAACGAATACGAAAACATCGATCCGCGCTGACGCCGCGCGGCCATCGCGCAAGCGAAAGCCGCCCCGCCGCCGCACCGGGCCGGGCGCGCCGGGTTCCGCGGCCGGCGCGCAAGCGCCATATTGGTCATCAATTTTAACCATCAACTTCATTCATAGAATCGGCATTACCATGAGCTACCAACGCCCCCCGACCTTGCATCGCTACGGATCGCACGCGATCCTCGATGCCGCCTTGCGCGAAGGGCAGTTTCGATTGCGCCCGAGCGGCGCCTGCCTGACCCTGAGTTTTTCGACCCAGTTGCAACCGGCCTTGTTCGACGCCTTCAACGGCGACAGCTGCCTGATCATCCACAATACCGAGGAATTCGGCGAACGCCTGCACCGCGCGGTGCAAAAGGCGCTGCCGAGCTGGATGGGGATCGACGGCGCCGTGCAATACGGCAGCCGCAGCGCGCTCGGCGCGGCGTTCAGCAAGACGCCGCAGGAGCGCTCCGAAAAGGAATGGCTGTTTGCCTGGCGCAGCGCGCAGGCGGCCAGCCTGCATCCGGTCATCATCACGATCGGCAGTATCGAAAGTTTCGCCGAACTCAAAAGCAAAGACGCCCATCTGAACTGAAACGGAGCCTTCCATGCCTTTTTTCCCGCATCTGAGCGCACCGCTCGACCTTGGTTTTACGACCTTGCGCAACCGTGTGATCATGGGCTCGATGCATACCGGCCTGGAAGACCGTTTTTATCACTACGACAAGCTGGCCGCCTTTTACCGCGAGCGCGCGCGCGGCGGCGTCGGCCTGATCGTCACCGGCGGCATCTCGCCGAACCGTCAGGGCTGGCTGCTGCCGTTCGGCGGCACGCTCAACTTTGCCGGCGACTTGTGGAATCACCGCAAAGTGACGCGCGCGGTGCACGAGGAAGGCGGCAAGATCGTCATGCAGATCCTGCATGCAGGGCGTTATGGTTATCAGCCTTTTGTGGTCTCGGCCTCGGCCAAAAAATCGCCGATCTCGCCGTTCACGCCCAAGGCGCTCAGCGAGCGCGGCATCGAGCGCACCATCCGCGCCTATGTGCGCTGCGCCAGACTGGCGCAGCGCGCCGGTTACGACGGCGTCGAGATCATGGGCAGCGAGGGGTATCTGCTGAACCAGTTCCTGTGCGCGCGCACCAATTTGCGCCAGGACCGCTGGGGCGGTCCGATCGAAAACCGCATGCGCCTGCCGCTCGAGATCGTGCGCCGCATGCGGGCCGCGATCGGTTCCGACTTCATCATCATGTACCGCCATTCGCTGCTGGACCTGGTCGAGGGCGGCAATAGCTGGGACGACGTGGTGCAGGTGGCCAAGGCGCTCGAGCAGGCCGGCGTAACCATCCTCAATACCGGTTACGGCTGGCATGAGGCGCGCGTGCCGACCATCGTCACCTCGGTGCCGCGGGCGGCGTTCGCCAGCGTCGCCGGCCGCCTGCGGCGCGAAGTGGGCATCCCGGTGGTGGCCTCGAACCGCATCAACACGCCGCACGATCTGGAAGCGATCCTGATGCGCGGCGACGCCGATCTGGTGTCGATGGCGCGCCCCTTTTTGGCCGATCCCGAGTTCGTGCAGAAAGCCGTCGACGGCCGCGCCGAGGCCATCAATACCTGTATCGCCTGCAACCAGGCCTGCCTCGACCATACGTTTGCGCGCCTGCCGGCGTCCTGCATGGTCAATCCGCGCGCCGGCCGCGAAACCGAATTGCGCTACACGCCGGCCACCGCCGTGCGGCGCGTGGCGGTGGTCGGCGCCGGGCCGGCCGGTCTGTCGGCGGCCGTGGTGGCGGCCGAGCGCGGTCACCAAGTGAGCTTGTTCGACGCCAGCGGCACCATCGGCGGCCAGTTCAAGATCGCGATGCAAATTCCAGGCAAGGAAGAATTTGCCGAAACCTTGCGCTATTTCGCCAACCGGCTGCTTGCCACCGGCGTGCAGCTGAATTTGCAGCAGCGCGTCAGCCGCGCGCAATTGCTGGCCCAGGACTTCGACGATATCGTGCTTGCCACCGGCATTGTGCCGCGCCTGCCGCATATCGCCGGTATCGAGCATCCGAAGGTCTTGTCGTATCTCGACGTATTGCAGGGCAAGGCGGCGGTCGGACCGCGCGTGGCCGTCGTCGGCGCCGGCGGCATCGGCTTTGACGTCTGTCAGTATCTGCTGCACGACCCGGGGCTGGCGGTGCCCGAGCCGCTCTCGCACTGGCTGCGCGAATGGGGTGTCGATCTGGCGGCGGCCAGCGACGGCGGGCTGGTGCCGCCGCGGCCCGACTTGCCGCTGCGTCAGATCTATCTTTTGCAGCGCAAGACCAGCAAGGTCGGCGCCGGTCTCGGCAAGACTTCGGGCTGGGTGCATCGCAGCAGCTTGCTGCGCAAGGGGGTCGAGATGCTGTCGGCTGTGCAGTATGAGCGCATCGACGACGCCGGCCTGCATATTACGGTCGATGGCCAGGCTCGCCTGCTCGAGGTTGATCACGTCGTCATTTGCGCCGGCCAGGAATCGCAGACCGAGCTGATGGATGGCGGCGGCCAGGGACCAGCGCGCTTTCACCTCATCGGCGGCGCCGCCCTGGCCGGCGAACTCGACGCCAAACGCGCCATCCGCGAAGGGGCGGAACTGGCGGCGCGCCTTTAGTTTTGCCTGTAATCCCGCCTCTCGTTTTTGCGCGTCAGATTTTTTTGACGATCACGCAACCGATCGAATAGCCGGCGCCGAACGAGCAGATCACGCCATGCTCGCCGGCCTTCAAATCGTCCTGATGCTGGTGGAAGGCGATGATCGAGCCGGCCGACGAGGTGTTGGCATAGGTATCGAGGATGACCGGCGCCTCGCCCGGTTCGGCGTCGCGCCCGAGCAGCGTGCGCGTGATCAGCAGATTCATCGACAGATTGGCCTGGTGCAGCCAGAAGCGCGCCATCTGCGCCACCTCCAGGCCGGCTTCGGTGACGGTGCTGCGGATCATGTCGGCCGCCATCGGGCAGACTTCCTTGAATACGCGGCGTCCCTGCTGGCGGAACAACTTGTCGGGTTTGCCGATGCCGGACTCGTCGGCCCGGTTCAGAAAGCCGAAGTTGTTGCGGATGCTGTTCGAGAATTGCGTCTTCAGGCGCGAGGCGACGATGGCGAAGCGGTGCGTCGAACTGGCCAGATCGGCGCGCTCGACCAGGATGGCGGTGGCGGCGTCGCCGAAAATGAAATGGCTGTCGCGGTCGCGCCAGTTGAGCTGGCCGCTGGTAATTTCCGGGCTGATCACGAGGACTGCGCGCGCCTGCCCGCTTTGCACCGCCGCCGCCGCGCTTTGAATGCCGAAGGTGGCCGAGGAGCAGGCCACGTTCATGTCGTAGCCGTAGCCTTCAATGCCCAGCAATTGCTGCACTTCGATGGCAATGGCCGGATACGGCCGCTGCAGATTGCTGCAGGCGACAATCACCATATCGACGTCTTGCGGGCCGCGTCCGGCGCGCTCGAGCGCCTGGCGGGCGGCGGCCACGGCGATTTCGGCCAGGATCGACGGCTCTTCGTCGCTGCGCTCGGCGATATGCGGCACCATGCGGTCGACGTCGAGCACCCCGCTCTTGTCGACCACGAAGCGCGACTTGATGCCGGAGGCTTTTTCGATGAAGGCCGCGCTCGACGGCGTCAGGGCGGCGATGCTGCCGCTGTCGATGGCGGCCGCATGGGCGGCATTGAATGTGGCGACGTAGGCATTGAAACAGGCAACCAGTTCCTCGTTGGAGATCGAATGGGGCGGCGTGTACAGGCCGGTTCCGCTGATGACGGCTTGATGCATGGTGGCGGCGCTTTCTAGGTCTGAGAGTGAAGGTGCAAAGTGGAATAAATTCTACACAACAATCTGTCCCGAACGGGGTTTATTCGTGCGCCTGGCCGGCACCTATTTTGCCGGGCCCGCCGCCATGCGCGGCGGCGCTGCCGAAACGGGCCGAAATTGAGAGGGGGGGAAATTGAGATTGGCGGCGATTAAAACAGGAAAAGCTGAATAGTTCCTATTCGCAACATTGGTATTTTTGTATCATTATGTAGCAAGGGCGCTTTTGCCGTTTTTCCTGGCCGGTCCTCATGCTACAGTCGCAATCGGCCGCTCCGCCATGCCTTTCATGTCCCAACCTACAAAGGATTATCTGTGAACCGATATTTGCTCAGTACCCTGACCTTGTGCCTTGCCGCCGCCTTTGCGCAGGCGGCCGAACCGCTCAAGCCCGTCAAGACCGCCGCTGCCGCGCCGACCGCGCCGGTGGCCGCCGCTGCCGGCATCGACCTCCAATATGTCGAACCGGGCGTGCGGGCGCAAGACGATTTTTTCCAGCATTTCAGCGGTAAATGGCTGAGCACCACCGCGATTCCGGCCGAGCGCTCGAGCTGGGGCGCCTTCGACCAGTTGCGCGAAAATACGCAGCCGCAATTGCGCGCCATTTTCGAAGATGCCGCCAGCGGCAAGCTGGCCGGCGCCGAAGCGAAAAAAATCGGCAATTTCTATCTCAGTTATATGGACGAGGCGAAAATCGAGCAACTGGGCCTGGCGCCGCTGGCCGCCGAATTTGCCAGGATCGCCGCCCTCGACAGCAAGGCCGGGATTCCGGCGCTCATCGCCCATTACAATCTGATTGGCGTCGATGCGCCGTACGGCTTTGGCGTCAACCCCGATGCGCGCGAGTCGACCAAGTATGCGGTCGGCATCGGCCAGAGCGGGCTCGGCTTGCCCGACCGCGACTATTACCTGAAACTCGACGACGCCAAGCTGGCAGCCACGCGCGCCAAGTATCAGGCGCATATCGCGGCCATGCTGACGCTGGCCGGCAATCCGCACGCCGCCGATGACGCCGCCAATATCGTCGCCCTCGAAACGGCGCTGGCCAAGGCCCAATGGACGCGCGTCGAAAACCGCGATCCGGTCAAACGCTACAACAAGCTGGCCGTGGCCAAGCTGGCCGCGCTGACCCCTGGCTACGACTGGAACGCCTATCTTGTCGCCGCCGGCCTGAACGGCAAGATCGATGCCGTAATCGTCGGCCAGCCAAGCTATCTGAGCGGCTTTGACGCGCTGCTGCAAAACACGCCGCTGGCGACCTGGAAGGCGTATTTCCAATGGCATGTGTTGCATACGTATGCATCGGCCTTGCCGAAAGCCTATGTCGACGAAAATTTTGCGTTTTACGATACGGTGCTGGCGGGGGTTACTGAAATCCGTCCGCGCTGGAAACGCGGGGTCGAAGCCATCGAAGGCCATCTCGGTGAAGCGGTCGGCAAATATTATGTACAGCGCTATTTCCCGGCTGAACGCAAGGCCCACATGGATGCCATGGTCAAGAACATCCTGGTCGCCTACAAGCAGAGCATCGATACCCTCGACTGGATGAGCCCGGCCACGAAAAAGGAAGCCCAGGCCAAGCTGGCCACGTTCTCGCCCAAGATCGGCTATCCGAACAAATGGCGCGACTACAGCGCATTGACGCTCGATAGCGCCGACCTGATCGGCAATCTGATGCGCACCACGCAGTTCAACCGCAGCTACCAGATCAACAAGCTCGGCGGGCCGATCGACCGCGAGGAATGGGGCATGACGCCGCAAACCGTCAATGCCTATTACAATGCGACGAAAAACGAGATCGTGTTCCCGGCGGCGATCCTGCAACCGCCGTTTTTCGATGCCAAGGCTGACGATGCCGTCAATTACGGCGGTATCGGCGCCGTGATCGGCCATGAAATCAGCCACGGCTTCGACGACAGCGGCAGCCAGTACGATGGCAGCGGCAATCTGCGCAACTGGTGGACCGATGCCGACCGCAAGAATTTCTCGACCAAGACCAAGATGCTGGTCGAGCAGTACTCGGCTTTTGTGCCGGTGCCCGGCTATAACCTCAATGGCGCCCTGACGCTCGGCGAAAATATCGCCGACAACTCGGGGCTGGCGATTGCCTACAAGGCTTACAAGATTTCACTGCACGGCAAGCCGGCGCCGGTCATCAATGGCTTGACTGGCGACCAGCGCCTGTTCATGGGCTGGAGCCAGGTCTGGCGCAGCAAGACGCGCGAGGCGCGCCAAATCCAGCTGATCAAGTCCGATCCGCATTCGCCGGGCAAGTTCCGCACCAATGGCACGCTGCGCAATCAGCCGGCCTTCTATGACGCCTTTGGCATCAAGGCCGGCGACCAGATGTATCTGGCGCCCGAACAGCGCGTCATCATCTGGTAAGTACGGCCTGCTCGGCCTGGCTTTGCCGGCTTTGCCGGCGTTGCCTGAGCTGCCTGAGCTGCCTGAGCCGCCGTCTGTTGCAGATGGCGGCTCAGGCGGCGCCGGGCCGGCTGGCGCGGTCGGCGCGCCGTGCTCACTTTTTGTGGTGCTGGCTTCTTGCTGCGCTTGCCTCTTCTGTTACGACGCTGTGCTACAGTTTACCTACGGCGGACCCGGCGTCCGCTTTTCCTATTTTGAATGCGACAACCTGATAAGGATCACTTCGTGAAACGTTATTTGTTAAGTGCGATGACACTGTGCCTGCTGGCATCCGTGTCGAATGCGGCCGAACCGGCCACCCCAGCGGCTCCTGCGTCGGCACCTGCAGCGGCCCCAGCGGCCACGCCGGCTGCCTCCGCCGCGCCTGCCATCCCTGCCGCCGTCTCGGGTATTGCAACCGAATACATCGACGCCAGCGTGCGCAGCCAGGACGATTTTTTCCTGCATCTGAACGGCCGGTGGCTGAAGACGACCGAGATTCCTGCCGATAAATCGAGCTGGGGTTCGTTTGCCAAATTGCGTGACGATACGCAGCCGCAATTGCGCGCCATTATCGAAGGCGCTGCCGCCGATTCGCACAAGACAGCCGGTTCCGTCGAACAGAAAATCGGCGATTTTTACGCCAGCTTCATGGATGAAAAGACGGTCGACAGCCTCGGCATCAAGCCTTTGCAAGGCGAGCTGGCCAAGATTGCCGCCATCAAGAACAAAAAACAGATTGCCGCCACCATCGCCCATTTGAATGCGATCGGCGTCAGCACGCCTTATGCCTACGTCATTCACCAGGACGCCAAGGACTCGACCAAGTATGTGGCCGACCTCAACCAGAGCGGCCTGGGCATGCCCGACCGCGATTACTACCTGAAGGCCGATGACAAGAAGCTGGCCGAAGCGCGCGCCAAATATCTGCTGCATATCGAAAAAATGCTGACCCTGGCCGGCGACAAGGCGCCGGCCGCCAATGCCAAAGCCATCGTCGCGCTGGAAACCGAGCTGGCCAAGGTACAGTGGACCAAGGTCGAAAACCGCGACCCGGTCAAGACCTATAACAAGATCGAACTGTCGCGCCTGGCCGCACTGGCGCCCGGCTACGACTGGAAAACCTATCTGCACGATACCGGCATCGGCGCCAAGGTCAGTTACCTGATCGTCAGCCAGCCAAGTTATATCAGCGGCTTTAACAAGGTCTTGCAAAACACCGCGCTGTCGACCTGGAAAGCTTATTTCCAATGGCAAGTGATCCGCGAATTCGCGCCGCTGCTCTCGAAGCCGTATGTCGATGAAAATTTCGCCTTCTATGGCACCACCTTGTCGGGCGTGACCGAAATGCGGCCGCGCTGGAAACGTGGCGTTTCGGCCGTTGAAGATGCGATGGGCGAAGCGATCGGCAAAGTCTATGTCGCCAAATATTTCCCGGCTGAGCGCAAGGCGCGCATGGAAGCGCTGGTCGGCAACCTGCTGGCAGCCTACAAGCAAAGCATCGACACGCTCGACTGGATGAGCCCGGCGACCAAAAAAGAAGCCCAGGCCAAGCTGGCCAAATTTACGCCGAAGATCGGCTATCCGAACAAATGGCGCGATTATTCGAAGCTGACCGTGAGCGCCAATGATTTGGTCGGCAACGTCATCCGTGCCAATACCTTTGCGCAGAATTTCGAACTGGCCAAGCTCGGCCAGCCGATCGACCGCGACGAATGGGGCATGACGCCGCAGACCGTGAACGCCTATTACAACCCGGAACTCAATGAAATCGTGTTCCCCGCCTCGATTCTGCAACCGCCGTTTTTCGATGCCAAGGCTGACGATGCCGTCAATTACGGCGCGATCGGTGCCGTGATCGGCCACGAAATCAGCCACGGTTTCGACGACCAGGGGGCGCAATACGATGGCGACGGCAATCTGCGCGATTGGTGGACCAAGCAAGACCACGCCAATTTCGAGGCCAAGACCAAGATGCTGGTGGCGCAATACAATGCCTTCAGCCCGCTGCCTGGCTATAACGTCAACGGCGCGCTGACGCTTGGCGAAAACATCGCCGACAATTCCGGTCTGGCGATCGCTTACAAGGCTTACAAGATTTCGCTGCACGGCAAACCGGCGCCGGTGATCGACGGCCTGACCGGCGACCAGCGCCTGTTCATGGGCTGGGGCCAGGTATGGCGCAGCAAGATGCGCGATCCGCAGCAAATCGTGCAGATCAAGACCGATCCGCATTCGCCTGGCCAGTTCCGCGCCAACGGCACCTTGCGCAATCAGCCCGGCTTTTATGAAGCGTTCGGGGTCAAGGAAGGCGACAAGATGTATCTGGCGCCCAAGGATCGCGTGATCATCTGGTAAATCGGTGGCGCGCCTGAAAAGTGCGCAGCAATAAAAAAAGGGGCCAATCGCATTGGCCCCTTTTTTCGTGCGAACGCAGCGATCCGTCTTAGCGCAGGATCTCGCTCAGCACGCGTCCTTCGGCTGCCGCTGGCGGGCGCACATGCAGCAGCGTGGCCAGGGTCGGCGCGATGTCGACCACTTCCGCATATTGGCCATAGGCGCCCGGCCTGATCCAGTGCTTGCCCATGATGAGCAGCGGCACATTGGTGTCGTAAGCGTAGGGCGAACCGTGCGAGGTTCCGCTGCTGCCGGAGCCGAAGTACCAGTACGGTTTGGCCACCACCATCAGATCGCCGGAAATTTGCCGGTTCCAGGCGCGCCGCATCAAGGTGCCCATGCGTGTATCGTCGACCCCGCCGTTTTCCAGCTGGGTGCGCGTATAGACCTGGGCGATGCCGGTCTGTTTGAGCAGGAAGCGGGCGGCGGCGGCGTCGAGTTCTTCGCGCTTGACGTGATTTTTTTCAGCCAGGGCGTAATCGAGATGGATGTTGGGCAGCGAATAGGCGGTGACGAGCTTGGCGACGGCAAATTGCTGGTTCAGGTATTGGTCGAGATCGCCGACCAGTTTTTTGCCGTTGATGCGCTGGGCGTCCATGTGCTGCGCCTGCGAGAATTCAGGCACGTTCGGAAAGCCGTGGTCGGCGGTCAGCAAGACCACCACATTGTCCATGCCTACACGCTGGTCGAGGTATTTGAAAAAGCCGGCCAGCATGCGGTCGACGCGCTGCAAGTGGTCGTGCGACATCGCGCTTTCGGGGCCATAGGCGTGATTGACGTAATCGTGGGCCGACAGGCTGACCGCCAGCAGATCGGGCACGCCGGCCGGATTCTTGCCGAGGTTTTCGCCTTCGACGGCGGCGCGGGCAAATTCGAGCGTCAATTCGTCGAGGAAGGGGCTGGTTTTCAAGCGACCATAATAATCGGCATCGAGCTTGCCGCTCTCGCTGTAATAGGAAAAGGAAAAGCTGTTCGGGGCGCCGGCCTTGGTTGGCGGTACGCCGCTATTGACGTCGCCGGCATAGTTCGAGTCAGCCAGCAGCGGTTGCCAGGTCTTGCCATAGTAACGGTCTTGCGGCTTGCCGGCCTGGAAGCGCTGCACCCATTGCGGATGGCGCTGCATGTAATAGCTGCTGCTGGCGAAATTGCCGGTCTTGTCCATATACATATAGGCCGTGCCGGTTTTGCCGCCCAGTAAGATGGCGCCGCGATCCTTGCCCGACACGGTAATCACCTTGGCGGCATTGCCGGTGGCATAGTGCAACTGGTCGCCGAGCGTATCGACGCGCAACTTGGTCGGTGCCGTGCCGTCGCTTGGCTTGGTTTCTTCGCCGATATAGGTATAGGCCTGGTCTTCGGTGCAATAGACGGACTTCAGGCTGACCGGGTCGATCCAGTTATTGCCGATAATACCGTGCTGATAAGGATAGGCGCCGCTCAATATGGCTGCGTGGCCGATGGCGGTGACGGTAATGCCGTGCGCCTGATGCGCATTGGAAAACGATGCGCCCTGATCGAGCATGCGGCGCAAGCCGCCCTGGCCGAATTGGTCGCGGTAGCGTTGCACCTGTTCGTTCGGCAGCCCATCGACGACCAGCACTACTACCAGTTTCGGCGCGGCCGCTGGTGTCGCTGGCGTCGGCGCGGCTGCCATCGCGTGGCTGCCGCCAAGCAGGCCGACAATGAGCAAGGCACGCACCGCGTGCAGGGAAACCGATAATCTATTTTTCATATTCGCTCGATATAAAGTTGTATTGATGTGGCCCGCCGGGCTTGTATCGGCACCGGTCAAGTGCCGGCGGACGAAGTCGCCGGCGTGCGGAGCCCTTGCTATTGTGCCATTTTATTGCCGGGAGAGTCGTTCAAAATGGTCCGGCAGGCAAGCGGAGAAGATGGCGACACCTGACTTCGGCAACACGATACCCAGGCGATACGATACCGAATCAACATGACAACACGGTGACGCGATAATGGGGGCAAGAGGGCCGATGCCTGCAACCGCATCGAGGCCGGGCGCAAACGCAGCGCAAATGCCGCTCAGGCGCGCAGTTGGCGGCGCGGTTCAGGCCAATTTCAAGCGCCGCTCACGGCTGGTCGACAAACAGCACCAGGGCTGGCACGACCTGCTCGGGCGCTTCGTCGATCAGCCAGTGGCCGCAATCGTGGAGGATGATGCTTTGCACATTGGTGGCGATCATTTGAATTTGCTGGCCGAGGAAGGATCCGGCCGATTTGTCGCCGGCCAGGGTCAGCACCGGCATCGCCAATTTGGTCTGCGCCAATTGCGCAAAATCGACGGCGTCGCGCTCGAAATCGCTGAAATAGGAAAAGCCTGCCCGCATGCCGCCCGGCTGGGAGTAGGCGGCCGTATACAGTTTGCGGTCGGCTTCCTTGACCGACTTTGTCTTGTCGGCCGACATATCGTTCCAGAAGTGATCGAAATAAATACGTTCGCGGCCCTTGACCAGTTTGAGCGGGGTCTCGCCATAGAAATGGAAATGCCAGACGGCTTGTGCCGGAAAGGCATTTTTCCAGTCGCCGATGCCGGGTAAAAAGGCATCCATGAAAACCACGCGCGCGCTGTCTTGCGGATATTGGGCGGCATAGGCGTAGGCCACCATCAGGCCGATATCGTGGCCCACCAGCGCCGCCGGCTCAGCGGTGATCGATTTCACCAGTTCATGGATATCGTTGGCCATGGTCTTTTTGTCGTAGCCGCTATCGGGTTTGTCGGAACTGCCGGCGCCACGCAGATCGGGGACGATGACGGTATGCTTTTGCGCCAGCGGCCCCATGGCCGGAATCCACATGTGGCCGGTTTGCGCATAGCCGTGCAACAGCACGACGGGCGAGCCGTGGCCACCGATCTTGTAATGGATTCGGATGCCATTGACTTGCGCATACCTGTCGGCAAAGCCGGCGACCGCGGTGTCGATCGGCGCCTTCGCGGCGCGGACCGGGCCGGCCAGCAGCAGGCCGGCGCAGGCGGCCAGGCCTAGCAGGGCAATGGAGACTCTCCTGGCAATTTGCATGGCGCACCTCCCTTGCCTTATGGACCAGGTCACTGAGCATTAAGTTCTGCCGCAACCTTGCGTCTGCGCTTGGCTCCCTTGCTTAAAATCCGACCAGAATGCCGAGCCCGAGCGATTTTTGCGAAAAATTGTAATCGATCAGGCTTTGGCCATAACCGGAAAACACCTGGACATAGCCTTTCAGATGGGAGGCCAGCGGGAAGGCCCAGGCTGCCTGAATCGCGCCATGCCCGGTGCTGAAGTTGCGTCGTGCAATGATCGAGTATTCGCTGCCGCCGGCCACATAGCTGGCGCGCAGATCGCCATGGCCCATGTAGTCGGTGATGTCGGGATTGTCGTTGTCCGATTTGGCATTGTCCAGTCTTTGCCAGATCCGGCCCGCGATGGCCAGCCGGCCGTGCTCGGCGCCGAGTTCGAGGTAAGTCCGGTTCCAGCTGCGCGACAGCGTTCCGCTCTGGCCGTTCGATTGATGGACGAGGCCGAAATTGAGATAGCGTAAATCGAAGCCGGCAAAATTTCTGTCGAGCGGCAGGACGGCCATCATTTCGGGCTGGTAATTGGTTTCGCGAAACGGGCTCGAGGCGGCGCGGTTATATGCCTGCCAAAAGCTTTGCTGGGTATAGCCGAACCACAGATCGAGCGGCAATTGAGCCGGCTGCTCGGTGAGTTTGACCTTGAAGCTGAGCTGGTAATTGAGCTCCACATGCTTGGCGGTGGCGGTGGCGGCTGTTGCGTCATCGAACGATTGGTCGTTGATGCGGTTGCTGAAGTTGGCAAACAATAAGTAATTATCGCGATGCGGGCGAAAATTGAAGATACCGTGCCGCGCCGTCTCGTCGAGTTCCCAGCGCTGCACGGTGCGGGAAACCGGCGCCTCGGCCACCTCGGCCACCTCGGGCACCTCGGGCACCTCGGGCACCTCGGGCACGGCCGCGCTCGCCGGCCCGGCACTGGCGGGCGTCGCCGGGGCCGCGATTTCGGGGGCGCCGCTGGCCTTGGCCAGGACATCGAAACAGGCCAGGCGCGCGCCGGCGTCGCTCAACACGGCGCAATGCAATAACTGTTGTTCGAGTTCGCCCGCATGGGCTGGAAAAGACACGCCAGGTAGCGAGGCGAGGAGCAAGAGTCGGACGGAAGCGCGCATGGATAAGATAGCCGATCGCAATGGAAATAAAGCGCAGGGATGACCCTGAGCCAGGAAGCAAAGATGGCCGGCGAGGTGCAGGTGCGAGGCCCTATGCAAGGTATAAAGCAATAAGCGGTCGATGAAGCAAAAAAGTCGCTTCAGAACCACTTTTTTTGCAAAATCCGATTTTGTTGTAATCGTCCCATACTGCAAGTTGCCTGTAAGTTCGTTACGGCGCAGAGCGCTCATGGTTGGCGACCGCAGCGGCGGCGGCATACGGCGCGGCGTGCGCCAGCCCTTGCCATGCATGAGAGGAGTGGGGTGAGCGGGGAAGAACGGCGCCCGTTGCGGGCACCGCCAGGGACGGCCGGGGCGGCCGGCTTATTTGCAGCGAATATCTTCTTTCAGATATTTTTCAGACAAGGCTTTATAGGTGCCGTCGGCCAGCAGCGAGGC
Organism: Oxalobacteraceae bacterium; assembly: GCA_021768485.1. Lineage (GTDB taxonomy): Bacteria > Pseudomonadota > Gammaproteobacteria > Burkholderiales > Burkholderiaceae_D > JAIZVZ01. The sequence goes on along the minus strand of JAIZVZ010000030.1, from coordinate 19,291 downwards.
CAGCGCCTGATTATAGGCGGCCGCCAGTGCCGCATTATCCTTGGCAAACGCGGCCGCGATTTTTTCGATGAACAGATAGTCGCCGACCTTCAGACCGCCGTTGGGATTGGTTTGCAAAACCTTTTTGACCACGAAGCGATCGGTAACCCATACATCGACCCGATGATTGATCAGCGCGGCGTGCGCATCGGTATCATGCGGATAATTTTTTATTTCCTTGATGCCGGCAATTTTCTGCACCTTCTGGAAGTACGTCGTGCCGCTTTGCACCGCCACCGTTTTGCCGGCCAGTGTGGCCACGCTGCGGATCGCCGGGTCGGTACTGACGATCACGCCGCCGCTGCAATAATGCGGCTGCGCGAAGGTGACGGCGCTGGCGCGTTCGGGCGTGATGCCGACCGAGGACAGCACGCTGTCGAAGCGGTCCTGGCGCAGGCCGGCCAGCAGCGAATCGAATGCCATGGTTTTCCACTGGGTGCGCAAGCCCATTTTTTTGGCGATCGCATCGCCGAGTTCGATTTCGAAACCGGTCAGCTTGGCGCCGTCGAAATAACTGAAAGGCGGATAGGTGCCTTCGGTGCCGAAAATGATTTTGCCGTCGGCGCGGATCTGCTCGAGCGTGCGGGCCGACGCCAGCGGGCTGCACGCCAGGGCCAGCAACAGATTAAGCAGTACCAGAAATCGCATGTTTTTCACCTGTACTCCCAAAAAGAATCGATAAACTTGTCGTCCTTGCATTATAGAACGCATGCGGCAAGGGGATGGCAGTTTGCTCCATGCCTGTCAGGCAAAAGACACATGTTTTTGCATCGTGCCCGAATATGGTGCATGGCGCGCCACGGCAGACGACGCTGTCAGCCAGCCATCGCGATGCCCAATTGCGCCGCCAGCGCATGCACGGCCGCCTCGCCGCCGCGGAAATCGAAATTTTCCACGGCCAGCTCGAGCGGTGCCAGCGCTGCCGCCGGCAGATAGGCGGCCAGGCTTTGCAGCGCGATTTTTATTTCTTTCGGGTTGTCGGTGTCATAGGCCGCCAGCAGCGTATGCAGCAAGCTGCGCATGGCGTCCGGTTCGAACGGCAGTTCGGCGCCGGCGCGCTGCGCGGCATCGGTCTGGGCGAATGCGGCAATCGACGTGCGCGCGGTATCGAGCGCCGTCTGCAGCTGGGCGCAACCGTCGGCCGTGGCGGCGCCTTGATGCAGTGCCTGTTCGAGCGAGTGCGCCGCCGCTGCGACCTCGGTCAGTGCCAGGGTGCTGGCGGCGCCGCCGAGTTTGTGCGCCAGGGCCTCGGCCGCCGCGCCTTCGGCCTGCGCCATGCTGCCGGCGCCGGCGCCATAGTCGCGGATGAATTTGTTCAGGTATTGACGGTATACGGCGGCGTCTTTCCAGGTTTCCATGCCGCGTCCGATAGCCAGGCCCGGCAAGTCCGCCAGGCGAGCCGGGTCTTTCGTTGAGGCCGGCAGCCGGGCCTCCCCGGTCGCAGCGCCGTCGGCCTCGCGCCCTGCCAGTGCGCGCAGCAGGGCAATCGCCGGTTCGATCTGAAAAGGCTTGGCAATATAATCGGTCATGCCGGCCTCGCGCGCCGCATCCTGTTGCTCCTTGAATGCGCCGGCCGTCAGCGCCACCACCGGCAGCCTTGCCAGCGCGGGGGTGCGCCGAATCAGGCGCGTCGCTTCATAGCCATCCATGACCGGCATTTGCACGTCCATCAGCACAATGTCGACCTCGTCGGCATGCGCGCGCAGCCAGTCGAGCGCCAGGCTGCCGTTGTTGGCCAGTGTCACGCGCGCCCCTTCGCCGCTGAAAATGCGTTGCGCCACCTCGCGGTTGATATCGCTGTCGTCGACCACCAGCAGGCGCACGCCGTCGAGGCGCGGTCGCGGCGGCGGCGGCAGCGGCGGCGCGACGCCGGCCTGCCTGGAGCGCAAGGCATTGGCGACCGTGTTGTAGAGGGTCGAGGCCGTGACCGGTTTGTCGAGTATGCCGTCGACGATGCCGCCGCCGGCCAGGGCCAGCAATTCCTTGCGCGAATGCGCAGTCACCATCAGGATGATCGGCTCATGCTGGCCTTTGAGCGATTCGTGGATGGTGCGCGCCGCAGTCAGGCCATCGATGCCCGGCATTTGCCAGTCGAGAATGATGACGTCGTTGCGCTGCTGGCGCGCATGCCGGCCCAGCACGCATTCGATGGCCGCGCCGCCGTTCGATACCGTGCTTGCGTTCCAGCCCAGATTGCTGGCCGTGATGCGCAGCGCCTCGGTGGCAATCGCGCTGTCGTCGGCGATCAGCACTTCGATGCCGGCCAGTTCAGGCGCCGACGAGCGCGCGGCATCTTCCCGCTCAAACGGTAATACGAACCAGAATTCGCTGCCGCGGCCGGGCGTGCTGGTCAGGCCGATCTGGCCGCCCATCAGCGCGACCAGCCGCTGGCTGATGGCCAGGCCCAGCCCGCTGCCGCCGAAGCGGCGAGTGGTCGAGGCATCGGCCTGCGTGAACGGCTTGAACAGGCCCTGCTGCTGGCTTTCCGTAATGCCGACGCCGGTGTCGCGCACGGCAAAGCGCAGCGTGATGCGCTGGGCCTGTGCCTCAAGCACGTCGACCCGTATGTTGACGTAACCGGTGCTGGTGAACTTGATGGCGTTATTGGTCAGGTTGATCAGTACCTGCTCGAGCCGCAGGGCGTCGCCGCGCAAATGGGCGACGCCGCCGGCCGGCGGCGTGATGATCAGTTCGAGATTTTTGTCGGCCACGCTGATGGCCATCAGGGTGGCGATATTGGTCAATACCAGGCCGAGGTCAAAGGGCGCGTGCTCGATGTTCAGCTTGCCCGATTCGATGCGCGAAAAGTCGAGGATGTCATTGATGATGCTCAGCAGCAGGCGACCGGCGCGGTCTATCTTGCGCACCAGGTCGCGCGCTTCGTTCGGCAGATCGATTTTTTCGAGCAGGTAGACCAGGCCCAGCACGGCATGCATCGGCGTGCGTATTTCGTGGCTCATATTGGCCACGAAATCGCTCTTGGCCCGGTCCGCGCTGAGGGCCGCATCGCGGGCGGCAATCAAGGCGTTGTTGTGATCCTGGCGCTCGGTGTTGTCGGTGACGATGGAGCGGCTGAACAGGTAGCGGCCGGCGTCGTCAAATACCGCATTGGCCTCGATTCGCACCGGGAACACGCTGCCGTCCCTGCGCACCAGCTCGAACTCCTGGTCGCGCAAGGCGCCGCTGACAAGAAAGCGGGGGAATAGCGAACGGAACAGGGCCTGGCTTTTTGGCGTCATCAGATCGATGATCTGCATGCGGCCGATCAATTCTTCGCGCGTATAGCCGAGCCAGCTCAATTCGGTATCGTTGACGTGGGTGAAAATGCCGTCCGCATTGAGCGAATGATAGCCGCACGGGGCCCGGTTATACAGTTCGGACACTTCGAGCGTGCGCTGCTCGACGAGCTCTTCGAGGTGCTGGCGGTGCGTAATCAATTCTTTCGCCAGCCGGTTGAAACTGGCCAGCAGATGACGCACTTCGGCGGTGCCGGCCTCGGGCAATTCGCACAAGTCTTGCTGGCCGCTCGACATCGCTTCGAGCTGCAGGCTGGCCTTGCTCAAGGGCCGCAGCGTGCGCCGCGCCAGCCAGGCCGCCACCAGCAGCGCAATGGCGGTGCCGACGATGGCGCCGATCGCCAGCGTGGTGCGCAGCAATTGCACCGGCCTGAAGGCGACCGAGGTCGGCACCGCTTCGACGATAATCCAGTTAGCCAGCGGCACCTGTGCCGTCGAATAAATTTTCTCGATGCCGTAGATATTGTCGGCGATCATGGAGCCATCGAAACCGCGGCGCAATTGGTCCATCAGCTTGCTTTGACCGGGGCGCGGAATGGCTTGCATCAGGCGCGTCTTGTCCGAGGCCGCGACGAAAATCTCATCTTTTAGCGACAGCACATATTGTTCGACCTCGCCAAGCCGTGCGGCATCGGTGGCCATGCCAAGAAAGTCGGGCGTACTCAAATCGATGGCGCCGACCATGACGGCCAGGACCCGGCCGTCGGCGTCGAGGACCGGCACGCTCATGGCAATTGCCGGACGGTTCATCGGACGGGCGATGAAGGGCTTGCCAATCATGCTGCGCCGGGTCGAGAGCGCCGATTGAAAATAATCACGGTCGGCAAACGAACTGCCGCGCCGGCCTTCGGCACGCGGGAAGTCGGCCAGCGCCACGCCGTCGTTGGCAATGATTAAGGTGCCGGCAGAAAATTCGGGCTGAAAAGGATACCGATCTTCGAGAAATTGTTGCAGATAATCTTTGTCGTTCAGCCGGTGCGTATCGAGCTGCGCTGCGGCGACGACCAGGCCGGCTTTGAGCGAGTTCAATTTGCTGCCGAGTTCAGCGGCCAGATATTGGACATTGCTGCGCTGCTGCTTCATTTGCGCCGTTTCCAGCGTCGTGCGTAGTGCCGACATGCAAAATAGTGCCAGCAACCAAAAAGTTGCCAGCATTACCGCCAGCGGAATGGCCGCCAGCCGGAATTGCAGCGAGTTAAACCAGCCCGGCAGCGCTTGCCGCCATGCCGTGTGCGGGAACGCTTTCAAGAGCGTTTTCGGGAAAATACGCATGCCGGCCGCCGCACGCTATCCTGCCACCCAGGCTGGCGCTCGAGGCTGCCGGCCCGTGATCGGCGCCGCTACGGCCTTGTCATCGGCCGCAAGCCGGGCAGGGTCGATGCAACAGTCTGGCTGAAAGCGCGACGCGGTCATGGCCTACCTCAATTTCAATTGTGATTATTTTGCACATATTTGAAGGCAAATCCATTTTAGCTGCAGTAAATCGTGGAAATGCGAGGTTTTGGCTTTATCTGCCAATAAAAATGTCAATTTGTGGGATATTTCGCCGCATGCCGCTTATTTTCATGCTTTGCGTAAATAAAATTGATTGTGCCAGAGCAATGACGGCGTGGCGCGCCTTCAGGCGCGCCACGCCGTGCGCCGGACCACGGTGGCACGGCCGCCGCGACGGCAGGCCGGCGCTTGCGCCGCCGGTTGCGGATTCGGCTGTCAGTGACCTACATGGAAGGCGGCGCCGCTGGCTTTTTGCCGCAGGCACGATGGACAGACCGGCGCCACGCCGGGGTCGGTGCCGAGACGGGCGCACATCGCTTCGTATTGGGTGGCGGTGACGAAGGGCTCGTCGCAAACCGCACAGCTTAGCAGCGGCTGGCGCCGCACCACGGTGCCGGTGATGGCGGTCAGGCGCTCCTTGCCGATGGTCTCGACCGTGATCGCGCCGGACGGGCAGACGGCAGCGCAGGCGCCGCAGCCGATGCACAGTTCGGCCGGCCGCATGAAGCCATCGAACACCATGCGTCCATCCTTGGTGGCAATCATGCGCAGCGCTTCGGTGCCGACTTCGATGCAGGCCAGTTCGCACAGGCCGCAACCGATGCACAGGTCGCAGCGCAGGCAGCGTCCGGCTTCGACGCGCGCGACCTCTTCGCAAAAATCGTACTGGATCGGGGCATGTGAGTTGATGCGGATGACCGGCGCCATTTCGGGCACATGCGGGCGCTGCGGCGCGGTGCGGGCTTTGGCGCCGACCGTCACTACCGGCACGCGGTCGCGCCGTTGCGGACGCAAGGCCGCATGATCCATTTCGCTGCCGGTCAGATAGGCGTGAATCGATTCGGCGGCGCGCTTGGCCGAGCCGATGGCGGCGACCACGGTACTGCCGCCATGGGCGATATCGCCGCCCGAGAAAATCCCCGGCTCGGCCGTCATCAGGGTGATCGGGTCGGTGACGATATTGCCCCAGCGTAGTTCGATCGCGCTATTGCCGAGATAGCTGAGGTCGGCGTCCTGGCCGATGCCGGCGATGATTTGATCGGCATGCACGGTGACCGGCTGCGCGGTGGCGGCGTCGGCCGCGGTTTTGGTGCGCGAAAATTCGATCAGATTGCCGGGCAAGACGCGGGTCGGGGTCCATTGCTCGATCAATTGCACGCCTTCATCGAGTGCCATCGTGATTTCATGCTCGCTGGCCGGCATGTCGGCACGCGTGCGGCGGTACCAGATCTCGACCTTGGTGGCGCCCTGGCGGAAGGCCGTCATGGCGACATCGATGGCGACATTGCCGCCGCCGATCACGATCACGTGCGGGCCGACGCGCGGATTTTTACCGTTGCGCACATTGCGCAGGAAATCCATGCCGCCGAGGACGAAGCGCTGGTCGTCGCCGGGGATGCCGAGCCGGCGGGAATTTTGCAGGCCGGTGGCCAGGAACGAGGCGTCGAAGCCGCGTTCATTCAAATCGGTCACTTTGGCAATCGGTGTATTGGTGTGAATCGTTACGCCCAGTGCGGTGATGCGGTCGACTTCGGCCTGCAAGACTTCGGCCGGCAAGCGGTAGTTGGGAATGCCGTAGCGCATGATGCCGCCCGGTTCGCTGCGCTCGTCGAAAATTTCGACATGATGGCCTTTTTGCACCAGATAATAGGCGGCGGTCAGGCCGGCCGGGCCGGAGCCGACAATGGCCACTTTCTTGCCGGTCGGCGGATCGCAATCGGGCAGGGTATAACCGCCGCCGCAGCGCGCGGCGACCGACTTCATCGGCTTGATGACGACGGCCGAGCTGACGTTTTTTTGCACGCAGGCGTCTTCGCACGGGGCCGGGCAGACAAAGCCGCAGGAATTGGGCAGCGGCGTGTCGAGCAGCAGCACCGATAGCGCATCGTTATATTGGCCGTGCGCGATATGGGCCAGAATGCTCGGGATATCGATATTGGCCGGACAGGCGGCCTGGCACGGCACGGGCCGGGCTTCGGTGCACAGGCCGGCGCTGCAGACGTAATCGGTGACATGCCGCAGCCATTCGGCGCGCTGCTCGTTCAGGGCGGCGGTCAGCATCTCGGCGACGGCCGGCATGGCGCTGGCCAGTTCCGGCGTCAGCATGCTCAGTTTGTCGAGATGGGCCGGGGTGCCGCGTCCGATCTGGATTTCCGTCACGATGCGGGCCGCCGAGGCCAGCGCCGCGCGCAACGCGTGCGGCTCGCCATCGGACAGGCGCAGCTGGATGCGCAGCGCGCTCAAGGTGTTGGCGACGATGCAGCCTTCAGCTGGTGAAGCATTTTCTGTGGTCATTTGTCCTGCGTCTCCGAATGGGATTGCGACATCAGGCAGACGCCGTGCCCATCGTTTGGAGGGCGGTCTGCTGCGGTACGCTATTGTCGTTAACTATTGTCTGGTATGGCACCGATGTCAGGTCGAGGCTCGGGGAATGGCGAGTAAGGGCGCAGACTGCATGCGGATCGGATCGTGCCCGCTGGCGACGGCCCGCGCGTTGCGGACGGCGCCGCACGACTGTTTAGCTTGCTGCATTTTTGTCAATCTCGGCTAGGGTTGGAATAGCCGCTTTCGCACAAGCTGTCCTTTTTATCTGTCTGGTAATTATCTGCTTGGTAATGAAATAGGTTATCGCCAAATGCCTGCCTGTGTCAAACGTCATTATTTCCCCACTTTTTTCATGAAATTACAAAAATTGCCGTAATTCATCGTAATAGCTTTGATTATCGCTAAATTAGGAAATAGAATACGGGTCTTGGTTGTAGATTTGATGTCTTATAGCTTTAGTGTTGTACAGACAATCCAGTTTCGCCGCTCTTTATTTCTTTTTAGTCGAAAGTTTCACGTATTCCGGCCGGCGCCACACCCGATGCGCGCTTTACTGTTTCAGTAAGCTTAATCTGGCGATAAAAGAATATGAATGTATTCCACATGATCAAATCGCGAACGAATAAGGTGGTGCTACGCTGCCTATACCCCGATAAAGCCACCTCGCCGGTGCTCTCGACGCAAATCGTGGACGGCATTCTGGCCGCGGCGGCCGACATTCTCGAACAATTCGGTCTTGACGCGTACACGATGGACGCCGTTGCGGCCCGGGCCGGCCTGAGCGTCGATGCGCTTTCTCATTATTTTCCTTCCCACGATGCCTTGACGATTGCCCTGATCGAGCGCGAAGCCGGGGCGCTGGCGACCGATGTGGTCGCTGCCCTGGCGCTCGAGGATGAGAGCCAGACCATGCGCGCGATGATCGAGGCCGCGGTTCGCCACCGCTTGCGCCGGCCGAAGCTGGCTGCGCTGCTCGATTTCGAAGAGCGTCGCCTGGCTTCGAGCATGTCACCTTCAGGCAATGCGGCCGTCGTGCGCTCGGCCGTGGCCAATTTCGTCGAAAGCGATCTGTTTTCGCGCTTGCACAGCCCGATCGTCGCCGCCAGCGATTTGATGACGGTGGTCGGAGCGCTGACCGAGGTTGCTGCCAGCGGCGAAAAACGTGGCGAAAAACGCGGCGCGGCCAGCCCGGCGCCGGGCCTGGTGGCAGGCGACAAACTGGTGCGCAAGGTCTGCGGGGCCTGAAACCCCGGGCCGCGCCAGGCAGCCGTGAGGCTTGCCCTCGCTCAAGACTATCAGTTGGCGTCTATCCCTGCGTTGTGCGCCGCTTTGTACGTCGCTTTGTACGTTAATACCCGCCGTAAATTCCCATGCGGCAATACGCGATCGCGGCCCGGCCTCAGCGCATCCCGCCGCTTTCAATTGCTCCTTAAATCGTCTCTTTCAATCGTCCCCTCAAATTTTGCGGGTGCCGGCCAATGCCTTGCCGCGCGGCGTTTGGACGCATTGCGCAGAAAATTTCTTCAAATGGCATGGCTTTTTTGCCGCATGGAAATGTTATTGCTGAATTGTTTGAGAAATGTGTAATTAGTTGTAAAGAAGGGCACAATATTTGTTATTCAATACTCAAGTCCCGTGTAAAGTCGCCGTTAAAAATTACAAGTAGCTTCCCTAGAATTTTTGGAGTAAAAAATGACTTCTGCCGTCGCCAGTTCCACCAACACCCCTTACACGCCACCGGCGCCGAGCGCGGCTTCGCCAGCCAAAGCGAGTGCGGCGAAAGACAGCAGTGGTGATAAAGACAGCAGCAAAGTTGCTGCCGCCGCGAGCGCGCCAGCCGCCGCCGCACCGAAGGCGACTTCGGGCACGGTCGGCACGGTCATCGACACCAGGGCATGATCGAATTTGGCGCCTGCCTGAAAATGCATGGCGGCGTCTGACGGCCAAGCCTGCTGGCCGCTCTTTGCCTCCTTGAGGCCGGCTGATTCAAACCAGTTCCGCAACCATGGGCGCGCTCCGCGCGCTCAGCTCTCCCAGTCGGGCCGCGTGCCGCGCTAGCGCGCCCGACCTGCAAGCCCTCCTTCCGTTCGAACCATGCCATCGGTCTGGCACCGCAAACGGGCCATGATCTGGCCGCCGATGCGCCAACAGCGCGCGGGGATAGGCAATTTTGCATTGACGATCCATCAAATACACCAAATTAATCAAATGCACTAAAATAAATGGCAAATTCCGACAGCCCCGGCTACTATGCGAGCTAAGGGATAAGAGATTGTTCTTCGGAGGTACTATGGGGCACCTCATTCGTTCTTGGCAGTCGACAGCGTCCGACGCGCGTCTGGCGGTGCGGGAATTCCACGCCGGAGTTCAGCAGCCAGAGATGGCTATGGTCCTTTTCTTTTGTTCGAGCCTGTATGACCTCGATGCGCTTGCCGACGAAATCAAGCGCTGTTTTGGCGATGTCTGCGTGGTCGGCACCACGACTGCCGGCGAGATCGGACCACGCGGCTATTGCACGCACAGCCTGTCCGGCGCCAGTTTTCCGGCCGCGTCCTTTACTGCCGTCTCGGGCCTGATCGGCGACCTGCAGCAATTCGATCCGTTCAGGGGGCATGTCCTGATCCAGTCGCTGCTGCAGCGCCTGGAGACGGCCGCGCCCGATGCCGGCTCGGCCAATTCTTTCGCCTTTCTGATGATTGACGGCTTGTCGTGCCGCGAAGAATATGTGAGCCGCATCTTTCAAAATGAGCTAGGGCGCCTGCCTTTGGTCGGCGGATCGTCGAGTGACGATTTCAAGCTGAAGCAGACGTATGTGTTTCATGACGGCGTCTTCCATCCCCATAGTGCGGCCTTGCTGCTAATGAGTACGCGCCATCCGTTCAGTGCATTCATGACCCAGCATTTTGTCCGCGGCGGCCAGCGCCTGGTGGTGACGGCGGCCGATCCCGCGCGTCGTCTCGTCACCGAGATCAATGGCCGTCCCGCCGCCGAGGAATACGCGCGGGCCATCGGTATTCCATTCAGCAGCCTGGGCGCGTTTCCATTTGCTAATTCACCAGTCGTGGTCGTGATTGAAGGCCGCGACTACGTGCGCTCGATCCAAAAAGCCAATCCCGATGGCAGCCTGACTTTTTTCTGCGCCATCGATGAAGGGATTGTGCTGCGCATCGCCCACGGCGTCGATCTGGCAAAAAATTTGCGCGATACCTTTGAAAATCTGCAGCACGATATCGGCCCCTTGCAGGTGGTGTTAACCAGCGACTGTACCTTGCGCAATGTCGAAATTACCGAGAGCGGCTTGAAAGACACGGTCGGCAAAATTATGGTGGATAACAAAGCCATTGGCTTTAGCACCTATGGCGAGCAGTTTTGCGGCATCCATGTGAATCAGACATTGACCGGGATTGCCATCGGTACCAGGAGTGCCGATGAATGAATTTCCATATGGCGATTTGCCGCCCGATGCCAGCGTGCCGGAATTGCGCGAAGAAATCACTCGCCTCAAAAAAATCATCACGGCCCTGATGAATCATGCCGAGCGCAGCACGACGACGCAGCACTCCGATTTCGGCATATTTTACAATGCGCTTTCGATCGAAAAACAAGTCCGCGAGCGCACCGGCGAACTCGAAAACACCTTGCATGAAAACAGGAAAATCAATCGCGCCTTGCACAATACAACGATGCGCATGGAGGCCGAGATGGAGGGGCGCCGGCGCGTGGAGCGGGAATTGCGTCAGGCTAATGAAGCGCTCACGCAGTTATCGTTTCAGGATGTCTTGACGGGGATTCACAACCGTCGTTATTTCGAAGAATTTCTGGCGCGCGAATGGCAACGCGCCAAACGCAAGAAAAATGAGCTGGCGCTGATCTTGATCGATGTCGATGATTTCAAGTCCTACAATGATGCCTACGGTCATCCGGCCGGCGATGCCTGTCTGAAAGCTGTTGCCCACGTGCTCAATAAAACCGCCAAGCGCGCCGCCGACATGGCCGCGCGCTATGGCGGCGAAGAGTTCGTCATGGTCTTTCCCGATACGACGGCGGCCGTCGCGCTCGGACTGGCCGAGCGTGCGCGGAAAAATGTCGCCGCGTTGCGCATTGCGCACCGCCGCTCTTCTATCGCTGCGCGCGATGCGGTGGACGGCGGGCCGTATGTGTCGATCAGCCTCGGCGTGGCCAGCGTCGTGCCGTGCGAGCCGATGTCGTCCGCCGCCCTGATCGCCGCCGCCGATGCGGCACTGTACGAGGCCAAAAGACGCGGCCGCAACCAGGCGGTGGTCGGCGTTGCCGAATGAACTGGCGGCGGTCCGTCTGCTGTTTCTTGCTATCAACTTCGCTTATACTGGGCGCTGCCGACGATTTCGGCATCTGCAAATCGTCGGCGTGAGCAAACTCGATGCCAATATCAAGCAGGCCGCACGCGCAATATTTTTGCTTATTCCGGCCCGTCTCTTGCATCACCACCAAGGCGTTTATGCTGAATAGATTTGTCTACGTTCTTATCGCATCCCTGCTGACCGGATGTTCGTTTTACACAGACCAGAAAATTTCAAGCACGGTCGTCAAACACGGCATCTTCGAAAAGCCGGTCGCGTATTATTGCAACAATGCCATTTACGCAACAAAGGACCGCGTCTATGAGGGCCGCCAGACGCTGGTGCAGGCCTTGAATTATTGGAAAAATATATTCGATAAGAGCACCGATAGACCCAACAAGGCCACCGATGTACACGATATCCTCATCGTCAGGCTGAGCACCTCGTCGAAAGACGCCTTCGCGGTCGACTATCTCGATAAAGATAAAAACCTGATCGGTCGCCGTGAGTTCACCAAGGGCAATGATTACGAGATCGATAGCGACGGCGTTGTCGAGATAAAGGTCTCGTCTTCCTGCGACAGTCACGGCGGCCCCGGGCTCGGGTGTCAGTGGACAACAAACCGCGTGTTTGAAGATCAAGCAGGCAATCTTGCCCTGATCGAGTCGCACGGCGGCGGCGGCGTGGTCGGCTTCGTGCCCGTGGCGGTCGGTTCAAAGTATCTCTCGATTTTTCCACCGTCCGCCGACACAGGCACCGGCACCGACACCGACATTTTGTCGCCGGCAAACATCGCGCGGGCAAAACCGGTTGCGGCATGCCCGGACACGGGGCCGCAGGCGCCGGTCTCGAATTTTGAGGCGGCCAGACAAAAAGCTGCCCCGCGCTTCGCCGTCGGCGATGTCGTCGTCCCTTATCGCAAATTCGATTATCAGCGCAACATGCTCGTTGCCGGCGCCAGCGAGGAAATCGCAAATACAAAATGGAAAGTGATTGCGATTACTGAACAATACGTTCGTCTGGAATTAATCGCGGGCGAAGCCAAATCGACCGTGACGAAGGGAAAAACGTATGCGGCCGGCAGCTATACGAGAGATTTTTCTTCCAGCCTGGCTTATAGAAAAGCCTTCCCGGATGCCGGCAACCTCGGACAGGTATCCGATGAATTCAAAAAAGATACGGTAACGCCTGCTCCGTAAGCGTCAAGGCCAGATACGCGCGCTCAGGACCGGCACAGCGTTTTTTGATATCGCCCTGTCTATCTGTTGATCGGCTCAAGGCGCGCAGGGCGCTTTGCTGCCGAATGCGCTTGCAGTGCGCGGGCGCGGCGTTTGCGCAGCCAGATGAGCAGTCCTGTGGCGCTGAGCATTGCCACCACCACGCCCATCGCGGAAATCAGGATGCGTCCCGGCAGGCCCAATATGCGTCCCGAATGCAGCGGAAACTGCGCCTGCAGGAAAATATCGCCGGCGCTGCCCGTGCCGGGCACCACGCCGCCGGCGGGGCTGCCGTCGCGGCCGTCGAAGTACAGCCAGGCGTTGCCCAGGCCGCCATCGCCGTGGTCGTTGTCCGCCTCGAAAAATCCGACGCCGTACAGACCATAGGACGAGGAATAAAACAAGCCGCCGGCCGGCAGTTGCCAGCCGCGCCTGGCTGCTTCGGCCCTGGCCAGCGCCACCGCTTGTTCGCGCGTCAGCAGCGGCTCGATCGCTTGCTCGGGCCGCTGCGGTGTGCGCTGGTCGAACGCATTCGGGCTGAGCGTGGAAAATTTCGCCACCAGCGGGCGCACGAGCTGGGTTTGCAGATTCATCGAAACCGAGGTGATTGCCAGCACCAGCAGCAACAGCCAGAGCCACACGCCGCCCGAGCGGTGCAAGTCGAAATTCAGCTTGTGCCCGCCCTGCTGCCAGCGGAACGCCAGCGACTTGCGCCAGCTGCGCCAGTTCGGAAACGACAGATACAGGGCGATGAAGCAGTCGAAGAACCAGACGATGCCGATGATGCCCATGAACCAGATGCCCAGTTCGATGCCCCAGCCATCAGGAATATGCATGGTGTAATGCAGCTTGTACAGGAAGGGCAGCAGGTTTTCGCGCGCCAGCGAGACCGCGCCCCACTGGCGCACGCCCTGAATCTTGCCGGTAAGCGGATCGACGGCCATCTGGTTGAAGCCGAGCTCGAACGGTTTGCCGGTGACCGGATCGGGCCTTGCCTCGACCGACAGCAGCGCCGTGCGGCCCGCTTCGAGCGCGGTGAGCGTGTACGTGACGCGCAGGCGCCGATCCTGCGCCTCGACTTGCCGCGCCAGTTCAAGTCCCGATTTTCCGGGGCCGGCGCCAACGCCGCTGTTGGCATGAAACAGTTGCGGATTGAGCCAGGCATCGAGTTCGTGATCCCAGGAGATGACGGCACCGGTCAGGCCTGAGACGAACAGGAACACGGCCGCCGCCAGGCCGAACCAGCGGTGCAGCGTCACCAAGAGGGGGCGCAATCGCATGGCGGTCCCTTAGTATTTCCAGCTCAGGGTGGCGCTGCCATTGCGGCCGGCCGCATACAGCGATTGGGTCCAGTACAGGCTGGTCAGGTGCTTTTTGTTTGTCGCATTATTGAGGTTCAGCGACAGGCTGACGTTGCGGCTGATTTCGTAACTGGCCATCAAGGCCAGTTCCGCGTAGGCCGACTGATGCAGCGTCACGCTGTCGTCGACCTTGTAGTAAATCGCGTCTTGCCAGCTCAGGTTGGCGCCCACCTTCAGTTGCGGCAGGCTGGTCGCGCGGTAGGTGGTGGCAAGATGGAACTGCTTGCGCGGAATGAAGGTGCGCGCATCCTGTCCATCATCGCCCGTGATGCGCAGCTGCGAATAGCCGGCGTTCGCCTGCCAGCCCCTGGCCAGTTCGCCCGAGGCATCGAGCTCGATGCCCTGCGATTTCGAATTGACGCCCTTGTAATAGGTCTTGAAGTCGGCAGTCGTGCCTGCCGCCTCGGCCACGTTTTGCTGGCGGCTCTTGAACAAGGCTGCCGACAGATTCAGGCGGCCGTCGAACCATTGGCTCTTCAAGCCCGTTTCCAGGCTCTTGCCGGTGGCTGCCGCGAGGGTCTGGCCATTGACGTCGATGCTGCTTTGCGGATTGAAGATTTCGGTGTAGCTGGCATACGCCGATACGTTGCGATCGATATCGTAGACCAGGCCAAGGTAAGGCGTCGTGTCGCTTTGCGATTTGGCCTGGCTGACGCCATAAGCATCGCCGGTGCTGTCGGCCTTGACCGTATTCAGGCCGGCCAGCAGCTTGGTATTGTCGGCCAGGTTGAAGCGGGCCGCCAGAAAGGCGTTCTTGCGCCGGTCGGTATAGGAACTGCCGTCGGTCGAGTTGTCGAAAACGGGTTCGGGGTAGGAGCCGTCCAAGGCGGTGGCCAGCGTCAAGGCGGTATTGAGGCCGCGGCCATAGTTGGAAACATCGTCGAGAGTCGATTTCGACCAGCCCAGACCCATGCTGAGGTCGTGCTTGCGGCCGCCGAGCGTGAATTTGCCGGTCGCCGCAATGTCGACCAGACTTTGGATGTTGGTCGAGTTGTAGCGCGACGGGTAACTGTAGAGACCCTCGCCGCTTGTTTTGTCGGGCGTGCCATACACATATAAGAGCTTGGAATCGGACGTGGCACGGTTATAGGTCAGCGTCGTTTTCACGCTCCAGTCCTCATTGAAGCGGTGCGTCAGTTCGGCGAAGCTGCTGTTTGTCAGGGTATCCCAGCGCGACCAGTCGGCGGCGGTCGAGGCCGAGATCGGGTAGTCGATTTGCGTGCCGTCCGAGTACCACAGCGGCAGCGCACCCCACATGACGCCTTTGGCGTGGTTTTTCTGATAGGTGTGGCCGACGTCCAGGGTGGTGTCGGCAGTCAGCTTCGCTTCGACGATGGCGTAGGCGAGATCCTTCTGGCGCGAGTAGCGGTCAAGATAGGAATTGCCGTCCTGGTGGGCGACGACGACGCGTGCCGCCACCTTGCCGTCGGCCGTGAGCGGGGTCGAAATGTCGGCATCGATCCGGCGCGTATTCCAGGAGCCGAGGCTGACGGCGGCCGAAGCGGCCAGTTCGGCGCTCGGGCGCTTGCGCACGAAATTGACGGTGGCCGAGGGATTGCCGGTCGAGGAGATCAGGCCGTTTGCGCCGCGCACGATATCGACGCGCTCGAACAGGGCCGTATCGAGGTCGCTCATCACATTGCCGAAGACGAAAGGGATGCCCACGCCGTCGTACTGGAAATTCGTGATGTCATAGCCGCGCGCCGTGTAATAAGTGCGGTCCGTTTCCACCGCTTCCACCGTCACGCCCGTGGTTTGCGCCAGCAGTTTGTTGACGTTGTCGAGCTTGAAATCATCCATCTGTGCGCGCGTGATGACCGATACCGCTTGCGGCGTCTCGCGTAGCGACAGCTCGAACTTGCTGGCCGATGCACTCGTGCGGGCCGTATAGGCGCTCGGTTCCTTGACGCCGGTGACGGTAACGGCCTGTAATGCCGGCGCATCGTCGCCGGCGGCCGTGTCGGCGACGGTATCGGCGGCATGGGCCATGCAACTGCCGAGTGCAAGCGAGATGGCCAGCGCCAGCGGGCGCAGCGGCGGTACGGGAATAGCGGAGGGGACGATACGGCTCGGCATGGGGCGGCTCCTGGGTTTGCAATTGATAATAAGAATTATTCTCAATTATATTCGCAAGGAGGTCCAGCTTGCAAATTTTTCAAGTCCGCCAGCTGTTCTTGTGGCATGCCATCAGCCTGCTTGCAGTTGCCGAAATGAGCTTGACGCTCCAAATAGCAAGATCGTCGCCGTCCTTGCGAGGAGTTGCGCAGTCGCCGATAATGTTTTTCCTTACCGTCTATTTCATTTCTTTCATCGTGACTCCTGCCAAAAATATTTTCAGAGCAATTTTTGTTGCTGCAAGTTTAATTTTGGCGATGCCTGCTTTCGCCGCAGAATTGCGCGTGCGAATCGAGGGTATCGCTGAAACAGGCAGTATTCATGTCTATGTCTTCAGCAGCGCGGACGGCTTTCCCAGGGAAGAGCGGGCCGTGTTCCACCAGGTTTATCCACGGCCAGCGCCGGCACAAAATGAGCTGGAGATCCGGATTTCGGTGCCGGATGCGCCCGAGTATGCGGTAATGTCGTTCCAGGACAAGAATGGCGACGGCAAAATGAACCGGCTGCTCGGAATGATCCCGCAAGAGCCCTATGGCCTGAGCCGCAACCCGCGCTTATTTGGCAAACCGGCCTTTGCGGATGCGGCGATCAAGGCAGTCGATGGCGAGACGATTGTTGTGAAACTGCATGACTAGCGCAATCCGCTTGCGTTTGCCAGGGATAAGTCGCGCCTTTTTCCGCATGGCGCCAAGACATATCGATCTTACCGGCGCAGATGGCCTGTTCGGCCCCACAAGCGCGGGTTTGAGTTCATAAGTGAGCTCAAAAGTAAGTTCAAAATGGCGGCGCGCACCAGATTTTACAAAACAGATCAGCATTAAAGGGCGGGTAGGCTGACGGCCTGGCGCCGGCCGAAATATAGTTGTACCCCAATCGCACACAGCGACAGCACAATGCCGACGCTGCACACGCCCGTCCAGCGCCACTGCGCCCAGGCCCAATTGCCGGCGACCGAACCGAGCGCGCCGCCGAGAAAGCGGGTGACCATGTAGACGGTATTCAAGCGGCTCATCGCATCGCTTTTCAGGCTGAAGTTGCGCGTCATGTTGGAGACGTGACCCGATTGCATGCCCAGGTCGAGCAACATCACGCCGACGATCAGGCCGCCGAGCCACTGGCCGCCCGTACCGAAGATCGTATAGGCGAGTACAAACGCAATACTGCTGAGCATGACGGCCAGCCGCGGACTTTTTCGATCTGAAAATTTGCCGGCATAGGGCGCGGCGCAGGCGCCGATCACGCCGACAATCCCGAACAGGCCGGCGACATCGCTGCCATATGCACCGGGCAAGCTGTGCACCTGAAAGGCGAGCGTGGTCCAGAACGCGCTGAAAGCGGCAAATTGCAGCGCGGCGACCAGCGAGGTTTCGCGCAGCACCGGCTGGGTTTTGATCAGTTGCAGCAAGGAGCGCATCAGATCGATGTAATTGCCGTGATAAACCGGTTTTCCCTTTGGTAGCAGGTAGCCGAGGACGAAGACCAGGCACACCATGATGGCGCTGGCAATCCAGTACATTGCTTGCCATCCCCAGTGGGCGCCGACGAAGCCGGCTATCGTCCTCGACAACAAGATGCCGGTCAACAATCCCCCCATCACGATGCCGACCACGCTGCCGCGTTCCTCGGGGCTGGCCAGTTGCGCGGCAAACGGCGTGAGCAATTGCGGCACGATGCTGGTAAAGCCGATCGCAAAGCCGGAAACCATCAGCCAGCCGATCGACGGCGACAGCGCGGTCGAGACCAGCGCCGCGCAGGCCAGCAACAGCATCACGGTAATGAGTTTTCTTCGCTCCAGCATGTCGCCGAGGGGTAAAAAGACCAGCATCCCCAGTGCATAGCCAAACTGCGTCAGGGCCGAGACGGCGCCGGCCGCTTTTTCGCTGACGTGAAATGTATGGGCAAAATTGACCAGCAAGGGCTGGTTGTAGTAATTGTTGGCAACGACCAGACCACACGCCGCCGCCATGACCCAGGCAGTTGATTTACGCATTGTTATTTCCTTCTTGAACGATATTGCCAGTGTAGGGGACCGCCACCTATAATGAAAATACTCATTTTATCGGTCATTCATACCGTAAAAATATGAATGTATTGCTCAAGAGGTTCAAATGGATATTCGGCAATTGAAATATTTCATGGCGATTGCCGACGAAGGCCAGATCAGCCGCGCCGCCAAGCGCTTGCACATGGCGCAGCCACCACTGAGTTTGCAACTCAAGATGCTGGAGCAGGAATTGGGCGTGCAACTGGTCGAGCGCAATACGAAAAGCCTGCGTCTGACCGGCGCCGGTCTGGCCTTGTATCAGCGCGCCGAACAGATTCTGGGCCTGGTCAGCGTGGCGACCAAGGAGATCCGCGAGTTCGACGCCGGGCTCAGGGGCACGCTGGCCATCGGCAGCCCGCCCGGCATCGGCCATAGCCTGATGCCACAACGCATCAGCGCATTTCATGCGCAATATCCCGATGTGCGTTTCCAGTGGCGCGAAGGCAATACTTACCGCATCCTCGAATTGCTGCACTCGCACGTCATCGAGGTCGGCATCGTCCGCCTGCCGGTCGACGCCGCCAGCTACGACATGATTGAATTGCTGACCGAACCGTGGGTGGCGGTGGTGCGCAAAACGGCGGATGTGCCGCAGCCGGAAAGTATCGCGCTATCGGACCTGGCGGCGCTGCCCTTGATGATGATGCATCGCCAGCGCGGCATTTATTGCCATGACATGGTGTGGGACGCCTTGCAGTCGGCCAAGCTGGCGCCCGATCTGCTGTGCGAGAGCGACAATGTGACGGCGCTGCTGATTCTGGTCGAGG
Organism: Oxalobacteraceae bacterium; assembly: GCA_021768485.1. Classification (GTDB taxonomy): domain Bacteria; phylum Pseudomonadota; class Gammaproteobacteria; order Burkholderiales; family Burkholderiaceae_D; genus JAIZVZ01. The sequence continues at coordinate 314 of JAIZVZ010000030.1, read as the reverse complement.
CCGGCATGGGCGCGGCCATCGTGCCGCGCTCGACATTAGGCCTCAAAGCCGGCGCGGCGCTGCATGCGATGGAAATCACCGGGTGCGATTTGCAATCCTCGGTGGCGATGATCTGGCTCAAAGGGCAGCGTTTGTCGGCTGCGGCGCAGCAGTTTCTGACGCTGTTTTAAGGGCGCTGACGACCGGCTTGCAATTGTCGAGGGATGCCGGGGCGATTCACTCCACCGTCACCGACTTCGCCAAATTCCTCGGCTTATCAACATCCGTCCCGCGCGCCAGCGCCGTGTGATACGCCAGCAGCTGCAAGGACACCA
>JAIZVZ010000001.1 GCA_021768485.1 Oxalobacteraceae bacterium | reverse complement strand
CCCCGGCCGGCACGTACAAGCCGGCCTGCAGCGCCCGCTCCTGCACCAGCGCCAGCACCAGGTCGATGGTCGGGGTCGGCACGCCGGTCATGCGGCCGAGCTCCTGCACCACCGTCACCAGCGCATCGATTTCCATCGAGCGCCGTTTTTCGAGATCCTGCAGCATCGACATCTTGTGGCCGACCACGGTGGCCGCCGCGTCGAGCCGGCGCGCGATCATCTCTTCGCCGATCTCGACGCCCAGCGCAGCCGTCACGCGGCGCGTCTCGAGCATGATGGTGCGGCACAGTTCGCGCAGGCGCGGCTCGGTCGTGATGCGGTCGAGCGTGGCCAGCGTCAGCGCACTGATCGGATTGAAGCAGACATTGCCCCACAGCTTGAGCCAGACATTCCAGCGGATATGCTCGCGAACCGGCGCCTCGAAGCCGGCCCCGGTCAGCACCTTGGCGAGCGCAAGCACACGTTCGGACAGCGTGCCGTCGGGTTCGCCGATCGTGAAGCGCTTGAATTCGTGATGCTCTATCACGCCCGGCGCAATCACTTCGCAGGCCGGATCGACCACGCAACCGATGGCGCGCTCGGGGCCGATCGCCTGCCACTGGCGGCCGCCGGCATCGACCGCCGCCAGATGCTGGCCGTCGAAGCGCCCGCCTTCCTTGTAAAAATACCACCACGGAATGCCGTTCATGGCCGTCACCACGGCCGTCGATTTTCCGAGCAGCGGGGCAAACTGCGGCGCCGATTCGAACGCCTGATGGGCTTTCAGGGCGCAGATGACGTAATCCTGCTGGCCGAGCGTGCGGGGATCGTCGCTGGCTTCGACGCGGGCGGTTTTTTCGCTGCCGTCAATGAGCAGCTTGAGCCCGTTCTTGCGAATGGCCTCGAGATGCGCGCCGCGGGCAACGACACTGACCTCATGGCGGGCCAGCGCCAGTTCGACGGCCAGATAACCGCCGATGGCACCGGCGCCAAAAATGCAGATTTTCATGGTTGAAGCCTTCCAGCAAGAAGATGAACGGGGAACAGGCCAGCGAGGCAGCGATAATACATCATAATACATGTTGCTCAATTTGTCAGCAACAGGCCCTCTGCGCGGCCCGCTCTCGCCACCCCGGCCTCAGCCGGAATCGGGCACGAGGCGCGGCGCAAACATCGAAAACTCGTAGCGCTCCCAGTGGTAGTGCAGCATCGTGTACTCGACCACCTGGCCATCGGCGGCGTGCGAGACGCGGTCGAGCACCAGCACCGGCGCCCCCAGCTCCAGGCCCAGACAGGCGGCGTCGCGCGCATCGGCCCGGGCGGCGCGGATTGTCTGCCGGGCCCCGCTCAAGACGATATTGAGCTTGCGCTCCAAAATCGTGTAAGTGGTGTCGGTCTGGATGTCTTGCTGGCATAGCGCATCGACCTGGCCTTGCAGGCTGAGCGGCAAGAAGGTTTGCAGGCGGGCGATGACTTCATGCTCGTTCTGGTACAGCCGTTCGATCATCAACAGCTGCTCCTGGGCTTTCAACTGCATGGCGCGGGCCACCGCCGCCGGCGGCGTGACGGCGCCGACGCCAAGCACCCGCACGCGCGGCGTGATGCCTTTCGACTTCATCACTTCGGTAATGGTGCGGACCGCCGACAATTCCTGACGAATCACTTTTCGCACAAAGGTGCCGATCCCCTGACGGCGCTCGAGCAGCCCCTCGTCTTCCAGGAGCTTCAAACCCTGACGCACCGTGATGCGGCTGCAGGCCGACTGTGCCACCAGCGCGCTTTCGGCCGGCAGGCGGGCCCCCGGCGCATAGCGGCCGAGGCGGATCGCATCCCTGAGGTAATTGGCAATCTGCACATATGAAGCCGTGCTGCTGTTGCGGTTGATTTTCATGCGGGCGGCATTCCAGGTGAGACCAGCGAAACAGGCGTCATAGTTTGCTCATTGAAATCATGCGGTCTTCATTGACAAACCTTGTTCGACAATCGAATCCCGCGGTCGACAGAGCGCCTATTTTAACGCGCAAAAAAAAATCCCACGCCAAAGCATGGGATTTTTTGCACAGCGGCCGCGCTTACGCCTGGACGGCAGCCGTCGATTTTCTGGTGATCGCCCACTGCTGGACAATCGACAAGATGTTGTTGACGACCCAGTACAGCACCAGACCGGACGGGAAGAAGAAGAACATCACCGAAAAGATCAAAGGCATGAACAACATCATCTTCGCCTGCATCGGATCGGCCGGGGCCGGGCTCAGGCGGGTCGTGATATACATCGAAATCGCATACAGCACCGGCAAGATGAACCACGGATCGGGCGCCGACAGATCGTGAATCCAGCCGATCCATGGCGCGCCGCGGATTTCAACCGAAGCCTGCAAGACCCAGTACAGCGCAATAAAGACCGGCATCTGCACCACCACCGGCAGGCAGCCGCCGACCGGGTTGATTTTTTCCTTCTTGTACAGCTCCATCATGGCCGCATTCATCTTCGGCGGATCGTCTTTCAGGCGTTCGCGCAGCGCCGTGATCTTCGGCGTGACCAGTTTCATCTTGGCCATCGAGCGATAGCCGGCAGCCGACAGCGGGAAGAACAGCAGCTTGATCAGGATCGTGAAGGTGATGATGGTCCAGCCCCAGTTGCCGAGGATTTTATGGATTTGATCCATGACCCAGAACATCGGCTTGGCGACAATCGTCAACCAGCCGTAATCTTTGACCAGATCGAGGCCAGGGGCGGCCTGATCGAGGAATTGCGATTGCTGCGGACCGGAATACAGGCGCGCATCCATCGACACCTGGGCGCCCGGCGCAATTTGACCGAGCGGCAAGATGGTGCCGATCGCATACAGATTGGTATCGATTTTCTTGGTGAAGATTTCGCGCGGTGCCTTGTCTTGCGGAATGAATGCAGAGACAAAGAAATGTTGCACGATGGAAATCCAGCCATTGTCGGCCTTCGTCGCGTGTTCTTCCTTATGCTTTTCGATCTTGGCGAAATCGAGCTTCTGGAATTTTTCTTCGGCCGTATACAAGGTCGGGCCGGTATAGCTGCTGTTGAACATCGAATCGGTGGCAGGCTTGCTACCGTCATGCAACAACTGCAGATACAGCGAAGGTGTGACCGGTGCTGCGGACAGATTCGTTACCTGATGCTTGACGTCGATGACATAGTCGCCGCGACGGAAGGTATAGGTTTTGGTCAGGCGCACGCCGCCCTGTTCGGCTTGCAACACCAATTGCACCAGATTGCCGCCGTCGAGCGCGCGCGGACCCGGCACGGCCGTAAACAACACCGTGTGATTCGGCAGTGCGGCCGCGCCGCTGGCGCCGATCAGGCCGGTCTGGGCCACATAGGTGCGCTCGCCGCCGACATCGAACAAGACTTCATTCTTGTTATGGTCGATGGCGTCTTTGAACTTCAACAATTCCAGACGCTTCAAATCGCCGCCACGGGTATCGATGTCGGCCTTGAACAAGTCGGTCGTGATCGTGATGCGCTCAGCCGAGGCGCCGGCAGCCAGCGGCGCGGCAGCGTTGGCCGCCCCCGGCACGATGCCGGTGCCCGCGGTCGACGATGGCAGCGACGATTTGGCCGATGCGTTGTTGTCGAGCTTGGCGGTGGCCACCGACGCGCCCGAAAAAATCGAGGCATGGCCATTCGAAACCATCCAGCGGTCCCATAATATGCCCAGCGACAAACAAAACACGACCCACAAGATGGTACGTTTGATATCCATTGGTGTATCTATCAGAAATGCTTGCAGGTGCAAGTAGTTGTTGTTGAGGATTGACCTTTTTTCGGCGGCACCGGATCGACGCCGCCCGCATGCCACGGGTGGCATTTTAACAGGCGTTTGACGGCCAGCAGAGTCCCTTTTGCCGCGCCGTGACAATCGATCGCTTCCAGCGCATAGTCGGAACAGCTCGGATAGAAACGGCAGCGCGGCCCCAGCCATGGGCTGATGCCCAGTTGATAGCCTCGCAGCAACAAACGCAGCACGCGCTGGAGCGGCGCTTGCCGCCATGTTTTCACCGGTGCTTTTTTCACCGGCGTTGTCGTCGGCGTCATCATTTTGCGCCGGCGATCAAGGGCGCAAACAGGCGCTGCAGCTCGAGCCGCAAAGCCGTCTTCAATGAAGTCGCAGTGGCCGGTCCGGACTTGCTGTTGACCGGCCTGGACAGGCGCACGATGCAATCGATGGCCGGCAGGCGCGAGACGCGAAACAATTCGCGCGTCACGCGCTTGATGGTATTGCGGGTCACCGCGCGCGGCGCAAAGCGCTTGGCCGCAACCACCCCCAGCCGCGCGTGGGGCAGTTGGTTGTCTCTGGTATAGAGCACGAAGTGGGCGCTGCGCTGGACGGGGCGCAAACGAAAAACGGATGAAAATTCATCCGTTTTAACGATGCGCCTGACACGTGCAAAATCCTGTGGACCATCCGGCCCACCAGGCCCCCGGCTAAGCGCCGGACTTTGCACAAATTCTGTCATTGCACGATGGAGCGATGTCTGCGCAGCCAAAAAATGCCGCGCCGCAAGGCTTAAACCGCCAGGCGTTTACGACCTTTGGCACGACGTGCGTTAAGCACAGCGCGGCCGCCACGGGTTGCCATACGTGCACGGAAGCCGTGGGTACGCTTACGGCGTACGACGGAAGGTTGGTAAGTACGTTTCATGTTGGACTCGCTAATTTGCAAAAATAAATCGGTTCAGCCGTAAAGCCTGACAGTGCGGTCACCCGCCAGTCGTTATCGCTTACACAACTTCTCACTCGCTACGCACGGCGATCTCGTAGCATGCCAGGCAATTTCAGGCAAACGGCAAAAACAACGGGCGCGGAACCCGCAATTAAACAACATTTCACATGCGCTTGTCAATATAAATGGCATTATGCCGAAATGTTGTTGCAATGAAATCATAGCCGGAACGCGTCAAGGCTGTGGATAACTTTGCCCGGTAAGGGTAAAATAGCAGATGGCATAGAACGTCTTCAATGCCGCAAGACATTACATAAGAGATACATGGAAAAATTCTGGCAGACCTGTTCCGCCCAACTGGAACTGGAGCTGACTCCGCAGCAATACAGCGCGTGGATCAAACCGCTTGCCCCCCTCGACTACGAGGACGGCACGCTGCGCATCGCCGCGCCGAACCGTTTCAAGCTCGATTGGGTCAAGACCCAGTTTGCGAGCCGCATCACGGCGCTGGCGGCGCAATTTTATAACGAACAGATCGACGTCCAGTTCGTGCTCGACCCGCGCCAAAACACGGCAAAAAAGCCGAACGGCTTGTCGACGGTGCCCGGCTCGATGCAGCTCGATGCGGCCATGAACGACCTCAACGGCAGCGCCGGCAGCGGCGACACGCCGATCGACATCCCCAACATTCCCGAATTTAATATCGGAAATTCGCCGCGGCGCGAGCAAAGCCGCATCAATACCGACCTGACCTTCGACAGCTTCGTGACCGGCAAGGCCAATCAGCTGGCGCGGGCGGCGGCGATCCAGGTCGCCAACAACCCGGGCGTGTCCTACAACCCGCTGTTTTTCTACGGCGGCGTCGGCCTCGGCAAGACGCACTTGATCCACGCGATCGGCAACCAGGTCTTGCAAGACCAGCCCAACGCCAAGATCCGCTACATCCACGCCGAGCAATACGTACGCGACGTCGTCACCGCTTACCAGCGCAAGGGTTTCGACGACTTCAAGCACTATTATCATTCGCTCGACATGCTGCTGATCGATGATATCCAGTTTTTCGGCGGTAAAAGCCGCACGCAGGAAGAATTCTTTTATGCGTTCGAGGCGCTGATCGCGGCAAAAAAGCAGATCATCATCACCAGCGATACCTATCCCAAAGAAATCACGGGCATGGACGACCGCCTCATCTCGCGTTTCGATTCCGGCCTGACGGTGGCGATCGAGCCGCCCGAGCTCGAGATGCGGGTCGCCATCCTGCTCAAGAAGGCCAAGCAGGAAGGGGTGACGTTTTCCGACGACGTCGCCTTTTTCGTGGCCAAGCATCTGCGCTCGAACGTGCGCGAGCTCGAAGGCGCGCTGCGCAAGATCCTGGCGTATTCGCGCTTTCACAACAAAGACATCACGATCGACATCGTCAAGGAAGCCTTGAAGGACTTGCTGTCGGTGCAGAACCGGCAGATTTCGGTCGAAAACATCCAGAAGACGGTGGCCGATTTTTTCAACATCAAGGTCGCCGACATGTATTCGAAGCGCCGCCCCGCCAATATCGCGCGGCCGCGCCAGATTGCGATGTACCTGGCCAAGGAACTGACGCAGAAAAGTTTGCCGGAAATCGGCGAGCTGTTCGGCGGGCGCGATCACACCACGGTCTTGCATGCGGTGCGCAAGATCGCCAACGACCGCAGCAAGAGCCCGGAATGCAATCACGAGCTGCATGTACTGGAACAGACCTTAAAAGGATAACGGTGCCATGCCGCCCATGGTTGCACCACACGTTGTACGCAACGGCCGGGCCACGAGAGGGGCCGGGCCGGCGCCGCAGGAAATTCATCGCATCACACTGTAAGCACAACTATCGAGGACAAATATGCAGATAATCAAGACCTCCCGAGATACCCTTCTGCGCCCCTTGCAGATCGTGAGTGGTATTGTCGAGCGTCGGCACACATTGCCGATTCTGGCCAATATTCTCATCAGCAAAGATGGCGATATGGTGTCTTTTCTGTCGACCGACATCGAAGTGCAGATCACGACCCGCGCCAATATCGGCGGCAGCAGCGACGTCACCGCCACCACCGTGGCCGCGCGCAAGCTGCTCGACATCTTGCGCGCGCTGCCGGAGTCCGGTGATGTGTCGGTCACGCTGGTCAACAAGCGGCTCACGGTCCAGAGCGGCAAATCGCGCTTTGCGCTGCAAACCCTGGCGGCCGAGGAATTTCCGACCGTGGCCCAGGCCGAGCATTACAACGCCTCGGTGACGCTGCCGCAAAAAACGCTCAAGCACCTGTTCAATATGGTGCATTTCTCGATGGCGCAGCAAGACATCCGCTATTACCTGAACGGCCTGCTGCTGGTCCTGGACGGCAATCACGTGATCGCCGTGGCCACCGACGGCCATCGCCTGGCGTTTTGCCAGGTCGCCACCGAGCAGACCTTTGCGCGCCAGGAAGTGATCATCCCGCGCAAGACGATTCTCGAATTGCAGCGCCTGCTGGAAGAGACCGACGAACCGGTGCAGCTCGACATCGCCAACAACCAGGTCAAGCTCGTGCTCGGCGATATCGAATTGATTTCCAAGCTCGTCGAGGGCAAATTCCCCGACTTTAACCGCGTCATCCCGAAGGGCTACAAAAACAATTTCACGCTCAGCCGCGATGGCTTGCTGCGCTCGCTGCAGCGCGCCGCCATCATGACCAGCGATAAGTTCAAGGGCGTGCGCTGCATCATCACACCGGGCAGCATGAAGATCAGCTCGACCAACGCCGATCAGGAAGAAGCGGTCGAAGAACTCGAAATCGATTACGGCGGCGACAGCGTCGATATCGGCTTTAACGTCACCTATCTGCTCGATGTCTTGAACAACCTGAAATGCGACCAAATCAATATCGCGCTCGGCGACTCGAATTCGTCGGCGCTGATCTCGATCCCCGATAACCCCGACTTCAAATATGTCGTCATGCCGATGCGAATCTAACATGTAGCGCATCACTCTCATATCGTCACTCGTCAAAAAACTTTGGGAGCCGGACCGGACCGCCATACAGGCGCCCGGCCCACTCCGCAATGAATGTTGTACTAGTTAGCCAGAAAGAAGAAAGCCATGTCCGAGAATCTCACCCCAGCCCTGCCGGTAGCTGTCAAAGCCGACGAATACGGCGCCGCATCGATCCAAATCCTGGAAGGCCTGGAGGCCGTGCGCAAGCGGCCGGGCATGTATATCGGTGATACTTCCGACGGCACCGGCTTGCATCATCTGGTGTTCGAGGTGCTCGACAACTCGATCGACGAATCGCTGGCCGGTCACTGTACCGACATCAACGTGACGATCCACTCCGACAATTCGATCTCGATCACCGATAACGGCCGCGGCGTGCCGACCGGGATCAAGTTCGACGACAAGCACGAACCGAAACGCAGCGCGGCCGAAATCGTGATGACCGAACTGCATGCCGGCGGCAAGTTCGACCAGAACTCGTACAAGGTCTCCGGCGGCCTGCATGGCGTGGGCGTATCGTGCGTCAACGGTCTGTCGAAACTGCTGAAACTGACCATCCGCCGCGACGGCAAAGTCCATTACATGGAATTTGTGCGCGGCGTGCCGCAAAACCGCGTGATCGAAACCATCGATGGCGCCGAATGCTCGCCGATTCCCGTCATCGGCGAAACCGACAAGCGCGGCACCACGGTGCACTTCTGGGCCGACGAAGAAATTTTCTCGCATGTCGAATTTCATTATGAAATCCTGGCCAAGCGCATCCGCGAACTGTCCTTCCTGAACAACGGCGTCAAGATCCGCCTGACCGACCAGCGCACCGGCAAGGAAGAAATGTTCGCCTTCGAAGGCGGCACGCGCGGCTTCGTCGAATACATCAACAAGGCCAAGGCCGTGCTGCATCCGACGATTTTCCAGGCCACCGGCGAACGCCTGTCGGACCAGAACACCAACATCACGGTCGACGTCTCGATGCAGTGGAACGATGCGTATAACGAGCAGGTGCTGTGCTTTACCAACAACATCCCGCAGCGCGACGGCGGCACCCATCTGACCGGCCTGCGCGCGGCCATGACGCGGGTCATCAACAAATATATCGAAGAGCACGAGTTCGCCAAGAAGGCCAAGGTCGAAGTGACCGGCGACGACATGCGCGAAGGCTTGACCTGCGTGCTGTCGGTCAAGGTACCCGAACCGAAGTTCAGCTCGCAGACCAAGGACAAGCTGGTATCGTCCGAAGTGCGCGGCCCGGTCGAGGAAATCGTCGCCAAGACGCTGGCCGACTACCTGCAAGAAAAGCCGAACGACGCCAAAATCATTTGCGGCAAGATCGTCGAGGCGGCGCGTGCGCGCGAAGCGGCGCGCAAGGCGCGCGACCTGACGCGCCGCAAAGGCATCATGGACGGCCTGGGCCTGTCGTCCAAGCTGGCCGACTGCCAGGAAAAAGACCCGGCGCTGTGCGAACTGTACATCGTCGAAGGGGACTCGGCGGGCGGCTCGGCCAAGCAGGGCCGCGACCGCAAGTTCCAGGCCATTTTGCCGTTGCGCGGCAAGGTCTTGAACGTCGAAAAGGCGCGCTTTGAAAAAATGCTGGCCTCCGAACAGATCACGACCCTGATCGCCACGCTGGGCACCTCGATCGGCGCCGACGAATTCAATGTCGAGAAATTGCGCTATCACCGCATCATCATCATGACCGATGCCGACGTCGACGGCGCCCACATCCGCACTCTGCTGCTGACGCTGTTCTACCGCCAGATGCCGGCGCTGGTCGAGCGCGGCCACATCTATATCGCGCAACCGCCGCTCTACAAGGTCAAGGCCGGCCGCGACGAGCGCTACCTCAAGGACGACGTCGAAGAGGCCAGCTACATGATGACGGTGGCCCTGAACAATGCGGTGCTGACCCCGAGCGAAGGCGCGGCGCCGATTTCCGGCGAGGCCCTGGCCGAGCTGGTGCGCCAGTTCAATCTGTCGAATGCCATCATGATGCGCCTGACGCGCCTGATCGACCGCGCCGCGCTGACCGCCATCATGACCGGCGTCACGCTGCACCTGGACACCCTGGAAGAAGCGCAAGCGACGGCCAAGGCCATGACCGAGACCATCAACAATCCGGCGGTGGCAGTCGTGGTGCGCTCCGACGAAATGTCGGAAAAACACTCGCTGCGCATCGAGCGCATGTTGCACGGTAACGTCAAGGTCAGCGCCATCGACGCCCAGTTCGTCCACAGCGCCGACTACCGCGTGCTCGAAGCGGCGGCCGCCACCTTCAAGGGCCTGATCGGTCCGGGCGCCTTCATTCGCCGCGGCGAAGGCGAGCGCGTCAAGGAATCGGCCGTGGTCGACTTCCACCATGCGATGCAATGGCTGCGCGACGAAGCCGAACGCGGCGTCTCGAAACAGCGCTACAAGGGTCTCGGCGAAATGAACCCCGATCAGTTGTGGGAAACCACGATGGATCCGTCGGCCCGGCGTTTGCTGAAAGTGCAGATCGACGACGCCATCGCCGCCGATCAAGTCTTCACGACCCTGATGGGCGACGATGTCGAACCGCGGCGCGCGTTTATCGAGTTGAATGCGCTGATGGCCGGGAATATCGACGTTTAAGCTCTGTCGGGTGACTCGGAAAGTGAAAACTGTGCCAGGTTAGTGAAAAAAGCGTGCCACAGAAATTGAAAAAACCAAGCGACGAGCTTGGTTTTTTCATTTGACTCTACCGTTCAAACTTCTCGACACCAGGCGCCTAAGCTCGAACGCTCGTCTGGGTCAAGAGCGCAACCGCATTTGCATGCCAACGCAGATCGGTGCCCTGCGGAAGGGACGGATGAGCACGCGCGCGCTGTCGCGCCAGATACTGCCAGCGAACAGACAATGAATTGGCTGGATATTTGGAGCGGAAGAAGCCCGTTTAGCGCTCTCATAGGTTACTGTTTTTGTTGGCGTGGACGCGCGCCCATTGGGCAGCGTTCGCCGTGCAGGCGTCGAAGCTACGCTAATCATCTGATTGTGGATTCCACAGTGCCTTAAGCTTTGGCCCTCGCTGTGTCTCGATAGCCCCGCCCACTGCCTTTTGTCAAAGGCGATTTAAACGGTATCCGTTTTCAATCACCTTTGACATCTGACGCAAGAAGTGGAAGCGCGACTGAAAACAGGTCAAATCTTGCCCGCAGCGTTGCCAACGCGCCAGCGCTGGCAACGCTGCGGGCCAATACAACATCGCTTAGTGCTGCCCCTGCGACACTAGCTTGCCCTGCGCCGGCACGAATTCCTCCATCACGGCTTTACGCAGCACCGCCGGCGGCACCAGGCCTTGCGACAGCACGAAGTCGTTAAAGGCCTGACGGTCGAACCTGGTGCGCAGCGCCACTTCGGCGGCCTGGCGGATTTCCATCAGGCGCTGGTAGCCGTAGAAGTACGAAGTCGCCTGGCCGGGGGCGCGGAAGGTGTAGCGCTGCATTTCCTGCGTGGCCATGCCTTCGGACAGACCGACTTCATCGATCAGGAACGATTTGACGCCTTCCGGGCTAATCTCGCCGAGGTTGACCATCGGGTCGAGGAAGGCGCGGGCGGCGCGCTGCATGCGGGCCTGCAAGGCGAATAATTGCCCGTCGAGCGGCTCGTACGGCTGCATTTCCGCTTCGGCGTACAGCGCCCAGCCTTCGACATTGACGCTATTGAAGGCGAACACGCCGCGCGCGGTGGAAACGCCAGCCTCGATCATCTTGGCAAACTGCAGCTCATGGCCCGGACGCGCTTCGTGGGCGATCAGGGTCCAGCTGGCGGCCTGATGCGTAAAGTCGTCGAAGACCTTGGTCTTGCCGCTGGCGTCCGGCGGCATGCCGGTGGTCAGCACGAACTCGCCGTACTCGCCGGTGTTGCCGATCAGGCGAGGCGGGTTCATGTGCGGCGCCGGCTGGGCCGCGTTCTCGGCCGGCGAGGCGAGGCGGATCACGGCCTTGCGCTCGGGCAGGCTGACGATTTTTTGCGCGCGCACGGCCGACTCGATCTGGCTCAGGCGCTCCTGGTACAGCGGCATCACATTATCTTGCGGAATTTGCTGCTTTTTCAGCTCGCGCATCACGACACGGTAATCGGCGTTCGGCAAGTTGCGCTCTTTGGCGATCAGGCCGGCCGTGATATTCATCTGATTGCGAATTTCCGAGAACGAGGTCAGCGCCTTGGCAATCAGTTCCTGCGGGCTGATATCGACGCCGAACTGGTGCAAGTTATCGGCGTAAATGGCCGGCGGCAGGCGGTGGTCGGCGCGCGCGCGCGGCAGCAGCTGCTTGCGCACGAAGTTGTCGTTATATGCGGTCAGCTGTTTTTCCAGCGCGGCAAAGGCCGGCTGCCAGCCGTCCAGGCCGCTCTTTTCGAGCTCGGCCTTCATGCCCTTCAGCAAGGTCGGACCATCGTCGAGCGACTGCATCAGCTCGGCCTTGTAGGGGCCGATCAGCTTGGGGTTGGCCTTCAGGCGTTCCAGGGTCCGCTCCACGGCCAGTTCGGTGATCGGACGGTAGCCTTTGACCAGGCCGGCATATTTCTGCAGACGCACGACCAGCGTCTTCTGACGTTCTTTCGGAATGCGCGGGTCCAGCATCTGGTGCACCACGCCAAACAGCATCTGGTTCAAGTCCTGGTAGGGCAGCATCAGCTTGCGCTGCAGTGCGTTAGAGGTGAGCTGGTCATTGGCGGCGCCGATCAGGATGTCGAGGTCCTGGCGAATCTTGAGATCGGTTTCCGCCTTCTGGCGCTTTTGCAATTCGGCCACGACGGTGCGGGTGTCCTTGACGCTGGCGTCATACAGATCGTGCGACATATCGGTAATCCGTTCGTCATAGCCGTCCACGCCGAGCTGGCTGGCACTCTCGGGCGAGTATTTGGCCATCAGGTTCAGCAACAGTTTGGCGTTGTCATTACTTTTCGTAACCCAGGGCTGCTCGGCAGCGCAGGCCAGCGTCGCAAAGGCCAGGGTGAGGGCGCCGATCACGGCGCGTTTTTTCCAGAGAGATTTCGACATCGCAGTCCTTGATTGTTGAGTGGATAGGGCAAGCTGACGCAGCATAGCAGAGCGCCCCCGACCCCGGGCGTTTGTGCGACAGGCAGCAAAAACAGGGGAATGAATTGCCGGATTTCAGCTTGAGCAGCTGAGTCGACGACGCCGGTCAGGAGGTAACGAACGGATTTGTTGAGGTATCAGGCGGCCGGGCCGCTCGCCACAGAGGCGATCCGACGTTCAGCAACGCGCGCTTACAGCACCGTCGCCGATTCAAAAGCCACGCTACTCAGGCAACGCGTCCTCACTGCGGCCGTTGCATGTGCTTTTTTTCGTGCGCATAGGCGAATGAGAGTTCGCTTTCCTTTTGCGGATTGATATAGGCAAAGGGAATCGCCAAAAATACCGCGCCGCCGACAATATTGCCTAATGTAGCAAATAACAGGTTGAATGCCGCCTCACCGACAGTAACGGTATTGCCGGCAAAGAGTACCTGGCTAAAAGTGCCGAGGTTGGCAATCGAGTGTTCGCCGCCAAAGTAGAGAAACATAAAGGCCGCCATGATCAGGACAGCGATTTTTACGATCTCTTCTTTGCAACTGATCGCGATCCGGACACCGAGGCACAACAGCCAGTTAGCAAGAATCCCCTTGCTAAATATGATAAAAGCCGGTTGATGGACCTTATGCACGGCGCCGACGAACAGCGCATGGCCTGGCGGCAGACTGCTGAGAATACCGCTTGCCCACAGCAATCCGGAGACGACAAGCGCGCCGATGAAATTGCCGACAAAACAGGTCAGCCACAAAAACACGGTCTGCCGCCATCCTGTTTTTCCACGGGCCGAGGAGATCGTCAAGTACAGGCTGTTACTGGAGAATAATTCGGTCTCTGTCAGCACAATCATGATGGGGCCGACGCCGAAAAAAGCCGACGCGACGACTTTGCCAAACACACTGGCCTGTAAGTCGTTTAACAGCGACCAGTAGGCAAAACCGACGATGGACAAATACATCCCGGCGAGAATTGCACGCACCAGATATCGTCGCGGATCGGCACGCAGCAAGGCAAGTTTAGACTCTCCGCTATAAATGACATACTGAACATGCTTATTGCTATACATCACCAACCTTTTTTGCTCTCGTACGAAACGCTGCCACGGAGACGCTACCGCCGCCATGGCATTCTCTGAAACTGCGCATCGGATAGCATGAGATTGTAAAGACTTGACCTGATCAGCAATAGTTAAAGTATTTGATCAACATGATCAGTAATTGTTTATATCATGTTTGGATGCGTGGAAAAGAGACGCGGCAGGGGCGTGCGGATCTGGCCAGCCAGGCGGCGGCCTGGCCGTCACTGCGGGGCGGCATGCGGGAAGCGCGCCGTTCCCGAGTTCTTTGACAGGTGTCAAATTGCACATCCCCACGATTTGGTTTCTGCCATCTTTTTGTCTGTAGTATTGAAAGCAAGGTGCGGTGCAGCATGTCAGGCCCCGGCCGATCGTTTCATGTATCCACAATACTGCACCGCTTTGCGGCTATTTGTTAATACATAACAATTCCTGGAGAGACAAAATTCTTTCGCCACCTGCATTGCACGGGAAGGAAGAGCCATTCGTCACCGGTGTGGCGCCGGCCTACTCGATCCGCTCGCTCTTGCTGGTACTGGTGCTGGCCTGTCTGTTGCCGGGCATCGTCGGCGCCGCCATGCTGGTGCTGCATGCCTATCAGGACGGGCGCGCGCAATTGCAAAAAGCGACGCTGCAAACCGCGCGCGCGCTGGTGCAGACCGTCGACAGCCGCCTGCTCGAAGCGCAAAGGGCGGCCCAAACGCTGTCGACCTCGGGCTATCTGGCCACGCGCGACTTTGCCGCCTTTCATCGCCAGGCCCGGCAAACACTGCAAAAAATCGGCATCGACGGCTATGTGGTGCTGGCCGATAAAAGCGGCCGCCACCTCGTCAATACATCGCTGCCGTTTGGCGCGAATTTGCCCTTGCAGCGCAATCTGGCCCAGCTCGATTATGTCTTTACGACGGCGCAAACGCACATCTCCGATGTCTATATCGCCAGCGCGACGCAGCGCCCGATGGTCAGCATCGACGTCCCGGTGCTGTTCGGCGACAAAGTCATCTACGACCTCGGCATCGTGATCGCGCCCGAATATTTTCATCGCATCCTGCTCAGCCAGAATCTACCGTCCGAGTGGAGCGCCGCCATACTCGACCGCAACGGCACGATCGCCGCCCGCACGCGCGACCCGCGCCGTTTCGCCGGCCAGCATGGCGCCTTGCTGCTGGTCCAGCAAGCGCCGCGCAAGGCCGAAGGCACGCTCGAATCGCGGGCCAGCGACGGCCAGCCCGTGCTCAATATGTTTAGCCGCTCGCCGAGCTCCAACTGGAGCGTCGTCATCGGCATTCCGCGTCAATTGCTGGAGGCGCAATTGACGCATACGGTCGCGCTGCTGGCGCTGTGCGCCATCGTGCTGTTTGCCCTCAGTACCAGCCTGGCATGGTTCATGGGCGAACGGATCGCGCGCTCGGTGCGCGCGCTCAGCGACGCCGCCTTCGCGCTGGGCCTGGGCACGCATCTGAAGCCGGCCAAAGTCCACTTTCGCGAAGCGGCCGAAGTCGGCATGGCGCTCGGCAAGGCCGCGCAACTCTTGCACGAACGCGCCGCCGCCTTGCAGCAGGCACACCGCGCGCTGCAAGAGCGCGAGGCCGAATTGACCAATGCCCAGCGGATCGCGCATGTCGGCAGCTGGTCCTGGGATGTCGTCAACGACAGCCATACGAGCTCCCAGGAATTATGCGCCGTCTTCGGCTGCCGTATCCTGCCGCCCTTCGCACAGCAATGCGGCACGCTGTATTCGCGCCAGACCTGGCAGATACTCAATGCCGCGCTGCAGACGGCGCTGGCAACCGGCGTCGGTTACGACCTCGAACTGCCGGCCCGGCACGGCAGCGGCCGGCCCATGTGGATCCATACGCGCTGCGAAGCGGTCGCCAACGGCGCCGGCAAGGTAGTGGGGTTGCGCGGCACGATTCAGGACATCACCGAGCGCAGGCAGGCCGAGCAGGCCTTGCTGCAGTCGCGGGCCCAGTTGCGCAAGCTGATGGAGCATCAGGAGGCGGCGCGCGAGGAGGCGCGCAAGCGCATTGCCCGCGACCTGCACGACGAACTGGGGCAAAACCTGATGGGGCTGCGCATCGATGTCTCGCTGATGGCCGGCCAGCGCAACATGCCCGAGGTCGTCAAGCCGTGGTGCGACGGCATGCTGAGCCAGATCGACACCATCCTCAAGTCGGTGCGCGCGATCATGAACGATTTGCGCCCCGCCGTGCTCAACCTGGGACTGCATGCGGCCACCGAATGGCAGGTCAAACAATTCGAACGGCGCACCGGCATACCGTGCCATTTGAAGATCGACCATCCGGAATTTGCGATGAGCGACAAATGCGCGACGGCGCTGTTTCGCATCATCCAGGAGTCGCTCACCAATATCTGGCGCCATGCAAAAGCGCGCCAGGCCAGCATCACCATGCGCCGCGTCGACAATCGCCTGTTCGTCGAAATCGTCGATGACGGCATCGGCTTGCCGGTCGATGGCAGCAAGGCGCAAAGCGGCTTTGGCCTGTGCGGCATCCAGGAACGCATCAGCGCCCTGGGCGGCAGCTGTTCGATCAAGAATCAGGCCGCGGGCGGCCTGGCGGTGGTCGTCTCGATTCCGATCCGGCTGGCCGATCGCGCCGAGCCGCTGCCCGGCGCGGGCGGGCGCGGCTATCGCATGCTGCCCCGGGCCGAACCGCTCAGGCTATTGCGCACGCACTGAGCTTGAGGTCACACCGGCCCGCAATCGTCCCCAGCGCCGGCCTTTATTGCTGCAGACCGCGCCAACCGCCGCCCAGCGCCTGAATCAGCGCCACTGCCGCCGTCTGCCGATCGGCTTGTACCTGCACCAGCGCGCGGCGCGCCGTCAAGGCCGTGACCTGGGCCGTCACCACGTCGGAGTAGACCACCTGGCCGGCGCGATAGCGGTTCAAGAGCTGCGCTTCGGCCTGATTGGCCGAATCGGTCGCCTGGCGCTGCAACTCCTGCTGTTTTTCGAGAATGCGGGTGGCCGTCAAATCGTCCTCGACCGCCTGGAAGGCCGTCAGCACGGTTTGCCGGTAGGAGGCCACCGTCTGATCGTAGGCCGCCTGGGCGCTGGCCACCTTGGCCCGTGTGGCGCCGGCGTCGAACAGCGTTTGCGTCGCGCTCAGGCCGAGCGACCAGACATTGCTGGAAGCCTTGAACAGGTCGCCGAGCACGCTGGAACTGCCGCCATATGCGCCGCTCAGACTCAGAGACGGATAGTAGCCGGCCTGGGCGATGCCGATCGCTTCGTTGGCGGCCGCCATGCGGCGCTCGGCGGCGGCGATATCGGGACGGCGCTGCAACAGCACCGACGGCACGCCGACCGGCACTTCGGGCACGACCGCCGTCCACGGCGCCGGCGGCAGGGAAAACTCCGACGGCGCCTTGCCGACCAGGACCGCAATCGCATGTTCGTATTGCGCGCGCGAGCGGTCCAGCGTCAGGGCGTCGGAATTGGCCGTGGTCAGCAGCGTTTGCGCCGTCAGGACGTCGGTTTTCGCCACCAGGCCGGCCTGGTAACGCGCTTGCGTGATGGCCAGCGAACGCTGATAGCCTTTGATCGTCTCTTCCAGCATGGTTTTCTGGGCATCGGTCTGGCGCAGCGCGATATAGTCGGTTGCCAGTTCGCCTTGCGCCGACAGGGTTGCCGCCGCCAGGTCGCCGGCCGTGGCCTGAGCGGTCAGGCTGGCGTTGTCGGTGGTGCGGCCCAGGCGGCCCCAGACATCGGGTTCCCAGGTCGCGCCCAGGCTGGCCGTGTAGGTATTGCTGGTGCCGCTGCTTTTGGTTGCCGCGCGCGTGCCGCCGCCATCGAGCGTCACCGACGGGAACATCGCCGCCCGGTCCTGCGCCACCAGCGCCCGCGCCTGCGCATAGGCGGCGGCTGAGGCGATCACGTTCTGGTTCGATACCTGCACACTGGCCACCAGTTCGTTCAGGATCGGATCGCCGAACAAGGTCCACCACGGACCGCGCTCGAGGGTATCGGCCGGCGCCGCCGGAACCCAGCCGCGCGCCTCCTTGTAATCGACGGCCGGGGCGGCATCGGGCCGATGATAAGTGGGGCCGACCGCGCAACCGCCGAGCAGACTGAAGACGGCCATCGCCATGGCGCGGCGGCGCAACGATGATGGCAAGGACGATGGCAAAGACGATGGCAGGCTCATGGGCAACTCAAAGTAAAAAAGGCAAGATTAAAAGTTCTCGTCAAAACATTCACGGCACCGTCGGACCGGCATCGGGCTCAGTACGGGGCGCGACATCGATGTGGCGACTCAAATGGCCCTCGGCAGAACCTCGCCGGCGCAATTTGTCGAGCAGAATATACACGACCGGCGTCGTCAGCAGCGTCAGCACCTGGCTGACGATCAGGCCGCCGATAATGGCCACCCCGAGAGGACGGCGCAACTCGGCACCGTCGCCAAAGCCGATCGCCAGCGGCAGGGCGCCGAGAATGGCCGCCATGGTCGTCATCAGGATCGGACGGAAGCGCAGCAGGCACGCTTCACGCACCGCCTCGGTAGCCGACAGGCCGCGCGAACGCTGCGCCTCGAGCGCGAAGTCGATGATCAGGATCGCATTTTTCTTGACGATACCGATCAACAGGAACACGCCGATCAGGGCGATCACCGACATATCCATCTTGAACATCATCAGCGCCAGCACCGCGCCGACGCCGGCCGAGGGCAGGGTCGACAAGACCGTCACCGGATGGATCAGGCTTTCATACAAAATGCCGAGCACGATATAAATGACCACCAGCGCCGCCAGGATCAACAGCGGTTGCTGGCGCTGCGAGTCTTGCGCGCTGGCCGCCGTGCCTTGAAAACTGCCGCGCACATTGGTCGGCATGCCGATATCGGCTTCGGCCTGGCGCACCGCGGCCTGGCCCTCGGACAGATTGTGGCCTTCGGCCAGGTTGAAGGAAACCGTGGTCGCCAGCTCGCCGTCCTGATGGTTGACCGAAGTCGGCGTCGCATTGTCGGCAAAGTGGGCAAATGCCGACAGCGGCACCATGCGCGTGGTGGTGGTACTAATTGTCGTGCCGGTCGACGGATCGCGCAGGGCCGGATTGGAAACCAGGGTGCTGGTGCTGCTGGTCGTGGTGGTCGTGCTCGTGGTGCTGTTGAGGACGGTCGTGATGTCGGTCACCGTGCTGCTGGCCGGCACATACACGTCTTGCAGCGCCTGCGGCCCGCGCGCGAAGCGCCGCGCCACTTCCATCACCACATGATACTGGTTCAGTTCGGAATACACGGTGGCCACCTGACGCTGGCCGAACGCATCGTACAGGGCATTGTCGACATTGAGAGCCGTCAGGCCCAGACGGCGCGCGCTGTCGCGATCGACCGTGACAAAGGTCTCGACCCCGTTATCGGCCTGGTCGGTATCGACGTCGGTCAGCGCCGGCTGGGCTTTCATCGCCTCGGCCAGCTTGGCGGCCCAGGTCTTGAGGTCGGCCATATTATCGCTTTTCAGCGTGTACTGATAGGTCGAATTGGAAGAGCGTCCGCCCATGCGCAAGTCTTGCACGGGATTCAAGAACAGGCTGACGCCGGTCACTTGCGCCAGTTTCGGCCGCAAGCGCGTGATCACGGCCTGGCCGGCGTCGGTGCGCTGGTTGGCCGGTTTCAGATTGACGAAGACGAAACCGCCGCCGGCCCGGCTGCCGCCGGTAAAGCCGACCACGGTCGCCACCGCCGGATCGGAGCGGATGACATCGACCAGCTGCTTCAACTTGCCCTGCATGGCCTGGAAGGAAATGCTCTGGTCGGCGCGCAAGCCGCCCGAAATCTGGCCGGTATCCTGTTGCGGGAAAAAGCCCTTGGGCACCGCCACGAACAGATAGATATTGAGCGCAACCACGGCCGCCAGGCTGAACATGACGAGGCGGGCGCTGCCGAGCGCCCAGTCGAGGCTGCGTTCGTAGATGCGGTGGATGCGGTCGAAACCGCGCTCGAACCAGCGCGCGATCGGGCCCGGCTTTTTCTCCGGCGCCTGCGAACGCAACATCCAGGCGCACATCATCGGCGTCGTCGTCAGCGAAATGAGCAGCGAAATCAAGACCGCCGCCGACAGCGTGACGGCAAATTCGCGGAACAGGCGTCCGACCTGGCCGCCCATGAACAGGAGCGGAATGAAGACCGCCACCAGCGACAGGCTGATCGAGAGGACCGTAAAGCCGACTTCGCGCGCGCCGAGCAGCGCCGCTTCCATGCGTCCCATGCCGGCCTCGATATGGCGCGTCGTGTTTTCGAGTACCACGATGGCATCGTCGACCACGAAACCGGTGGCCACCGTCAGCGCCATCAGGCTGAGGTTGTTGAGCGAAAAGCCGAGGAAATACATGACGCCGAACGTGCCCAGCAGCGAAACGATGGTGGCCACCGCCGGAATGATGGTGGCGCGCGCATTGCGCAAAAAGATACTGACCACCAGCACCACCAGCAAGACCGAGATCACCAGTGTGCCTTCGATTTCACGCAAGGAAGAGCGAATCGAATTGGTACTGTCGGAGGCGACATCGAGCTTGATATCGGCCGGCAATTGCGCCTGCAGTTCGGGCAGCAGGGCGCGAATGCCGTCGACCGTTTCGATGACATTGGCCGAGGGCTGGCGCGTGAGCAGCACCACCACCGCCGGCTGGCCGTTGAACAGGCCCAGCGTGTTGACATCCTGGACGCTGTCGATCACTTCGGCCACGTCCTTGAGGCGAATCGGCGCGCCCGTGCGCCAGGCCACGACCAGGTCGCGATAATAGTCGGCGGTTCGTCCGGCCGCGCCGGAACCGACGCCGGAATAAACCTGCAGGCGGCGGGCATCGCCTTCGATCACGCCTTTTGGCCGATTGGCGGCGCTGGCCTGGATCGCGGCCCGCACGTCCTCCATGCTCAGGCCGTATTTGTTGACGGCGTACGGCAGCAGTTCCACGCGCACCGCCGGCAGCGAGCCGCCGCCGATTTCGACGTCGCCGATACCGGACACTTGCGCCAGCTTTTGCTGCACCACATTCGACACCGCGTCGTAGATCTGGCCCGGCGAACGGGTTTTCGAGGTCAGGGCCAGAATCATGATCGGCGCCGAGGCCGGATTGGCCTTGCGATAGGTCGGATTGCTGGTCAGGGAGGCCGGCATGTCGACGCGCGAGGCATTGATCGCCGCCTGCACTTCGCGGGCGGCGGCGTCGATCTGGCGCGTCAGGTCAAATTGCAGATTGATACGGGCCGAGCCGCTGCTGCTCGAGGACGTCATTTCGTTGACGCCGGCGATCACGCCCAGGCGCCGCTCGAGCGGCGTGGTCACGCTGGAAGCCATGGTTTCGGGACTGGCACCGGCCAGCGAGGCACTGACCGAGATCACCGGAAAATCGACTTGCGGCAGCGGCGAGACGGGCAGCACGAAAAACGCGCCGATGCCCGCCAGCGCAATGCCTAGCGTCAGCAGGACCGTCGCTACCGGCCGTTTGACGAAGGGATGCGACAGATTCACGGCGCGTCTCCCGGGGTCGGCAGTACAGGATTATCGGCGGCGTGATGGCGCGCCCGATATTCGCGCACGCGCTGCGCCAGGCGGTCGAAGCCGAGGTAGATGACCGGCGTCGTAAACAAGGTCAGCATCTGGCTGACGATCAAGCCGCCGAAAATGGCCAGGCCCAAAGGATGGCGCAGCTCGGCGCCATCGCCCCAGCCGAGCATCAGCGGTACGGCGGCAAACAGCGCCGCCAGCGTGGTCATCAGAATCGGCCGGAAGCGCAGCATGGCGGCCTGATGAATCGCTTCGCGCGGACTCTTGTGCTCGTTGCGCTCGGCATCGATGGCAAAGTCGATCATCATGATCGCATTCTTTTTGACGATCCCGATCAGCAAAATGATGCCGATGATGCCGATCACGCCGAGGTCATTGCCGCTGATAATCAGGGCCAGCAGGGCGCCGACACCGGCCGACGGCAGCGTCGACAGAATCGTCAACGGATGGATATAACTCTCGTACAGCACGCCGAGCACGATATAGACGCAGACCACGGCCGCCAGGATCAGCCACAGCTGACTGGTCAGCGACGACTGATAGGCGCCGGCCGCGCCGAGGAAGGTCAAGGTCACGCTGGACGGCAAATGGATGTCGCGGGCCGCCTGTTTGACGGCATCGACCGAGGTTCCCAGCGAGACGCCGGCCGCGGTATCGAAACCGAGCGTGGTGGCCGGAAATTGCGCCACATGCGTGATCTGCAAGGGCGCCGGCCGTTCGCTGATGGTGGCGATCGCCGACAGCGGCGTGGCCGTGCCGGACGAGGTGATCAGCTGCAGCTGGCCGAGGGCTTCCGGCGTACTGAGCGAACCGGGATGGGCTTCCAGGATCACGCGGTATTGGTTGGTCTCGGTGAAGATGGTCGAGACGATGCGCTGGCCGAACGCGCTGTAGAGGGCGTCGTCGATCGAGGCCGCCGTGATCGACATGCGCGCTGCGCTGTCGCGGTCGATATCGACGAAGACCGCGGCGCCGGACGCGCCGGCGTCGGACACCACATTACGCAACTGCGCTTTGCTGCGCATCTGCTGGGCCAGCTTGCCGGCCCACTCGACCACCGTCGCATTGTCGGCGCCTTCGAGCGAGACCCGGTATTGGGTCGGTCCGGTTTCGGCGTCGATCGTCAAATCCTGGGTCGGCTGCAAATACAGGGTGACGCCGGCCACATTGGCGACGCGGCGCCGCAGATTTTCCATGGTCTGCGCCTGCGAGCCGCTGCGCTTGGCCTTCAGATTGATCAACATGCTGCCGGTATGGAGCATGGTATTGTTGGCGGCATCGACGCCGACCACCGAACTGAGCGTGGCGACATCGGGATCGGCCATGATCGCTTCGGCCGCCTGCTGCTGCAGATGCGCCATGCGCGAATACGACACGCTTTGCGCCGTTTCTATGCGCGCCTGCAATTGGCCCGTGTCCTGGGTCGGAAACAGGCCTTTGGGAATGAACAGGTAGAGCAGCACCGTGACCACCATGGTGCCCAGCGCCACCAGCAGGGTCGCGCCCTGGCGTTCAAGCACCCAGTTCAGCGCATGCTCGTATTGCACCATCACGCCGCTGAAAAAGCGTTGCAGACGACCCGCGGGAACGTCTTTCCTGACGACCGTCTTGAGCCAGCGCGCCGACATCATCGGCACCAGCGTCAGCGATACCACCGCCGAGATCAGGATCGTGATGGCCAGCGTGATCGCAAATTCGCGGAACAGGCGGCCGACCACATCGCCCATGAACAGCAGCGGAATCAGGACCGCGATCAGCGACACCGTCAGCGAGATGATGGTAAAGCCGATCTGCTCGGCGCCCTTGAGCGCGGCCTTCATCGGCGCTTCGCCCTCTTCGATGTAGCGCGAGATATTTTCGATCATCACGATCGCATCGTCGACCACGAAGCCGGTGGCAATCGTCAGCGCCATCAGGCTCAGATTGTTGAGGCTGTAGCCGAGCAAATACATGGCGCCGCAACTGCCGATCAGCGAAATCGGCACCGCGATACTGGCGATGATGGTGGCGCGGATGCTGTGCAGGAAGGCAAAAATGACCAGCACCACCAGCACGACCGCCAGCAGCAATTCGATTTCGACATGTTCGACCGAGGCGCGGATGCCGGTGGTGCGGTCGGACAGGACGTCGACCCGCACCGATTGCGGCAGGCCGGACTGCAGTTCCGGCAGCCGGGCCTTGATGGCGTCAACCGTGGCGATCACGTTGGCGCCCGGCTGGCGCTGCACGTTCAGGATGATGGCCGGCTTCAAGCCGGCCCAGGCGCCGAGGCGCACATTTTCGGCGCTGTCGACCACTTGGGCGACGTCCTTCAGGCGCACCGGTGCGCCGTTTTTATACTTGACCACCATTTGCTTGTACTCGTTGGCGGTCAGCAGCTGGTCGTTGGCATTGATGGTATAGGCGCGGGTGGCGCCGTCAAAACTGCCTTTGGCGCTATTGGCGTTGGCGGCCGTGATGGCCGTGCGCAAGGTGTCGAGTCCCAGGCCGTAGGAGGCCAGGGCGCGGGTATCGGCCTGAATCCGTACCGCCGGCCGCTGGCCGCCGGACAGCGACACCAGGCCGACGCCGCTGACCTGGCTGATTTTCAGGGCCAGGCGGGTGCTGACGATGTTTTGCACTTCGGTCAGCGGCAAGGTGTCGGAGGTGATCGCCAGCGTCAGCACGGGGGCGTCGGCCGGGTTGACCTTGGCATACACGGGCGGCGCCGGCAAATCGGACGGCAACAGCGAGTTGGCGGCATTGATGGCAGCCTGCACCTCCTGCTCGGCGACATCGAGCGTCTGCCCGAGCGCAAATTGCAGGGTAATGGTGGAAACGCCGGCGGCGCTGGTCGAACTCATGCGCGCCAGCCCGGCCATCTGGCCGAACTGCTGCTCGAGCGGCGCGGTGACGGTCTGACTCATCACTTCGGGACTGCCGCCCGGATACAGGGTATGGACTTGAATGGTCGGGAAATCGACTTGCGGCAGGGCCGACAGCGGCAAGAACTTGAAGCCGACAAAGCCGGCCAGCACGATCGCCACCATGAACAAGGCGGTGGCGACCGGGCGCAGGATAAACGGACGCGACGGACTCATCGTGACAAACCTTTCGACAGCGCTGGCGCCATCATGATGCCGGCGCCGATTGCGCCCGACGGCGTTGTTCGCGCGGCGCGCCTTCGGCTGCAGCCGGGGCGCTGGCGCCCGCCGGCGCACTGCCTGCGGCCGAAGCCGATGCCGGGGCACCGGCCTTGGCGCGACGGCCGCCATGTGTACCGGCGCCAGGGATCAGCGGCTTATCGCCTTGCAACTGCACTTTGCTGCCATCCTTGAGACGGTCGGCCCCTTCGGTAATGACTTTTTCACCGGCCTTCAAGCCGCTGGTGATCTGTACCTTGTCGTCGTTGGCCTGGCCACGGCTGACCGGACGCAGCGAGACGGTGCGTTCGGCGGCGTTGAGTACATATACGTAATCGCCATTGCTGCCGTGCCGCAGCGCGCTGACCGGCACCACGACGGCGCCGGAAATGGTCCGCATCTGCATGCGCACATTGACAAATTGGGCCGGGAACAAGGTTTGCTTTTCATTGGTGAAGCGGGCCTTGGCACGCACCGTCCCGGTGGTGGAATCGACCTGGTTATCGAGCGCCAAGAAGCGGCCGGTGCCAAGCGTGACGGTACGTGTGCGGTCGAGCGCGGTCACCGGCAAGGGCGTACCCTGGCGCGCCTGCATCAATTGCGGCACCTGGTCTTGCGGCAGCGTAAATTCGACATCGATCGGCGCCACACGCGTGAGCAAGACCACGCCCGAGGTATCGGTGGTGCTGACCACATTGCCGATATCGACCACGCGCAAACCGACGCGGCCGCTGATCGGGGCGATGATCTTGGTGTAACCGAGATTGACGCGCGCGGTACCGACGGCGCCGCGATCGACCATTACCGTGCCCTCGAGCTGCTTGACGAGCGCCTCTTGCGTATCGACATCCTGGCGCGCAATCGAATCCTGACCGAGCAGGGTTTTATAGCGCTGCAAGGTCAGGCGTGCATTTTCGAGCGTCGCCTCATCGCGCCGCTGCGCGCCAACGGCCTGCATCAGCGTCATTTCATACGGGACCGGATCGATCGTGGCCAGCACCTGGCCGGCCTTGACCATGTCGCCTTCGTGAAACGCGATATTTTTCAGCACGCCCGACACTTGCGGCCGCACCGTGACCGAAGCGCTGGCGGTGACGGCACCGAGCGCATCGACCACCACCGGCAAGTCGGTCAGCTCGGCCGTGGCGACGCCGACCGTGGTGGCCGGACCGCCGCGGCCCGGACCGCCAGGACCACCGGGCCCGCCGGGTCCGCCCATGCCGCCGCTGGCCTGCGGCGCGGCAGCCGTCGACGAGTGTGTCAGATACCATGCCAATGAGCCCAGAGCGGCCAACAACAACAGCGCGACAACGGCGCCAACGATCTTGGTGCGCCGATCGAGGGGGCGGCGCGGCGCCTGCGGCGCGGGGCTGAGTGTAACGGGGCCTTGCTGATCCATGAGCTATCCTTGTATACCGTGTGAAATACCGGGTGAAAATGCCGGCGACAGTAAAATCGCGGCGTTTTTGACATATTTGTTTGAAAAAAAGAGGCCACAACCTGAAATATTCGGTATTGCCAATCCCGCAGCACTGGCCGATTGGCGCCAGGATACAGGGTTGCGAAATCTTAGCATGGCAAATCGCGCCCTAGCCGTTGATTTCCAAAATGGAAACACTTTGATACATTCCCAAATTGATACATGCTTACATGCCGTTCACAATGCACCACAACAGCGGCGAAAATGGCCTCTTATAATCAGTACTAAGAATAAGCACCAAGTGAGATACTGAGCCAGATATTGAGAATTGCTCGCAATTGCATACCGACGATAGCGCGACATTGGCAATCAGGCCAGGCCGCCAGCCTGCCGTCGGTCAAACCGGAAACAGGACCATGACAAAACAATCCAAACTCGATCCCGAAACACAGGCCTTGATTAACTGGTGTATCGAAGTTGAAGGCTTTCTGGTCAAGGGCGGCGCCACGCGCGCCCAGGCCCAGCAACATATCGAAGAGCAGGTGGAGTGGCTGACCGACCAGTTTTACGATGGCTTGACGCCTGAAGAGGCGGCCAAGGAAGCGTTTAGCGACTGAATTGCGGCTTGACCGGCTGCGGCCAGGGCCGCTTCATGATTGAGGTTGGCGGTCCAGGTTTGCGCTTCAGCATTCCGGCTCTGCAGGCTCTTCAGGCTCTGCAAGCAGGCCAAGCCGGACGGCGCCGCACCCGGCCAGCGGACGCAGGTTCAGCACATGGCCGACAAACGGCGTGCGCAACTGCCAGCCGCCGTCGTGCGCCGGCACCAGCCAGTAACCGTCGGCGTCGCGCACGACCCAGTAAGGCGGCTCGCGCAGATATTCAAACACTTCGCAGGCCGCACGGCCATCGGCCTTTTTTTGGCGTGCACGGCGCTCGCCCTTGGCGCACTTATTTGTACTGGTCATATTTGCGGGCGTCGCCGCGCACCAGCTCGGCCGGATATTTGGCGCGGTTGAGCGCGATTTTTTCGTGCAGACTGGCCAGCAGATCGATATCGAGCTGCGCCGCCAGCAGCAACAGATAGCTGAGCACATCGGCCATTTCCATGCTCACCTGCTGCACGCGCGCGGCCCCCAGCTCATCACGGCTGCCGCTTTGCAGCCATTGAAAGTGCTCGAGCAATTCGGCGGCCTCGACCGAGAGGGCGGCCGACAGATTTTTCGGCGTATGAAACTGTCCCCAATCGCGTTCGGCCACGAATTGGCGCAACTGGTCCTGCAGCGCGGCCAGCGTCGGCGCCGTCGAAGGCTGGGAACTCATGCGCGCTCGCCCAGCTCGGCGATTTGCCGCAGCGCCTGTTCGAAGACCTCGGCCGGCTGGCCGCCGGCAATCAGGTGGCGGTCGTTGATGATGACCGCCGGTACCGAATGGATGCCTTGTTGCTGATAAAAGCGCTCGGCCTCGCGCACTTGCTCGGCATAAGTGCCGGCACTGAGCACGCGGGCCGCGCGCTCGACATCGAGGCCGGCTTTTGCGGCCGCGGCCAGCAGCACGGCATGCTCGCCCGGATTTTTACCGTCGGTGAAATACGCTTCGAACAGCGCGCGCTTGAGGGCCGGCTGGCGCCCGCCTTCGAGGCCAGCCCAATGCAGCAAGCGATGGGCGTCAAAGGTATTGTAGATGCGGCTGCGCTTGTCCATATTGAAGACAAAGCCGCCCTCGGCGCCGCGGGCGCGGATCATTTCGCGATTTTGCGCGCTCTGTTCGGGCGTCGAACCGTATTTTTGCGCCAGATGTTCGGCCATGTCCTGGCCTTCGGCCGGCATGTCGGGGTTCAGTTCGAACGGCTGGAAATGCAGATCGGCCTGTATCGCGTCGCCGAGGCGGGCCAGGGCCGTATCGAGACTGTTGAGGCCGATGATGCACCATGGGCAAGAAACGTCAGAAACAAAGTCGATTTTAAGCCGCGTCGTCGTCATAATGGGGTCCGCCAGAAGTAGATAGCAAGGTCTGCGTGAAAGAGGACCGGTCGGCTCGGACCGGCCGGCCCTGTGATGTCGAGCACGCGCGAAAATCAAGATGACGCCATTGTACGCAAGGACGCCGCAGCTTGCTGGCGGCGGCCCCGTTTGCGGCGGGGGTGAGGACGAGGGGGACTGAGGCGCCGCCCATGGAACCGGGCCACACCGGAGCATGCTCGCGGCCCGGCAATAGGGCGAGGTCTGTCGACTCGCCTTGACGCGCATGCGGTTTTTAATAAAAGTTAATCAATAGGGAATTGATATTGATAATTTTTAAAGACAATAAATGCGATTTGACGTCTTTTGACGCTTTTTGATGCGGGCGCAGGCTGCCGCCATCGAGATGGCGCCGCGCGTCCCAGGAAAAACGACCGCCAGTGCCCGTGCGCGGACACCGCAGTCGTTTGCCGGCCCCATGGCGACCGTTAAAACTCGGTCCAGTCGCCGTCGGCCAGCGCCGGCTGGCGCGCCGCCGGCTTCACGCCGGAATTCGCCGCCAGAGCCGGGCCGCCATCGTTCAGGCGCGCCACGGGCGGCCTGGCACGCACAGGCTGGGGCCGGCCCGCTGCCGGTTGCGTGCGCTGCGGCGCCGACGCGACCGGCGAAGCCGCATCGTTCTGGCCTAATTTGAAAATGCTGACCATGCCCAGCAGCTTGGCGGCCTGGTCTTGCATGCTGTCGGCGGCGGCCGCGGCCTGTTCGACCAGCGCTGCATTTTGCTGCGTGACCTCGTCCATCTGGGTAATGGCCAGATTGACTTGCTCGATGCCGGTGCTTTGCTCGTCGCTGGCCGAGACGATGTCGGCCATCATGTCGGTGACGCGTTTGACGCTGCTGACCACTTCCTGCATGGTCGCCCCGGCTTGCGCGACCAGCGCACTGCCGGCATCGACTTTTTCGACCGAATCGCCGATCAGCGTCTTGATTTCCTTGGCCGCCTGGGCGCTGCGCTGGGCCAGGCTGCGCACTTCACTGGCCACGACAGCAAAGCCGCGCCCCTGCTCGCCGGCGCGCGCCGCTTCCACCGCCGCGTTCAGGGCCAGGATATTGGTCTGGAAAGCGATGCCGTCGATCACGCCGATGATGTCGACGATCTTGCGCGACGAGCCGTTTATCGAAGCCATCGTATCGACCACGTGGGCGACCACGACGCCGCCCTTGCTGGCCACTTCCGACGCCGAGACCGACAATTCATTGGCCTGCCGTGCATTATCGGCGTTTTGCCGCACGGTCGAGGTCAGTTCTTCCATGGCCGAAGCGGTTTCTTCGAGCGAACTGGCTTGCTGCTCGGTGCGCGTCGAGAGGTCGAGATTGCCGGTCGCAATTTCGCGCGAGGCAGTAGCGATGCTATCGGTACCGGTGCGCACCTGAGCCACGATGGCCGCCAGTTTGTCGCGCATGCTCTTAATGGCAAACATCAGGCTGGCGCTATCGTTTTGCCGCAAACTGATGTCGACGTTCAAATCGCCTTCGGCAATGCGGCCGGCGACATCGGCGGCATCGCCGGGCTCGCCGCCGAGCTGTTTCAACAGGCTGCGCGTAATCATAATCGAGGCCAATATGCCGATCAGCAAGGCCAGCGCGCCAAAACTGACAATCAATACGCCGCCAAGGTGATTTTGACTTTCCACTTCGTCCGACAAGGCCTTGATCGTCTTGGCTTGATAGGCAACCAGCGCGCGGATACTGCCCAGATAAGCCGTCAGCGCCGGTTCGACTGTTTCATTGCCGAGGCGCTTGGCTTCATCGTCGGCGCCGGCCTTTTTCTTGGCAACCATCGCTTCACGCGCGCTGCGGTAAGTGGCGCGCTTGGCGGCGATATCGGCATACAGCGGCTTTTCGCCGGCATCGACACTCATGGCATCGAGTTGCTTTTGTATGTGAGAAATGCGGGACGTGGTCTCGTTCATATTGCTGTCTATGCTTTTTCGCAAATCGACGTTGGCAATATCGGAGACGACTCTGGCGCGCACACCATTGGTTTGCGACAAATCATGCCACTCTGTAATCAATCGTTCTTTCACAAGAGAGACATTGACGAGCTCGGCACTCAATTGCCGGCCTTTTTGTAAATTCCAAAAACCGATGATGCTAACCAACAACAAAAGCGATAATACCGAGGTAAATCCGATCGCCAAACGCGTGCTGACTTTCATGTTTTCCATGCGCATACGATGCTCCTGATTTTTTATTGAGACAGCCCTGGCATCGGCCCAGCTATTCTTGCTTTCGGGCTCTTGATGGTAAGAATACCTTGCTCCAAATCAGTAAATTTGGCAAGCATCTTTACCTCTCTTTGGGCGCGCTGGCATTGCGCTGGCATTGCGCCGGTATGGTGCCGGTATGGTGCTGGTATTGTTTTGTGTATTGGTTGGCGTATTGCGCTCGAGGGCCGCGGACAAGGCTTCGGCGTGGTTTGCGTGAAATGGCGGCATCAGCGCGTGGCGCGCTGTTCCAGGTCGAGGGTCAAGATGTCATTGAAGACGACATCGGGCAGTAAAAAAGCCGGCGTATAGATCTCGCGCACGCGGCCGCTGGCGTCGAGCAAAAACACTTTCAGCAGATGATGATACAGCCGCAGTGGACGACCGCCGGCGTCGCGCTGCACGAGCACGGCCTGGCCGAAACGGTCGATGATCGGTTTGAGATCGGCCACGCCTGCTGTCGTCAGAAAATCCCAGCGCACGGCACTGCCGGCCGCCGCCAACGCTCCGCCATAAGCCTTCATCATCAAGGGCGTGTCGTTGACCGGATCGAACGACAGACTGACCAGACGCACGCGCGCTGCCAGCGCCGGCTCGCGCAGCAAGCGCGTGCGCAGTTCGAGCAAGACCGTATAGGCCAAGGGGCAGCCGCCGGGGTCGCTGCAATAGGTATACATAAAGCTGAACAATGTGATGCGGCCCTGCGTATACCGGTGCAAGGGCCACGAGCGGCCATGGCTGTCGAGAACCCGGCCCTCGGGCGCCATCTGAATCGGCGGCAAGCGGTAACTGCCGGGCGCCGGCGCCACAAATTGCTGTAACGGTGGCGGCGCTGCCGACGACGAGGCAGCACCGCCGCAGCCGATCGATAGCAGTGCACAAAAAACACTAGCGCGCACCGAGCAACACCGTCGACGACGGCGCAGAACCGGGGGCGGCAGCGCTCATTTTCATGTGATGGGCACGGCCAAGCTTTTCCTTATAGAAATCGATCTTCCATTGTTCGTGCAATTGCTTGCCATCCCACCAAAACAATTTGAGAAATTGCTCATTGTCAGCGCCTTTTTTATCCCAATGCGCGAGCAGGCTGCTGCTGACATAGATACGCTTGCCATCCCAACTCTGGCTAATCATGTTTACTTGTTTTCCAGTTACCTTTTCATAGACTTGGCGCGGCGCCTGCGGATTCGACAAATCAAACAGCCGCGTTTTGCCATCCATAAAAGTATTGACCCATAAACTCTTGCCATCGGCGGCGATCGAGATATCGACCGGTAAAGGCAGCTTGGCCGGATCGCCGATCTTTGCCACCGCCGTGCTTTGCCATTCGCCCAGCGCATCTTGTTTGATCAGCCATAATTGGGACGTCAAGGCCGTCGCCGTGATGGCCCAGTCGTCGGCGCCATTGGGCGACCAGCGCAATTCGAGCGGCGCGCCGGGCGTCTTGAAGATTTTTTTCGCCGTCATCGTCTTGGCATCCCATAACACCAGCGTATTGCCGAAACGCTGCATGGCGGCTTTGTCGTTCACCAAGGTGGCAAGCTCGGCCATGTAATTATTCAGGCCGGTAAAACTACTCGTCAACATCACATTCTTGCGCGGATTGATGCCGATATCGTAACCATAGCCGTCGCCGCGCACGCCGCCAATGGTCGCCACCGGCATCGGATAGGCGGCGACGAAATCGCCGCGGTTGTTATAGACGGCCAGACCGGTGGCGCCGCCGCCGTCCTTGCTGTTCGACAGCGCACCGATCAACATACGGCCGGGCAGGGCGTAAAACGTGTGGGGACCGGCATAACCGGTGCGGCGCGTCAAATCGTCGACCACCTTGAGCAGGCGCGGATGCGCCGGATTGCTGCCGATATCGAAAATGAAGATGCGGCTATCGTGCAGGCGCCCGGCCCACAGATACTGGCGATCGTCGCTAAAGCCCATGTGGTGCGCCTCGCCGCGGCCGCCGACCGAGACGCTGTCGACCACCTTGCCGTAGTGCGCCGATGCCGGATTGACATCGACCGTCACGAGCTTGTCGGAGCCGTCGCCGAGGCCCTCGACGCCGAGCGTCCAGACATGCAAATAATCTTCCTGGCCCTGAATCAGCTTGTTCAGATAAGGCGAATTGCAGGTTTCGTCGGCCCGCAGCGCCGGCGTCGGCAGGGACAAAGCCAGCAGGACGACGGCCAGCGCTGCCAGCCTGGCCACCGGGACGAGGCAAACAGGGGGAAATCGCAACAATAGGGTCGGCATACGCATCCTCGATTATTGACTGCGGTGGATAGGCAAAGAACAGATGGCGCGGCTGCAGACGACAGGCAGCAGACGACAGGCAGCAGACGACAGAGCGCAGGCCGCGGGCGGAAAACGTCAGCAGATGCGCCGAAAGCAAATTATGCGGGGCTTTTTTATTGCCGCCCCGATATGGATCAAGCCTCTGATGCATGAATGCCGTGCTCATTGCGATTTAAACAAGAAGAACAATCGACAAAAGTCTTACGGTACTGCATGATTTGCAATGCCGCCCGCCCTCCACTTTTCCCATGCACACTGGCTTGAGTACCGCATACACCGCCTGCAAACGACCGCTTCGCGCGCGCCGGCGGATGCTGCTTGCCATCCTCGTCTCGCTGCTCGTGCACGGATTCTTGCTGTCGATGCAGACCGGCTTGCCGGGCCTGGGCTGGCCGGCGCTGGATGTGCCATGGATGCAAAGACGGGCGACAGCAGAGCGTTTAAATATCGATTTGGCAACAACGACGCCGCCTGCGGCGGTGCCCGCGCCACGACGCCGCGCCGCTGCAGAGTCAGGAGAAACACAGGAAATGCCGGCGCCAGCGAACGCCTTGCCGACCGCAAAGACCGACAGCGAACTGATGGTGACGATAGTGCGGGCACCGGCAGCACGCAAAATGGATAATCAAAAAACGAGCCGGAAGACAATGCGGCCGGCGCGCATGCGTCCGCCGGCCATCGCCATGGCGGCAAGCGCCGTCATTGCCCAGGAAAAGCCGCGCGCCGATACCTTTGCTGTCGCCGCCCCAAACCCCGACAAGCCGGCAGCCAGCCCTGCCGGCGAGAGGCCGGCCAGCGCCATGGCCGAGGCTCTCGCTCAGACTCCGTCGGCCAGCGAAGCGGACAGCGAGCAGGCCCCCGGAGACAAGCTGGCGGCCGATGACATGGCACAGCGCCTGGCCGCGGCAAAGGCGGCGCACGAAGAAGCAATACAAGAAGCGGCGCAAAAAGCAGCGCAAGAAGCAGCACAACAGGCTGCACGAAAGGCCGCGCAAAAAGCACAACAAGAGGCAACAGAAGCCCGCCAGCAGGCCGCACAGCGCTTGCAAGCGCAACAGGCCAGGATGGCGGCCGAACAGACGGCAGCGCTGGCAGCACAAGTCCGGCATCAGCAATTGCAAGCGCAACAACAAGCCGAGGCGGCGCAGCGGCAACAACAGGCTGAACAGCAGGCTGAACAACGGGCCGAACAACAGGCCCGGCAGCGCGAACGCCAGCAAGCCGAGGCCGCCGCCGCGCAAGCCAGACAACAGCACGCCGCCGAACTGGCCCGCGAACAACAGTTGGCGCGACTGCAGGCCGAATTACAGGCCGAATTACAGGCCGCACAACAGGCCGCACGACAGGCCGAACTGCAGCGTCAGCAAAAAATCAGGGAACAGCAAGCGCAGCAATTGGCGCAGCAACTAAAGCAGCAACAGGCGGCCGCCCTAGAACAGCAACAACAGGCCAGACAACAGGCCGAGCAGCGCGCCGCGACAGCCTTGCAACAGGCTCGGCAACCGGCCGCCGTGACGGCCTCCGGCAGCACGGCCAGCATTGGCAGCCAGGCCGGCACGGCCGGCGCCGACCTCGCCTCGCACGCGCTCGAACAGCTTCGCAATCGCGGCAAGGGACAAAGCAGCGCCGAGCGCGCCGCCCGCGAAGGCACGATGACATCGGGACGGCGTTCGATCATCGGCAATCCCGACCATGATCTCGGTCTGAGCATGTATGTGGCCAGCTGGCAGCAGAAAATCGAACGCAACGGCGAGCTCAATTATTCGAAGCTGCTGGCCCAGCGCGCGCATATCGATCCGATCGTGACGGTGGCGCTGCGCAGCGACGGCAGCATCGACGACATCAAATTCAACCGTTCGAGCGGCCGCCCCGAGCTCGATGCCGCCGTGCGTCGCATCCTCAACCTCAACGCCCGCTACGGCGCCTTCCCGCCCGATCTGGCGCGCCGCTACGATGTCATCGAAATCCGCCGCATCTGGCGTTTCGGCGAGAGCCTCAAGATCGTCGAGGACAGCCCCTGAAATGAAGCGGACGGCGGCGCGCCGGCCCTCTCATCCGAGATTTAGCGGGCCAGCGGCTTGAACACGTCCTGGCAGCTGGCGCGCTGGCCGTCGCCGGCCGGCAGCTGGCTGCAAATCGCATCGAGCTGGGCACGCGCACGGTCGAGCACGGCGCCATGCCGGGCGCCGCCATTCCAGGCCAGCAGCTTTTTCCCCATGCGGCTCAAGGCCGTATGATTGCGCTCGTAAAACGCATCCGGCGTGGCCGCCAGCTCGGTCAAGACGCCATGCACGGCGCGCTCGATGCGGGCCTCATCCTGCGGCGCCAGATCGATCATCGCATTGATATAGCCGACGCCCCATTGCAGGCGCGTGGCCGGACCGGTGGCGGCATCATAGGCTTTGCCGTACCAGTTCACGGCGGCTGCCGTATCGCCGCGCTTTTTCGCATTCGCAGCGAGCGAAGACATGAAGTAATACGGCGAGTGCGAGCGCTTCAGTTCGGCCGTCAGCAACTGGTCGGAAGCGTCCAGCAAGCCGGCGTCGCCCAGCGTATGGGCGGCGGCATTGATGACCGATTGCCGTTCGTAGGCATCGGTGGTGGCGCGTTCGGCTTGCTGCACACGGGCCACGACGTCGGCCAGCAAGGCCGGCGCCAGCGGCCCGCTCGGCGTCTGCAGGCGCGCCACCGCCACTTGCGCATCAAGCGCGTTGAGCCGATCGGTGGTCGAGAGCGTCAGGTCGAGCGCCAGCCGGTGCAGCGCCGTCATGAAGGCCGACGCCAGTTGCGCGCGCTCGGCGGTGGCGGGGGCGCTCAGCAGGCTGACCAGTTCAGGTGCGTAATTGGTGAGAATGTCCATGTTTTCATGGGCGATGCGCGGCGTGTTCAGCGCCGGCATGAGGCGCGCCACCTCGGCGCTGCCGGCACCCGGCCTGGCGTCGGGCTGGACGGCGGCCGCCACCAGCGCGTGCAGGCGCAGGCGCAGCGCACTGTCGCCGGCCGCACGGCTGCGGGCGGCGGCATCGGCCAGCTGGCCCAGCACCTTGCCCATGTCTTGCCCTGCCAGCAATTGCTGCTCGTCGGTGTCCCACGAATAAAAACTGAGCAAGCGCCAATCGTCGGCGCCGATCGGACTGTCTGCGGCCAGCGCCGCAGCCAGCCTGTGCTGCATCGAGTCACTCGCATTCATGCCCAGGGCCAGCACTTGCAGATAGCGCTCGCTATCGACTTCGCCGGGAAGGCGCGTGATTTCGCTGCCGTCGGGCTTAAACAAGATCATGGTCGGATAGCCGCGCACCTTGAAGCGGGCCCCGAGTTTTTGCGCGCCCGGAGCGTCGCCATCGATATAGACCGCGATGAAAAAGCGCGAGCGTTCGATGAAATCCTGACGCTTGAAGATGGTGGCCTTGACCTGATTGCAGGGCGGGCACCAGGCTGCGCCCCAATACAGGAACAAAGGCTTGTTGCTGCTCCTGGCCAGGGCGAATGCGGCATCGACGTCGCCGGCCTGCCAATTGATGCCCTCGGCATGCTGTACGGCCGGGGCCGGGGCCGCCAGGACCGGAGCGCCGGCCAAGGCCAGGCAGGCACCGGCAATGAGACAGCCGATCAGGCTGCGAGACAATGTAGACATGCGAACATCCTGTTTTTGTTATTAATAACTAAGCAAGCTGACCAGCCGCGCGGATTGAGCACGCTGATTGAGCACGCTGATTGAGCACGCCCGGCCAGCGGCCCGGCCGCGCCGCTCAGGACTCGCGCGCCAGGGCCAGAAATTCGGTGCGCAGCGCCAGATTCGGTTGCAGTTCGCCGAGCATGGCCGAGGTAATCGTTTCTTCGCCGGGCGTGCGGATGCCGCGGCTTTCCATGCACATGTGACGACAGCGCACGACCACGCCGACCGCCTTCGGTTCGAGCACCTCCATCAAGGCATTGGCGATCTGTATCGTCATCCTTTCCTGCACCTGCAGGCGCTTGGCGAAACAGTCGACCAGCCGCGTCAACTTCGACAG
Source organism: Oxalobacteraceae bacterium (assembly GCA_021768485.1). Taxonomy (GTDB): domain Bacteria; phylum Pseudomonadota; class Gammaproteobacteria; order Burkholderiales; family Burkholderiaceae_D; genus JAIZVZ01. The sequence continues at coordinate 125,106 of JAIZVZ010000001.1, read as the reverse complement.
GCCGACGATTTTGCCGTTGGGCAGATAGCCGATGGTCGCTTTGCCGAAAAACGGCGCCAGATGATGTTCGCAGTGGCTATACACGGGGATGCCGCGCACCACAATCAGCTCATTGTATTCTTCGGCGCCGTCTTCAAATGCCTTGAGCAGTTCGTGCGGGTCTTGCGCATAACCCGAGGTCCAGTGCTTCCAGGCCTTGGCAACGCGCTGCGGGGTCTCGGCCAGACCGGGACGGTCGGGGTCTTCACCCAGAGACGCCAGCAAGCGGCGCCAGTCGTTTTCGGAAAATTCGTGTTCGGCCATGGTCACAATCGTAAATGAAATCAAAATGCGGCGCCCGTGCACCAGTACGGCACAAGCGCCCAAACAACCGCCGGCAATTAATCGGCAGCGGCCAGCTAGTATATAGAAATGTGGCGTCGGTTGCCGCGCGCGGCGCACCGCGCAAGTGCACGAACGCCAGCGCACTGCATAAAAGATGCTTATCTTTGCACTTTCCGGCGCCTGCCACAAGCTGTCGCGATTTTACATCGTCGATTTGACTTGGATCACCGGCGTCCATCTTCGCGGACTATATGCCGGACAATTTTTGTAAGATACCTTTTCCATGCATGAAAAAGGGAAGAATCATGTCGCAAGCATGGCGTGAATTCGAAATGGCCCTGCAAATTCTGGCTGGTCCCGGGACCCAGCGCGAGCGCCTGCGCCGCGCCTGCGGTCCGACACTGGTCAATTTGCGCAAAAAGGAATTGCCGGCCGAAAGCCAGGGCGACTTCGAGCTGATCAGCGTGGCGCTGCTGTGCGGCCTCGGCCCGATTGACCGCAACGCGCTCGAAACAAGCATCGGCGCGCTCGACGATGCCATGGTCGGCCAGCTGATCGCCGCCGTCGTGCGCATCCACAGCGCGCTGGCGCACTATCAACCGCTGCCCAGGCCGGGCTCGCGCTACAGCTGAAAGCGGCCTCGAATCGTCATCGCTCAGACATCAAGCCGGCATCAACGCTGAATCAAGGCTGAATCAAGGCCGCCCCTTCGACTCTGCCCCTTCGACTCTGCCCCTTCGACTCTGCCCCTTCGACTCCGGCACTTCAAGTCCGGCACGTCAACTCCGACGCCTCAACTTTGGCTGCTGCGCTTGACGAAAAACAGGGCAGCGCCGACCGCCATCAGCAGACCGCCGAAAAAGCGGTTTTGCCTTTTGCGGGCGCGGGCATCGCGAAAAAAGCGCTGCATCGATGACGACGCCAGCGCATAACCGTGCATGACGAGCATATCGATGGTACTCATGGTGACCGCCAAAATCAGCAACTGCGGCAGCAGCGGCGCCTGGCGCGAAATAAATTGCGGTAAGACCGCGACCATGAAGATGATGCCCTTGGGGTTGGTCGCATTGGTCAAGAACCCGGTCAGCATGCGCTTGCGCAGCGAGGGCGGCTGCGGCTTGGCCGATTCGCCGACCTCGCGCAACACAATGCCGGCACCGGCGTCGACCGCCACGCGCGAGCGCCACTGGCTCCAGCCCAGATAGATCAGGTATAGCGCACCGATCACCTTGACAATGCTGAACGCCACTTCCGAGGCCAGCAGCAGCGAGCCGACGCCGGCGCCGGCAATGGCCAGCACCAGCAGCAAACCGAGCTGCAGACCGCAAATGGTGGCGCTGGTTTTACGCACGCCATAGGCCAGGCCGTGCGACATCGACAACACCGCCCCCGAGCCGGGCGAGATGGCGATGATGCAGGCTGCCAGCACGAAGGTGATCCAGGTATGAAAAAGCATGCTGGCGAACTCAGGCGGGCGCCTGGAAAACGCCGGCCGCGCGATTTTTTTGCACATTGTCCCAGGCAAAAACCTGGCCATTCATCGCCACATACACGCCCGGCGCCAGAATTTGCGCGGCCGCGCAGGCAAAACCGAAATTGAACAAGGCGTCGGAGCCGGCAATTTCATAGGGAATCATGGCGCCGGTCAGCACGATGCACTTGGCCAGCTGCGCCGCGCCGAGCACTTCGGCCGTCTCGCGCATAGTATCGGTGCCGTGGATGATGACGATGGCCGTCTCGGCCGAGGCGGCGCAGGCAGCCCGGACCTGCTGGCGGTCGGCCTCGCCCATGTCGAGCGAATCTTTCAATTCCAGCAATTGCAGCGCAACCGGAATCGTCATCCGCGTGCGGGCAATGACGTCTCGGAGATGACTGTTGCCAAAACCGAGCTCGCCTTTGATTTCATTGTAATGTTTGTCGAAGGTGCCGCCGGTGGCAAGAATGCGTAATGTCATGGTGCAAAGATAAAAAATCGGTCAAGGACTTATTATAGCCGTGCGCGATCCGGTACACTGTCACTTTTATCGGCCCGATCTGTCCGCCTGCCTCATGAAACCACTTGCGCCCGGCACCGTCATTTTTCACCGCTATCGCGGTTACGGCGTCGTCACGACCATCAATTTGCTGACCGGCTGGATCACGGCCCGCTTCGGCGACGAGGGCCGCACGCTGGACTTGAACCTGTCGACCGACCAGGTGCAACATGCCGATGGCGAGGCGATCCTGTTTCGCCGCGCACCGCCGGCGCGCATGCCGCACGCGCGCCTGATGGCCATGGTGCGCCAATTGCACGAGGCCGGTTATCAAAAACTGTATCTGTATTCCTGGCCCAAGCAGTCGGGCGTGCACTGGCGCTGGCATCTGTTTGCCGGCCAGCGCAACTGGATGCAACGGCCCTGGCGCGAGGGCTGGTACGGTTCGGGTGCCGAATACAATTTCAATCCCGTCATGGGCTGGGGCGATGCGCCGGGCGCGAGCACCGACGAGCTCGTGCATGCGCTGGCCAAATTCGATCCGCAGGGCCTGGCCCAGGCATTGGGCGAGGACGAAGCTCACAGCGCCTGGTTCGCCGGCATGTGCGATGCCTTGCTGCCCGACTATATGTATAGCCTGAACATGAGCACCAGCGCCGACGGCGTGGTGCAACCGGTGCCGGTCGTGGCCGTGCGCGGCGGCGTGCAGCCGTATGACGGCGCGCCACTGGGCTGGCCGCCCGGCTGGGCCGGCTTGTGGACCGGCAACCGCCATACAACGCAGGCATTGCCGCAGGCCGCGCCCAATTTCGCCGGCACACCGTAATATTTCCCCCCTCGCCAAAAAAACCGCCTTCACCGGCTGAACGCCAATTTCGGCAATGGCCGCCGCGTGTGTGTCAAAATACCTATCTGACAACAATGTGGGGGGTGTATGAACAAGATTTTATTGCCTGCAATCACGGCAATGGCGATCGCCAGCGGCGCCGCCTGCGCCGGCACGGCGACAGTCAAGACCGATGTCGTGAGCCAGGCCGAAAACACGATTAATACCAGCAGCCTGCTCGGTACGATCACGACGCTGGCCTCGGACGAGTTCGAAGGCCGCTCGCCGGGCACCAAGGGCGAAGCGACCACGATCGCCTATATCGCTGCGCAGTTTGCCACGCTAGGCCTGGCGCCCGGCAATCCGGACGGCACCTATTTCCAAAAAGTGCCTCTGGTGAGCACCTTGTCGGCGCCGCAACTGTCTTATTCGATCGCCGGCAAGAACACAACGCTGAAATTTCCCGACGATTTCGTGGCCTGGTCGCCGCGCGCCCAGACCAGCTTGAAACTCAATTCCGACATGGTGTTTGTCGGCTATGGCGTGATCGCCCCCGAATACCACTGGGACGATTACAAGGGCATGGATATGAAAGGCAAGACGCTGGTCATGCTGATCAACGATCCGCCGGTTGTCGACCCGAAAGACCCGAGCAAACTCGATCCGAACATGTTCGGCGGCAAAGCCATGACCTATTACGGGCGCTGGACCTATAAGTATGAAATCGCGGCCAAACTCGGCGCCGCCGCCGCCATCATCATCCACGAAACCAAACCGGCGTCTTATCCTTATGAAGTGATCCGCAACAGCTGGTCGCGCGAAAACTTCACGGTCAAGACCGATGGCGATCCGAGCAACTATCCGGCCGTGCCAAGCTGGATGCAACTGGACCGCGCCAAAGAGATGCTGCGCGCCAGCGGCCACGATTACGAGCAGCTCAAGCAGGCGGCGCTGTCGCCGAACTTCAAGCCGATCAGCCTGGGCACGACCGCCAATTTTGCGCTGGAAAGCAAACGGCAAGAAATCGCCTCGAATAATGTCGTCGGCAAGATCGAAGGCAGCGATCCGGTCTTGAAAAACGAATACATCGTCATCAGCGCCCACTGGGATCACTTCGGCATCGATACCAGCCTGCCGGGCCCGCGCACCAATCAGATCTTCCACGGCGCGCGCGACAATGCCTCCGGTGTCGGCGCCTTGCTGGAATTGGCCAAGGCCTTCAAATCGCTGCCGGTCGCGCCCAAGCGCACCATCGTCTTCGTCGCCACCACGGCGGAAGAACGCGGCTTGCTGGGCGCCCAGTATTACGCCACGCATCCGCTCTATCCTTTGAAACGCACACTGGTCAACATCAATATCGACGGCATCAATACCTGGGGCCGCACCAGCGACGTCTCGATCACCGGTTCCGGCAAATCGAGCACCGACGACCTGGTGCGCAAATACGCCAAAGCCCACGGCCGCACTGCGGTTGACGATGCGCGCCAGGAGGCCGGTTCGTTTTATCGCGCCGACCAGTTCGAACTGGCCAAAGTCGGCGTGCCCGGCGTCTATCTCGGCGGCGGCACCCAGTTCATCGGCAAGCCGGCCGGCTACGGCATGCAAAAGGCCGACGAGTACACCGGCCACGACTATCACAAGGTCAGCGACATCGTGCGGGCCGACTGGGATTTGAACGGCGCGGTCGACGATATCCGCATCCTGTTCGATATCGGCTACGATATCGCGCAGGGCAACAGCTATCCGCAATGGCGTGCCAACGCCGAATTCAAGGCCGCGCGCGATGCGATGATGAAAGCGGCGAACTAAGTTTGCAGACAGTTCAGACTGTCATGCCCGAGGCGGTTTTTATCTGAAAGACCGCCACCCGCAGTCCACTGCCGCAACTGGTGGACTGCGGGCGAAGCGGCAAGCCCTGAAGGCTTTTTGCCCGCTTTTTGCCATTTTCGGCACCGTTACCGGCACCGTCGGCAAAGCCATCTCGGGCGCAATCGACAATCAACAATCGGCAATCGGCCATCCTTCAGCCGTTCTGCAGATAATCGGGATTGACGATATTGGCCGGCTCGCCGCGCGCAAAACGCAGCAGATTATCGAAGGCCGAACGAAAATACGTTTCATAGCTATCGCGCTCGACATAGCCGAGATGCGGCGTGGCCAGCACCATCGGCATCTTCAGCAAGGCGCTGTCGGCGGCCAGCGGTTCGCCGCGAAACACGTCCAGCGCCGCCGCCCCCGGCCGGCCCGCCGTCAGCGCCGCCTCAAGCGCGCCGTCGGCAATCAATTCGGCGCGGCTGGTATTGACCAGCAGGGCATCCGGCTTCATGCGCGCCAGGTCGGCCGCGCCGACGATGGCGGCAGTGGCCGCCGTCAGCCGCAAATGCAGCGTGACGATATCGGCCTGCTCGAAAAATTCGTGTTGCGAGGACGCCGCCTGAAAACCGTCGGCCTGCGCCGCAGAGCGGCTGGCCTGGCTGCCCCACACCAGCACCGTCATGCCGAACGCGCGCGCGTACGCAGCCACCAGACGGCCGATGCGGCCATACCCCCAGATGCCTAGCATGCGGCCTTTCAGGCCCGTGCCCAGGCCGTTAAACTGCGGCGCGGTCGAGGCGACCTGCCACAGGCCCTCTTTCAGATTGCGGGCATACGGCACAATCTTGCGCTGCGCGGCCAGGATCAGGGCCCAGGCAAGTTCTGCGGTCGACGTCGGGTCGCCGGTCCCCTCGGCCACCGCGATGCCGGCCCCGGTGGCCGCATCGAGATCGAGGTGGGCGCCGATTTTTCCGGTCTGGGCAATGATGCGCAAATTCGGCAGCCTGGCCAGCAAGGCCGCCGGCAGCGCCGTGCGCTCGCGGATCAAGACCAGCGCCTCGAACGGCGCCAGGCGAATCGCCAGCTGCCCGATGCCGCGTACCGAATGCTGGAAGACCTTGACCTCGTGCCCGGCCAACAGGGAAAAGCAGTCGAGCGTGCGCACTGCATCCTGGTAATCGTCGAGTATGGCAATTTTCATGGGGGTCGTGATAGCTAATAAGGGAACAGTTAAATACGGAAATAGTGTCGCCGACCGTGACCATATTCTGGTTTGACAGCGCAGGCAGCAAAGGCAGACGGGCGGGTGTACAATCGCCGTCCCTGTTCGGATTTTGCCGCCCCGGCACCGGGAGCAAGCATGACTATTGCCTCGAAATCTGATCGCCGCACCGCATGCCTGGCGCACGCTTGCCACGATTGCCTTGCGCTGCACCATCTGGCTGCGCAGCCATTATTCCATTCTTTTTCGCACGCGTGTTGCACGCGCTCATTACACGCACTCATTGGACGCCCTGGACGCCCGCCTCGCGGTCGGGCGCGGTGCCGGCGTGCCTGGACCGATTCTTTCTTTGTCTTGGAGACATCATGAGCCAACAGAAGCAGGAAGCAGCAGCGGCGCTCGCCGCCCCGGCCTACGTCACCCATCAAAAAGCCATCGCGTGGATAAGCGCCATCGCCGCCCTCACGCGCCCCGAACGCATTGAATGGTGCGACGGCTCGCCTGAACAATATCGTCGCTGGTGCCGCACGATGCTCGAAACCGGCACCCTCATCGCCCTCAACGCCGCGCTGCGCCCGCATTCCTATCTGGCGCGCTCCGATCCCGGCGATGTGGCGCGCCTCGAAGAACGGACCTTCATCTGCAGCGAACAGCAGGGCGATGCCGGTCCGACCAATAACTGGATGGCGCCCGACCTCATGCGCGCCACCTTGCAGCCGCTGTTTGACGGCTGCATGCGCGGGCGCACCATGTACGTGATGGCGTTTTCGATGGGTCCGCTCGGCTCGGACCTCGCCCGCATCGGCATCGAGCTGTCCGACTCGCCCTATGTCGCCGCCAATATGCACAGCATGACGCGCATGGGCCGCGCCGTGTTCGAGGAACTCGGCAGCGACGGCCTGTTCATCCCCTGCGTGCACTCGGTCGGCGCGCCGCTGGCGGCCGGCCAGGCCGACGTCGCCTGGCCCTGCAACAGCACCAAATACATCGTCCATTTTCCGCAGACATGCGAGATCTGGTCTTTCGGTTCCGGCTATGGCGGCAACGCCTTGCTCGGGAAAAAATGCCTGGCCCTGCGCCTCGCCTCGCATCTCGGGCACCAGGCCAGCGCCATCGATGGCCGCGGCTGGCTGGCCGAGCATATGCTGATCATGGGCGTGCAGGCGCCCGATGTCGATGGCCGGCCCGGCGCCAAGCATTATGTCGCCGCCGCCTTTCCTTCTGCCTGCGGCAAGACCAATTTCGCCATGCTGATCCCGCCGCCGGCTTTTCACGGCTGGCGCATCAGCACGGTCGGCGACGATATCGCCTGGATCAAGCCGGGCCGCGACGGCCGGCTGTACGCGATCAATCCCGAAGCCGGCTATTTTGGGGTCGCGCCCGGTACCAATGAACAAAGCAATTTCAACTGCATGGCCGCGCTTGGCCGCGATGTCATCTTTACCAATGTCGCCTTGACCGACGACGGCGACGTCTGGTGGGAAGGACTGTCGGCGCCACCTGCGCATTTGATCGACTGGCAAGGACGCGACTGGCAGCCCGGTTGCGGCCGTCCGGCAGCCCATCCGAATGCGCGCTTCACGGTCGCCGCCAGCCACAATCCGGTGCTCGATCCGCTTTGGGACGAGCCGGCCGGGGTGCCGATTTCAGCCTTCATTTTCGGCGGCCGCCGCTCTGCCACCATTCCGCTGGTCAGCGAAGCGCGCAACTGGACCGAAGGCGTCTACCTGGCCGCCACCATGGGCTCGGAAACCACGGCCGCCGCCGCCGGCCAGACCGGCCTCGTGCGCCGCGATCCGTTTGCCATGCTGCCCTTTATCGGCTACCACATGGGCGACTATTTTGCGCACTGGCTGGCGCTCGGCGCGGCGCTCGAAAATGCTCAAGCCCCTTTGCCGAAGATTTATTGCGTCAACTGGTTCCGCACCGATGACAAGGGCCACTTCCTCTGGCCCGGTTTTGGCGAAAACATGCGCATCCTGCACTGGATCGTCGGCCGCCTCAACGGCAGTGCAGGCGGCCGCGACAACGGGATCGGCATCGCGCCGCGCCACGAAGACCTCAATTGGGATGGTTTGCCATGCAGCCGGGCCCAATTTTCAGCCTTGATGGCCGTCGATCGCCGCGCCTGGCAAGCCGAGCTCGACTTGCACAAGGCCTGGTTCGCGCAACTGGCGCCGCGTGTGCCGCCCGCTTTGCTGGCAGTCAAAGAAAAATTGGCTGCCAGCATAACAAACACCGGCACAGAATGATTATCTGAAGCAATGCTTCACCGGCCGGCGAGGCAGTCACGATATATTGCAACCAGTTGCACTCGCTTGTAATCAGTAATCACCTCGCCACCAATTGCTGCATTGATAAAAATCAAACAAGCAATTGCTTGCGAACTTATATGCGCGAATTTCTGCAATTTCAGGGATGACTGCGTTATCCTTGAACAGTTATTTTTTAAATAATATCTGGAGACAAAATGACATCAAAAATACGTTTATTTCCGATGCGCCCGCCATCGCGCTGGATGGCGCAATGCTGCTGCGTTTTCGCCCTGGTATGCGGTCCGGCATTGGCCGCCGTCGATATCGGCGGTGTCACGCTTGACGACAGCACGCAGGTGTCGGGCACGACGCTCAAGCTCAACGGCGCCGGCATCCGCACCAAAATCTTTTTTAAAGTGTATGTGGCCGCGCTTTATCTGAGTGAAAAAAAAGCCGCTCTCAATGACATTTTGACGCTGTCCGGCCCGCGCCGCATCAAACTGGTGATGCTGCGCGACTTGAGTGCCGAACAATTGTCGGAAGCATTAATGAATGGATTGCAACACAATACCGACAAGAACGAGCTGGCCCGCCTCGAATTGCAAATTGCTCAACTTGAAAAGATATTGGCGGCAAGCGGCAGCGTCAAAAAAGGCGATACCTTATTGCTCGACTGGGTGCCCAATGAAGGCACGGTCGCCCAATTGAACGGCAAGCGTCTCGGTGCCGGCATTAGCGATATCAAATTTAACAATGCCATATTGAAAATCTGGCTCGGCGACAAACCGGCCGATAGCAATCTCAGGCTGCAACTGTTAGGTGAAAAACGATAAAGCGATAAGATAAGTCGGCAATAAGCGTTATTGTTCGACAAAGAAAAAGCCCCGCACGGACCGGTCCATGCGGGGCTTTTTTTGCTGCAAGTGAATCGGGTCTTTTTTTATGCCCGTTTATATTGTTATTGTTATTGTTTATTCTGCGATCAAACGTAAGATTTAATTGCGGGCGGCGATGGCGCGTAATTCGGCGGCAAAGCCGGGTTCGAGCTTGTCGACCGAATCGGCCATTTGACGTAACATTTTTGCATCATGCATTTGACGCACTTGTTCCGGACTTGTTTTCTTTTGAGCAAACAACATCGTCGCCCGCATGGCACCTTTTAACAAAGGCTGGAACATGGAAAATAAAATCGCGACTGCGCCTACTGCCATCAGCAAGATGGCGAAGATATCGAAAAGAATCGAGAAATTGGCAAAAGTAGACATGTTGGATTCCTGATCAAAATTGATGAATCATTCGTTAAATTTGTTTGCGTTTGAATAGAATATAGTTCTTGGGCACATATAAATCTAATTTTGATTTAGTATATTGATTATATGGACTGTGAATATCAAGCCGGCTTTACGTTGCCTACAGGGTAATGCTTTCCGGCAGCCGATGAACGCTACCCGCTGACCCATTTCGGACTGCACGCCTATGAGCTTTCTCACGCTGGACTTGAATTTATTGCGCGTTTTTGACGCCGTGATGACCGAACAGAATTTGACGCGTGCCGCCGACGCTCTGGCCATGACGCAACCGGCCGTCTCGAATGCGATCAAGCGTTTGCGTGAAAGTCTTGGCGATGAGTTATTGATCCGCACCGCTTATGGCGTCAAACCGACGCCGCGCGCCGAAGCCTTGTGGCCAACCGTCAGGCGTTCGCTGGCCGATCTTGAAACGGCGGTCGCGCCCGACCATTTTGATGTATCCAAAGCAAAAACGACTTTTCGCATGGCCATGGCCGATGCCACTGCCGCGTTTTGGCTGCCGCCCCTGATCCGCTCGATCGAACGCGATGCGCCGGGCCTGAATGTGCGGATGATGCCTTTGCCGAGCCGCGAACCGCGGCCCATGCTGGTGCGCGGCGATATTGACCTGGCCATCGGTTTTTTTCCGGGCGTGGTCGCCCAATTGTCGAGCGAACCAGGTTCGCCGATCCGGCACGAACGGATGTATTCGGGCCGTTATGTATGCGTCATGCGCCATGACCATCCCTTGGCCAATCAAGAATTAACCTTGGATAATTATTGCTCTGCCAATCATTTATTGGTCAGCATGTCCGGTCGTGCGCACGGGCTGGTCGATGAAGCATTGACCCAGTTAGGCCGTGAACGACGGATCGTTATTACCGTCAATCAATTTTTTACCGGTGGTTGTGTCGTTGCCAATTCCGACCTCATCACGGTATTGCCGCGCCATTTGATCGGTTCGACCGGTATCGCCCAGTCGCTGGTCACCAAGGAATTGCCGTTTCGCTTGCCGGCGGTCGATCTCGACATGTTGTGGCATGAACGCGACGCCCGCAGTTCCGCCCACCGCTGGCTGCGCAAGACACTCGAAACCATTAACGGCGGCACTTTACGCGGGGTCGGCAAGCCGACCACTTAACAGTTATTTAAGTCATCGAGCAAAAAACCGACGCCGGCGCAAAGGCAATATGTTTAGTGAATTGGCAATTTGGTCGTGTTTTTGACTTCTTCCATCACTGCATACGTGTGCGTACCGCGCACGCCTTTTAGCTGCAGCAAGGTTTTACCTAAAAATTCACGATAAGCATTCATATCCTTGACACGGGCTTTGACGAGATAATCAAAACCACCGGCAACCATATGGCACTCGAGTACTTCGGGAATGTTTTCGATATTATGTTTGAATTCTTCAAAGACTTCGGGCGAAGTCCGGTCGAGCACCACTTCGATAAAGACAAGCAGGGCGACGTCGAGTAAATGGGGATTTAATTGTGCCGTATAGGCGAGAATATAACCGGTTTCGTGTAATTTTCGCACACGCTCGAGACATGCGGCAGGCGACAAATTGACGCGTCCGGCCAAGTCGACATTACTGATGCGGCCGTCACACTGCAATTCCATTAATATTTTTTTACTAATTTTATCGAGCATTGTCTTCTCCACACAATATTATTCTGTATAAATTGTCTCATTAAAAACATTGTATTGGAAGTGGAGCTTATTACCAAAATAAATCCATCGAATTCCCCACTACAATCGAACGATCGGCAAAATATCGCTATCTTCGCGTATTTATTCTGGTTTTAGCCTTACCACGCCGTCTTTTTTCCTCTTTTGTATTGATAATGAAAAGTGTCCGATGCCTACTATCGCTGCGCCAACCCACAACGACAATTCTCCTCTCTCACTTCCTTTTTCTGCTTTTGAAGCAGAAGTATTAGCAACACCAAGCGCTTTACGCGCTGCCATTACGGCGGCATACCGGCAAGATGAAGTACTTGCCGTACAAAATTTATTAAAGCAGGTACAGACCAGCGACAGCGCTGACAGCCAGGCATTGGCCACACGATTGGTCAGCGCGGTGCGCGCCAAGCGCAGCAAGGCGTCGGGAGTAGATGCGTTGATGCAAGAATTTGCATTGTCGTCAGAAGAGGGCGTGGCTTTGATGTGCCTGGCTGAAGCACTGCTGCGCATTCCCGATAACAAGACTGCCGACCGTTTAATTGCCGATAAAATCAGCAAAGGCGATTGGCATCGCCATCTCGGCGAATCGCCATCGCTTTTCGTCAATGCCACTACCTGGGGTTTATTAATTACCGGAAAACTGGTCGATGTGCACAGCGAGCGCGGGCTCGGCACGGCCTTGTCGAAATTGATTGCCAAAGGCGGCGAACCGTTAATCCGTAAAGGCGTCGACCTGGCCATGCGCATGCTTGGCAATCAATTCGTCACCGGTCAGACGATTGGCCAGGCATTGCAAAACAGTATTGCAAAAGAGGCGCGCGGTTATCGCTATTCCTATGACATGCTGGGCGAAGCGGCGATGACCGAAGACGACGCCAGCCGTTATTGCGCCGCTTATGAAGCCGCCATTCATGCCATTGGCGCGGCCTCCAAAGGGCGCGGCATTCATACCGGTCCCGGTATTTCAGTCAAGTTGTCGGCACTGCATCCGCGCTACAGCCGGGCCCAGCATGGCCGCGTCATGCAACAACTGCTGCCGCGTTTGCGCAATTTGATTGTGCTCGCAAAAAATTATGACATCGGTATCAATATCGATGCCGAAGAAACCGATCGTCTCGAACTGTCGCTGGACTTGATGGAAGCACTGGCTTTCGACGAACAGCTGAGCGGCTTCGATGGCATCGGTTTCGTGGTCCAGGCCTATCAAAAGCGCTGTCCTTTTGTGATCGATTTTCTGGCCGATCTGGCGCGCCGCAGCGGCCGCAAATTCATGGTCCGGCTGGTCAAGGGCGCTTATTGGGATAGCGAAATCAAGCGCGCCCAAGTCGATGGCATGCCCGAATATCCTGTTTATACGCGCAAAGTCTATACCGACCTGTCTTATCTGACATGCGCAGGGAAACTGCTGGCAGTCAATGATGTCTTGTATCCACAATTTGCGACACATAATGCCCACACGCTGTCGACCATTTATACCTGGGCCAAGAAAAAAGGCATTACGCATTATGAATTTCAATGCCTGCACGGCATGGGCGAAACGCTGTACGATCAAGTCGTCGGCGCCGATAATTTGAACCGGCCTTGCCGCATCTATGCGCCGGTCGGTTCGCATGAAACCTTGTTGCCTTATCTGGTGCGGCGTTTGCTCGAAAATGGCGCCAACTCGTCATTCGTCAATCAAATTGTCGATGAAAAAATCGAGATTGCCACGCTGGTCGCCGATCCCGTTGCGCAAGCGACACTATTGGCCGGCATGCCACATCCGTATATCGCTTTACCTTCACAGATGTTTGGCAGTACGCGAAAAAATTCCAGCGGACTCGATCTCAGCGACGAATCGCAATTGCATAAATTAAGCAGTGCATTGAAGCATTTCAATCAAGCCAACTGGCAGGCACGGCCGTCGCTGCGTCAGGTGCAAGACAATGGCAAGAGCAATGCTGGCAAGACCGATGCTGGCAAACTCTATCAAGCCATCTGTAATCCGGCTGACCGTCGCGATATCGTCGGTCATGTCAGCGACGCCGATCGCGAAGAAGTCGATGCCGCGCTGGCGGCGGCATCGACCTATTTCGAGACATGGAAAACGACCACGCGCGCCGAGCGCGCCGCCATACTGTACCGGGCTGCCGATCTGTTTGAATTACACCGTCTGGAGTTGATGGCACTGGCCATTCGCGAAGCAGGCAAATCGATTCCAAACGCGATTGCCGAAATCCGCGAAGCCGTCGATTTCTTGCGTTATTACAGCATGCAAATCGATCCCTTGTCGGCAGCGCCCTTGGCCGATGGCAAGCCTTTAGGACCGCTGGCCTGTATCAGTCCGTGGAATTTTCCATTGGCTATTTTTACCGGACAAGTCGCTGCCGCTCTCGCTGCCGGCAATGTGGTGCTGGCCAAGCCGGCTGAACAAACCCCCTTGATTGCCGCGCGCGCTGTGCAACTGATGCATCAAGCCGGCATTCCTGAGCAGGCCTTGCTACTATTGCCAGGCAGTGGAGAAGTCGTCGGTGCCGCCTTGACCCATGACAGCCGTGTCAAAGGTGTCATCTTTACCGGTTCGAGTGCCGTGGCGCAATCGATCAATCGCACGCTGGCCCAGCGCGCCGTCGACGAAGGTGGACTCGATTTGCCGCTAATTGCGGAAACGGGCGGCCAAAATGCCATGATCGTCGATTCCTCGGCCTTGCCCGAGCAAGTGGTGCAAGACGTGTTGATGTCGGCGTTCGATAGTGCGGGCCAGCGTTGTTCAGCCTTGCGTGTTTTGTACGTGCAACAAGAAATTGCCGATAAAGTCATCACCATGCTCAAGGGGGCGATGCAGGAATTAAAAATCGGTAATCCTGATCGTCTGGCCACCGATATCGGCCCTGTCATCGATAGTGAAGCGCAACAAGTCTTGCAAGCCCATATCGGCGCCTTCCAGGCCGGCGGCGCCAATGTCTTCAGCCTGGCGTTGCCAGAGACCGATCCTGCTGTTGCATTCGGCACCTTTGTGGCGCCGACGATTATTGAAATCAAATCGCTGTCGCAATTAACGCAAGAAATATTTGGCCCAGTCTTGCATGTGATTCGTTACCGGCGCGATCAATTGCCGCAAGTAGTCGAGACCATCAATGCCAGCGGTTATGGTTTGACTCTCGGTATTCACACACGCATTGATGAAACAGTCGATTTTATTACCGGCAAGGCTCACGTCGGTAATATTTACGTCAATCGCAATATCGTCGGTGCGGTGGTCGGCGTTCAGCCATTTGGCGGCGAAGGCAATTCGGGAACCGGCCCTAAAGCCGGCGGCCCTTTATATCTGCATCGCTTACAGCAAGCAAGCGTCGAGGCCGAGGACGTCATCGATGCACGTGCAACGCCTGCCCTTATTGCGCTGCAAACCTGGGCCCAGGGCGCACACAGGGAGCTCGAGCGCCTTTGTACGCACTATGCACGTTGCAGCCTGTCAGGGACCTCTATCATGCTGCCTGGCCCTACCGGGGAAAACAATAGCCTGGCCTTTGCCGCGCGCGGCACGATTTTTTGCGCCGCCAGCGATACGCCATCGTTACTCAATCAAATTGCCGCGGTATTAGCAAGCGGTAATCGTATCGTGTTAAGCAAGGCCGGCGCCGCACTCTTACCGCCCGCCTTGCCGAACATCGTCATGGCAGCGATCGATATTGTTGAAGAAGTCAAGGACAGCCCGATGGCGATGGCCTTGCTCGATCGGGAATCGGCATTGCAATGGCAAGTCGCCTTGGCACAGCGTGAAGGCGCCGTGGTTGGCGTGATTTTGACCAAAGCGATGGAAGCGATTGCGCTGTGGCGTCTGGTGGCCGAGCGTGCGCTGTGCATTAACACGACTGCAGCGGGCGGAAATGCCAGTTTGATGACGCTGGAAATCGAGTGAGCTTGAATCTTATCCCCAATAAAATTGCTTTTATCCTCGGCATAAATTAACTAACTGCCAGACAGTTTTTCCGTACGAGACAAAGCCCCGCGCTGCATTGCAGAAGCGGGGCTTTTTTTATTTTCGGCTTTATTTTACTTTAGTATTTTTCACGAACGTCGTCTAAATACGCCGATATTATTCTTTATAGACGCTAAATTTAATAATAAGAGGACTTTTGCACAGACCAGGAATACGATTTTTTAACCGTATATTTTGTGTAAAAAAACGATTGTTCAATGTTAATGCGGACATTTTTTATGCGTTTTTGATGCAGTCCAGATTTGTCGATTTGCGTTCGACGTGTCGTTCTTTGTTTTAATTTAAATAGGTATATATAAAAATAGTAATAGTAGTAAACGTCGCATTTATTGTGGATAAGTCCTTATTTTTTATATAAATCAGCGACTTGGATTTTTCATAAAGCCTGTGTAACTGCGGTATGACACGAGGATCGATAGTGAATAAAAAAAACCGGAGAAATGATAAGTCGACTTGTCCGCATATTGTTCAATGCTTATCCACAGCTTTATTCACAGAGATGTTTTGCAAAATACGTTTTTTGTTTTTTTCAGATTTTGAATTTTTTTGAAAAAAGATTTTTAAAAAAAATAAAAATTTTTTTTTTTGTTTTTGTTTAATTGTTTATATATATGTTTAGTAGTAATAGTTAGGCTTTGCCAATTCTGTGGATAAGTAGATAAATTTCTGATAAATCAAGCATTTGGAAAAAGTATAAACGGCATGTAAACACTGTATGACAGCAGGATAGATTTGGGATAAAAAAAGTTGTCCTGGTTTACCTGTCTTTACCCACAAAGCCTGCACAACATATCCACAGGCTTATGCCTTTGCATCTTGTTCAGATTGCCTTACAGTGCGCTGTCGCTACAAAAAACGCGCTGCAAAAACGGGAGCTGTCTCATGGAATATGTCGGCAAATATGATTACATCATTGTTGGCGGCGGCAGCGCCGGCTGCGTCCTGGCCAATCGCTTGACGCGTGAGCGCAAGGTGTCGGTGTTATTGCTGGAAGCGGGCGGACGCGATGATTACATCTGGATTCATATTCCCGTCGGTTATTTGCATTGCATCGATAATCCACGCACCGATTGGCGTTATCGCACCGAAGCCGAAGCCGGTTTGCAGGGCCGTACGCTTTTGTATCCTCGTGGCAAAGTACTGGGCGGCAGTTCTTCGATCAACGGCATGATTTATATGCGTGGTCAGGCGTCCGATTACGATTATTGGGCGGCATTGACGGACGATTCATCGTGGCGTTGGGACCAGGTTTTGCCCTTGTTTAAAAAAAGCGAAAACCACCATCAAGGCGAATCGCCATTTCATGGCGCAAAAGGTGAATGGCGCGTCGAACCGCAACGCCTGTCGTGGGAAATACTCGACGCTTTTCGTGACGCTGCCGCGCAAACAGGGATTGCGCCGACCGATGATTTCAACCGAGGCGACAATGAAGGCTGCGCGTATTTCGATGTCAATCAAAAGCGCGGTATCCGCTGGAACAGTGCCAAGGCTTTTTTAAAGCCGGCAGCCCAGCGCGGCAATTTGGAAATCATGACCGGTTGTCACGTCACGCGCCTGGTCCTGGTTCCCGAGACAAACGGCAGCAATGCGCTACGCTGTACGGGAGTTGAATTTAGCGGTGGCGGCAAGCGCTGGAAAGCCGATTGTGCCCGTGAAACAATTTTGACGGCCGGCGCCATCGGCTCGCCGCACTTGCTTGAAGTGTCTGGCATCGGTGCGGCAGCCACCCTGCGGCAGGCGCATATCACGCCTGTGCTCGAATTGCCTGGCGTTGGTGAAAATTTGCAGGATCATTTGCAAATGCGCATGGTTTTTGCTGTCAAGCACGTCAAGACCCTGAATATGATGACGCAAAGCTGGTTTGGCAAATTTAAAATTGCCTTGCAATATGCGGCATTTCAAAGTGGGCCGATGTCGATGGCGCCGTCGCAACTGGGGGCGTTTACACGCTCGGATCCGGCGCAGGCCAGGCCAAATCTTCAATATCATATACAACCTTTATCATTGGAAAAATTTGGCGAGGCTTTGCATCAATTTCCGGCCTTTACCGCCAGCGTATGCAATCTGAGGCCCAGTTCGCGTGGCTCGGTGCATGCGGTGAGCAATGACAGCGAGGCCGCGCCGCGCATCATGCCTAATTATTTAAGTACCGAGGCCGACAAAAAAGTGGCCATCGATGCGATCGCATTAACGCGGCGTATTGTCGGCGCACCGGCTTTGCAGCGTTATCAACCCGAAGAATTGAAACCGGGGCTGCACTATCAAAACGAGGCCCAGTTGATCGAGGCCGCCGGCATGATAGGAACCACGATTTTTCATCCGGTGGGCACGTGCAAGATGGGGGCCGGCGACGATGCGATGGCCGTGGTAGACAGCCGTTTGCGCGTGCGCGGCGTGACCGGTTTGCGTGTGGCCGATGCCTCCATCATGCCCAACATTACCTCTGGCAATACCAACTCGCCGACCATCATGATTGCCGAAAAAGCGGCTTTGATGATGGCCGAGGATTGGAAAATAGCTAAAATTTGATTTTTAGTAAGCCATTGCGCTTCGTATATTCATACTGTGTTGTATGGCGATTTCTTCGCGCGTAAGATGGCATTGCCATCGCCAATAGCGATACAAGCTATAAAAATAAATAGCAAAATATAAGCAGCTACGTTACAGGAGACATGATGCAAGACATCATCTTGGAAACGCGCGGCCTGACCAAGCAGTTCGCCGGTTTTACGGCCGTCAGCGACGTCAATCTGAAAGTCGAACGTGGCCACATCCACGCCTTGATCGGTCCTAACGGCGCCGGCAAGACGACGTGCTTTAATTTGCTGACCAAGTTTCTCATTCCCACTGCCGGTCAGATTTTGTTTAATCATCGCGATATCACGGCCGCGCGGCCGGCGCAGATTGCACGCCAGGGCATTATTCGCTCATTCCAGATTTCCGCCGTATTTCCGCATATGACGGTATTGGAAAACGTCCGTATCGGTTTGCAGCGCACACTCGGCACGTCTTTTTTTTTCTGGAAGAGCGATGCCAGCCTGGCATGCCTGGATGCGCGCGCCATGGCCTTGCTCGAAGAAGTCGATCTCGCTGAATTTGCCGACAGCATGACGGTTGACTTGCCTTATGGACGCAAACGCGCGCTCGAGATTGCGACCACGCTGGCGATGGAACCGGAAATGATGTTGCTCGATGAACCGACGCAAGGCATGGGGCATGAAGATGTGCATCGGGTAACGCAATTGATCAAGAAAGTCTCGCGCGGTCGTACCATTTTGATGGTTGAACATAATATGCATGTCGTCTCCGGTATTTGCGACCGTATTTCAGTCTTACAGCGCGGCAGCATGCTGGCCGAGGGCAGTTATGCCGAAGTCTCGCGCAATGAACAAGTCATGCAAGCCTATATGGGCACGGTCAATCAGGAACTCGAAGGAGTACATTGATGGCCAGTGCGCTAGATATTTCCGGACTTCAAGCTTGGTATGGCGAATCGCATATTTTGCATGACGTAAATTTATCGGTACAAAGCGGCGAAGTCGTGACGCTGCTTGGACGCAATGGAGCAGGGCGGACCACGACTTTGCGCGCCATCATGGGTTTGACGGGAATGCGCAAGGGCTCGATCAAGATTCATGGTGTCGAAGCGATTCATTTGCCGACGCATAGAGTCGCCCATCTCGGTCTTGGATATTGCCCTGAAGAACGCGGTATCTTTGCCTCGCTATCGACGCAAGAAAATCTGACTTTACCGCCCTTGCTCTCTCGTCATGGCGAGGGCATGTCGATTGCTGAAATTTACGACATGTTTCCTAATCTTGAAGAACGTAAATATAGCCAGGGAACGCGACTGTCGGGCGGCGAACAGCAAATGCTGGCGGTGGCCCGTATTTTGCGCACGGGGGCCCGTTTGTTATTGCTCGATGAAATATCCGAAGGCTTGGCGCCTGTTATCGTTCAAACATTGGCACGCATGATTACCATGCTCAAGGCCAAGGGTTACACCATCGTAATGGTGGAACAGAATTTCCGTTTCGCGGCGCCGCTGGCGGACCGCTTTTATGTGATGGAACATGGGCAAATCGTACTGAGTTTTGCGGCATCTGAACGCGAGGCCAACATGCCGGTATTGACCGAGCTGTTGGGCGTATAGAGGCGGTAGCGGCCGGTCGCCGGGCTGAATTTTTCCAATGCATTCCCACCAATACAAAGGAAATGACGATGAAATGTAAAGCGCTTGCATTTGCCGCCTGTACTGTCGGCAGTCTTTTGGCCGGTCCGGCGTCGGCCCAAATTTCCGGCAATGTCGTCAAGATCGGTTTTCTCACCGATATGTCGGCCGTGTATGCCGATGTCGATGGCCAGGGCGGGGTGGAAGCGATCAAGATGGCCATTGCCGATATCGGCGGGGCGGTCAACGGCAAAAAAGTCGAATTCATTTTTGCCGACCATCAAAACAAGGCCGATATTGCCGCCAGCAAGGCGCGCGAATGGTTTGATCAGCAAGGCCTTGATTTGTTAATCGGCGGCACCAATTCAGGCGCCAATCTGGCCATGGCTGGCGTTGCTGCTGAAAAGAAAAAAGTGTTTATCTCGATTGGCGCCGGTTCCTCGCAACTGACCAATGAAAAATGTTCGCCTTATACCGTGCACTATGCTTACGACACGGTGGCGCTTGGGCGCGGCACCGGCGGCGCGATCTTGAAGCAGGGCGGCAAGAGCTGGTATTTCTTGACGGCCGATTATGCGTTTGGGGCCTCGCTTGAAAAAGATACTGCCGACGTTATCAAAGCCAATGGCGGAAAAGTGCTGGGCAGCGTCAAACATCCTCTGAATGCCTCCGATTTTTCCTCGTTCCTGTTGCAGGCGCAAGCGTCGAAAGCGCAGATTTTGGGGCTGGCCAATGCCGGTGGCGACACGATTAATGCGATCAAGGCCGCCAATGAATTCGGCGTGACCAAAAGCATGCGGATGGCGGGTTTGCTCATGTTTATCAATGACGTCCATTCGCTCGGCTTGAATTTAACGCAAGGCATGTATCTGACCGATGGCTGGTACTGGGACATGAGTGCGGACAGCCGGGCCTGGGCAAAACGCTATTTTGCAAAAATGAAGAAAGAGCCATCGATGCTGCAGGCGGCCGACTATTCGGCGGCCATGCAATACCTGTTGGCGGTAAAGGCGCTCGGCACTGATGATGCCGATAAAGTCATGGTGTATTTGAAAAAAACGCCGATCAACGATTTTTTCACGAAAAATGGCGTCATCCGTCCCGATGGCCGCATGGTCCACGATATGTATTTGATGGAAGTGAAAAAGCCGGCGGAATCGAAATATCCGTGGGATTACTACAAAATCGTTGCCACCATCCCCGGCGCCCAGGCCTATATGACCAAGGCTGAATCGAAATGCAGTTTTTGGAAGTGAGCAGGCGGTGATGGACGCCGGCCCGGCGCTCGACAGGCATTTTTTCTGATTTTTTCCGGCGAAATTTTTGCCGCGATTTTTGAGGACTGGCTTTCATGGACATTTTTGGCGTTCCCCTGCAAGCCATGATGAGCCAGCTATTGCTGGGCCTGGTCAATGGCTCGTTTTACGCAATGCTGTCGCTGGGACTGGCGATCATTTTCGGCTTACTCAATGTAATCAATTTTTCGCATGGCGCGCTATACATGATGGGGGCATTTTTGGCATGGATGGGGCTGTCTTATTTCAATCTCAATTATTGGCAAATGCTGGTTCTGGCGCCGCTGGCCGTCGGCGTGTTCGGGATCGTGATTGAAAGGACGATGTTGCGCTGGCTCTACAAGCTCGATCATCTGTATGGCTTGCTGCTCACGTTTGGCATCACGCTGATGCTGGAAGGTGTATTTCGGTCGATTTTCGGCGTCTCGGGCCAGCCGTATTCGACTCCCGATTTGCTGGCCGGCTCGACCGATATCGGTTTCATGACCTTGCCCAATTACCGGGCCTGGGTCGTGGTGGTGTCGATGGCCGTATGTTTTTCGACCTGGTTCATCATTGAAAAGACCAAGATCGGCTCCTATCTGCGCGCCGGCACCGAAAACCCGAAACTGGTCGAAGCCTTCGGCATCAATGTGCCGCTGATGGTGACGGCAACCTTTGGCTTTGGCGCGGCTTTGGCGGGCTTTGCAGGGGTGCTGGCGGCGCCCATCATCCAGGTCTCGCCGCTGATGGGCTCGAACCTCATTATCGTCGTGTTCGCCGTTGTCGTCATCGGTGGCATGGGCTCGATTCTCGGCGCCATTCTGACCGGCGTCGGGCTCGGCGTGATCGAGGGCATGACGCGTGTGTTTTATCCAGAGGCTTCGGCGACCGTGGTGTTTGTGGTCATGGTCATTGTGCTGTTGCTGCGGCCGGCCGGTTTGTTTGGCAAGGAAAATTGAGCGGAGCCTGCGATGATCAATACGAAACGACCCAATATCGACAAGCGCTTCGGCTATACCGTGTTTTTTTTGCTGATGCTGGCCGCGCCTTTTGTCGTCTATCCCGTGTTTTTGATGAAGGTCTTGTGTTTTGCCTTGTTTGCCTGTGCCTTTAATTTATTGATCGGGTATACGGGCTTGCTGTCCTTCGGTCATGCGGCCTTTTTCGGCGGTGCCGGCTATGTGGCCGGCTATGTCTGGCGCAGCCTCGGGTGGCCGATGGAGTTGGGCTTGCTGGTCGGCACGGCCAGCGCTGCCTTGATCGGCCTGGTGATGGGGGCGCTGGCGATCCGGCGCCACGGCATTTATTTCACGATGATCACGCTGGCGCTGGCGCAAATGATTTATTTCCTGTTTTTGCAGGCGCCGTTTGCCGGTGGCGAAGATGGTTTGCAAGGCGTGCCGCGCGGGCGCTTGCTCGGCCTGCTCAATCTTGGCGACGACAAAATCCTGTATTACGTGGTGCTGGCGCTCGCCATCGCCGGCTTTTTCCTGATCTGGCGTACCGTGCATTCGCCGTTCGGTCAGGTATTAAAAGCGATCAAGGAAAATCCGCCGCGGGCCGTCTCGCTCGGCTACGATATCGACCGCTACAAATTGCTGGCCTTCGTGCTTTCGGCAGCCATTGCCGGTCTTGCCGGCGCCGCCAAGACGCTCGTCTTTGGCGCGGAGACGCTGACCGATGTCCACTGGTCGATGTCGGGCCTGGTGGTCTTGATGACGCTTGTTGGCGGCCTTGGCACGCTGTTCGGCCCCATCGTCGGTGCCGTCATTATCGTTGCGCTCGAAGACAAGTTGGGCGATATCGGCGCCTGGCTGGCCACGGTCACGCATATCGAATGGTTTCGCACGATTGGCGAAGCGGTCGGCATCGTGACGGGCTTGATTTTCATCGTTTGCGTGCTCTTGTTTCGGCGCGGCATTGTTGGCGAATGCCTGGCGCGCCTGCCCGTGCGCCGGCCGGCCAAGACGCCAGCTGCGCCAGTTGCGCCCAATAGCGGCAAGACCGTCAAGGCGGTGCTATAGCGGCGGCGGTTTGCCCTGCGGGGGACGCCATGATTTGCGTCATTACCTGCACTATGACTTGCGCCATGACCTGCTCCATGGCGGGCATACCGCATCGAGTCACCATGCTGCGCTGTAAATTGCCACGGCATCGCCGTGCGCAAGAGGGCGCGGGTTGTTTCCCAGTAAGCGTGTTTGCTGCATGGCGTCGGTGGCCAGGCGCTCGATATCGTCGCGAGCGATGTTTAGCTCGCGCAAGCGCGTCGGCAAGCCGGCATCGGCAATCATTTGTTGCATCGCACCAATTAACGCTTCGCTGCGCGCGAGCGCGCTGCCGCCGGCGCCAGGGGCGACGATGGCGGCCAGTTCGGCATACAGCGGCGCGGCGTGGCTGCTGTTAAAGCGCAGTACGTGCGGCAAGACCACGGCATTCGAAATGCCATGGGCGACATGGAACAGGGCGCCGATCGGATAGGCCAGCGCATGCACGGCGGCGCATGGCGCATTGGCAAAGGCCTGACCGGCGAGCAGGGCGCCGAGCGCCATGTTTTGCCGTGTATCGAGCGTGCGCTGCGGGCTGCACGCCGTACGAAAATGCGCGCTCAGCAAACTTAGCGCGCGGCAGGCCAGCATGTCCGACAGCGGGTTTTTGCGCAGGCGCGTGGTATAGGCTTCGATCGCATGCACCATGGCGTCGATCGCGGTCGCCGCCGTGATCAAAGGCGGCAAATCGAGCGTCAATCCGGCATCGAGAATGGCGAGGTCGGCATACAGTTGCGGTGCCACCACGGCCATCTTGCGGTCGCTGCCCGTGGTGACAATGGCGATGGCGGTCGCTTCCGAACCGGTGCCGGCCGTGGTCGGAATCTGCACCAGCGGCAAGCGCGCGCCGCTCAACTGGTCGATCCCGTACATGGCGGCCAGCGCCTGGCCGCTGGCCAGCGCGGCCACCAGTTTGGCGACATCCATCGAACTGCCGCCCCCAAAGCCGATGATTAGTTCGCTTTTTTGCTGCCGGGCCAAGGCATGCGCTTGCAAGACGACCGTATCGGGCGGATCGGCAACGACCCCGTCAAAGATATCGACAATAAACTCGTGCGCCCGTAAATCGGCCAGGGCCGCATCGGCCAGGCCGGTGCTTAAAAATGCGGCATCGCTGACCAGCAAGACGCGCGTGATGGCGCGGTAGCGCTGGCGTAAAAGGCGGCCGAGCTCGCGGCTGGCGCCGGCGGCGCAAATGATGTGGGCCACGGTGCTAAAGCTAAATGGTGTGCAGGCGGACATGCGGGCCTCTCGTCATGGTGGATCGGAATTGCATCAGTTCGCTCGCTGACAGCTTGCCGGTATAAAAGCGTGGCACGGACAGCGCGGCCGGCACCGGCGTTGCCGCGTCGCTATTCTGTTTATTTTTCAATTAATTCTGCCTGGATATGACATGCGGCCGACTTTTATTAGTATGCTGCTGTTTTCCAGTATGGTCTTGCGGTGGCGCCGTCTATGACGATTGATATGATGATGTTGTTGGGGGCGGCATTTTTTGCCGGATTGGTCGATGCCATGGTCGGCGGCGGAGGCTTGATTCAATTGCCGATGATGTTTGCGGCCCTGCCGTCGGTGTTGCCGGCAACAATTTTGGGAACCAACAAGCTGGCCAGTTGCTTTGGCACCAGTGCTGCCGCCATGCATTATGGGCGCCGCGTGCCGTTGGCCTGGAGCGCCGTGCTGCCGGCGGCCATCGCCGCCTTTTGTCTATCGCTTGTCGGGGCCTATGCCGTGACCAAGGTGCCGGGCGATGTGATTCGAAAAGCCTTGCCTTTTGTCTTGTTGGCGGTGGCCGTCTATACGTTTGCCAAAAAAGACTTCGGCGCCGTGCACGCGCCGCGTCACGGCGGCCGCAAAGAGCAGTTCTTGGCTGTGCTGCTCGGGGCCGGGATCGGTCTTTATGATGGCTTGTTCGGCCCCGGCACCGGCAGTTTTTTATTGTTTTTGTTTATACGGGTCTTCGGCTTCGATTTTCTCGGGGCGTCGGCCGGCGCCAAAGTGGTCAATCTGGCGACCAATATCGCCGCCCTGATCTGGTTTGCATATAGCGATCATTTGTTGTGGACGGTCGGCTTGATGATGGCTGGGTGCCAGATTGCGGGCGCCTTGATCGGGACCCGGCTGGCGATTCGGCATGGCAGTGCTGTCGTCCGTAAATTGTTTTTATGTGTGGTATCGGTCTTGATCATCAAGACCGGGTATAGCGCGCTGACCATGTAGGCATGGACTAGCGATGGCGCAAGGCGCTGTTTCACGTGAAACAATGACTGCGGCGATAGCCTTGTTTGTTTCACGTGGAACAAATTTGTCGCTTGCGGCACGTCAAAATACAGTGATAAACAATCCGGCGCCGCAAAAAGACTTTATAATCTGCCCTCTGTTCTCTGTCCTGTAAGCACACTATGTTATTCCCTTCCGAGTTTGACGTCATCGTTGTTGGCGGTGGCCATGCCGGTACCGAAGCCGCACTGGCGTCGGCACGCATGGGTCAAAAGACTTTATTGCTTTCACATAACATCGAAACCCTGGGCCAGATGTCGTGCAACCCGTCCATCGGCGGCATCGGCAAGGGGCATCTGGTGCGCGAAGTCGATGCCATGGGCGGCGCGATGGCGATTGCAACGGATGAGGCAGGCATTCAATTCCGGATCTTGAATTCGTCGAAAGGGCCGGCCGTGCGTGCCACGCGGGCCCAGGCCGATCGCATTTTGTATAAGCAAGCGATCCGCTCGCGGCTCGAAAACCAGCCGAATCTGTGGTTGTTTCAACAAGCTGTCGACGATTTGATGCTCGAAGGCGAACGCGTGGTCGGCGCCGTGACGCAAATCGGTTTGCAGTTTCGCGCGCGGGCCGTGGTCTTGACGGCCGGTACATTTTTAGATGGCAAGATTCATGTCGGCCTGAATAATTATCCGGCCGGCCGTGCCGGCGATCCGCCGGCCGTGTCGCTGTCGGCACGCCTGAAAGAGATGCATTTGCCGCAAGGGCGCCTGAAGACGGGGACGCCGCCGCGCATCGATGGCCGCACGATCGATTTTTCCAAGATGACGGCGCAGGGCGGCGACACCGATCCGATTCCCGTGTTTTCGGTCATGGGCACGAGTGCCATGCATCCGCAGCAAATGCCATGCTGGGTAACCCATACCAACGAGCATACGCACGACCTGATTCGCGCCGGCCTCGACCGCAGTCCGATGTATACGGGCGTGATCGAAGGCGTCGGTCCGCGCTATTGTCCGTCGATCGAAGACAAGATTCATCGCTTCGCCGGCAAGAGCGCGCATCAAATCTTTCTCGAACCGGAAGGCTTGACGACCAATGAATATTATCCGAATGGCATTTCGACGAGTTTGCCATTCGATGTCCAGCTGGCCTTGGTGCAATCGATGGTCGGCATGGAGCATGCGCATATTTTGCGCCCCGGCTATGCGATCGAATATGATTATTTCGACCCGCGCGGCTTGAAGGCCTCGCTCGAGACGCGGCAGATCGCCGGCCTGTTTTTTGCCGGTCAGATCAACGGCACCACCGGTTACGAAGAAGCGGCCGCGCAAGGCATGCTGGCCGGCTTGAATGCGGCGCTGTTGACGCAGGGCAGGGACGCCTGGATTCCATCGCGTTCGCAAGCCTATCTGGGCGTGCTGGTCGACGACCTCGTCACGCAAGGGGTGCTCGAGCCGTATCGCATGTTTACCAGCCGTGCCGAATACCGCTTGAGCTTGCGCGAAGACAATGCTGATTTGCGCCTGACCGAAATCGGCCGCCAGCTCGGTTGTATCGGCGAAGCGCAGTGGGCCGCGTATTCGATCAAGCAAGAAGCGATTGCACGCGAGCTCGAACGGCTACGTTCCACGTGGATCAATCCGCGCATGCTGGCCGCGGCCGAGGCCGAGCGCGTGATCGGCAAACCGATCGAACGCGAATATGCGCTGGCCGATTTGCTGGCGCGCCCCGATATCGAATACGACACCCTGATGAGTTTGAGCGGGCTGCACGGCGAAGCGCTCGGCGGCACGCCGGTGGCCGATGCTGCCGTCAAAGAGCAAGTCGAAATCCAGCTCAAGTACGCCGGCTATATCGAGCGCCAGGCCAAGGAAGTCGAGCGCCACGAATACTTTGAAAATCTGGTGCTGCCGCCCAGTTTCGACTATCTGACCATCGAGGCGCTGTCGGTCGAAGTGCGGCAAAAGCTCGACCGTCAGCGCCCGGCCACGCTGGGCCAGGCTTCGCGCATTTCCGGCATCACGCCGGCCGCCATCTCGCTGCTGCTGGTGCACTTGAAAAAGCGCGGCGTGAGCGGCTTTGCCAATCCGGGTGCCAAGCAAAAACCGGGGGAGGGCGGGCAATGAGTCATCCCAAGGCTGCTCAAGGCGCGCTGGCCGCTTCGCTGCCGACGCTTTCAGGCGTGTTAGCCGACGGCACGCGGGCGCTGGGCCTGGACTTGTCGGCAGCCCAGCACCAGCAATTATTGGCCTATCTGGCACTCCTGGTGAAATGGAATGGCGTCTATAATCTGACGGCGGTGCGCGATCCGCACGCCATGGTGGTCCAGCATTTGCTCGATTGCCTGGCTGCCGTGCCGGCGTTTGCCGGTGCGCAGCGCGTGCTCGATGTCGGCGCCGGCGGCGGTTTGCCGGGCCTGGTGCTGGCGATTGCCTATCCCGCCATGCAGGTGGCACTGATCGACACGGTGCATAAAAAAACGGCATTTCTGACCCAGGTGAAGGCCGAGCTGGGCCTGGCGAATGTCAGCGTGCATACGATGCGTGTTGAACAACTGCAAGTGGCGAGCAAATTCGATGTCATCACGTCGCGCGCGTTTGCCGACCTTTCCGATTTCGTCAACTGGTCCGGGCATTTGCTGGCAGACCATGGCCGTTTCATTGCCCTGAAAGGGGTGGCGCCGCGCGACGAGCAAGAGCGTCTGCCGGCTGCCTGGCGCATCGCCGAAGTGCGGCGCCTGCAGGTGCCGGGCATGGATGCCGAACGACACTTGATATTTATACAAGAATCGAAGCCGGCGTGATGGCGCAACGCGAGGAGGCAATCCATGTTTTTTGGAGTTAGCAATTACCCAAGTTTCGTCCTGGCCGTCCTGGTCTTTTTAGCCATTCCCGGTCCCGGCTTGCTCGGCATTCTGGCGGCCACCGGCAATCAGGGGCGCCGCGCCGGCGTGCTGGCGACGGCCGGCGTGGTGTGCGGCGACTGGGTTCACATGCTGCTGGCCGCGCTTGGCGTGGCGGCGCTGCTGCAAGCCAATCCCACCGTTTTCAAGGCGATCCAGTATGGCGGCGCGGCCTATCTGATTTACCTCGGCATTGGCTTGCTGCGGACCCGGCGCGGGCCCGCATCGGCTAGCGCTTCGGCCGCATCTGCTGAGGAAGTGGCGCGGCCGGGGCTGCTGGCAAGGCCGTTCACGCGCCTGTTCCTGGTCACCTTGATGAACCCGAAGGCGATCGTGTTTTACATGGCGTTCTTTCCCTTGTTTATCGACCGCGCCCGGCATCACGGTGCGGCCACCTTGTTGTTGATGGCGCTGACGGTGAGTGCGCTGACTTTGTTGTTTTGCTGTTCTTGTGTGCTGGCCGTCCACCAGCTGGCCCGGCGCTTCAAGCGCAATGGCCGTCTGGGCCAGTTGCTGCAACGTGCCGCCGGGGTGTTCCTGATCGGTTTTGGGGTGAAATTAACGACCGCGTCGTGATCGAAAAAGAAAAATAATGGCAAAAATATTTTGTGTCGCCAATCAAAAAGGCGGCGTTGGCAAGACCACCACTACCGTCAACCTGGCCGCCGGCCTGGCCATTCTCAAACAGCGCGTCTTGCTGGTCGACCTCGACCCGCAAGGCAATGCCACCATGGGCGCCGGCATCAACAAGGCCGAGCTGACGGCCTCGACCTATGAAGTGTTGGTCGGCATGTCGGACGTCGTCACGGCGCGCCAGACATCGCAAGCAGGGCAGTTCGATGTCTTGCCGTCCAATCGCGAGCTGGCCGGCGCCGAAGTCGAGATGGTCGACCTCGAGCGGCGCGAGCGGCGCCTCAAGGATGCGCTGGCGCTGGTCGACGAGCAGTACGATTTCATCTTGATCGACTGTCCGCCGGCCCTCTCGATGCTGACCTTGAACGGCTTGTGCGCCGCGCACGGCGTCATCATCCCGATGCAGTGCGAATACTATGCACTCGAAGGCTTGTCGGATCTGGTCAACACGATCAAGAAAGTGCATGCCAACCTGAACCAGGATTTGAAGATCATCGGTTTGCTGCGCGTGATGTTCGATCCGCGCATGACCTTGTCGCAGCAAGTGTCGGCCCAGCTCGAGCAGCATTTCGGCGACAAGGTCTTCAAGACCATTATTCCGCGTAATGTGCGGCTGGCCGAAGCGCCATCCTACGGCATGCCGGGCGTCAATTTCGACGCCGCATCCAAGGGCGCGCAAGCGTATATTGCGTTCGGCGCCGAAATGGTCGAACGCATCTCGGCCATGTAGGCCGGACCCGGACAATCCATGCCGCGACATGAGCGCGGTTGACGTACACAGAAAGAGCATTATGGTTACTAAAAAATCCAAAGGCCTCGGGCGCGGCCTGGACGCCCTGTTGGGCGGCGCCATCGATTTTTCCGACAGCACGCTGGCGCTGCCGGGGGCGCCGAACGTATTGGCGATTGCGCAGCTGCAGGCCGGTAAATATCAGCCGCGCACGCGCATGGATGAAGGCGCTTTGAATGAACTGGCGGCCTCGATCAAGGCGCAAGGCATCATGCAGCCGATCCTGGTACGTCCTGTCGGCCAGTATCAAGGCGCCGGCAATATCGAGACGCGCTACGAAATCATCGCCGGCGAGCGGCGTTTCCGCGCGGCCCAGATCGCCGGCCTGGAGCAGATTCCGGTGCTGGTCAAGGACGTCGACGACGAAGCCGCCGCCGCCATGGCGCTGATCGAAAATATCCAGCGCGAAGACTTGAATCCGCTTGAAGAAGCGCAGGGCATCCACCGCCTGATCACCGATTTTTCGTTTACCCACGAACAGGCGGCCGGCGCTGTCGGCCGTTCGCGCAGCGCGGTCTCGAACCTGCTGCGCCTGCTCAATCTGGCCAAGCCGGTGCAAACCATGCTGATGGCCGGCGATATCGACATGGGCCATGCGCGCGCGCTGCTGGCGGTCGATGCCGCCACCCAGATCAACCTGGCCAATCAAGTCGTGGCCAAGCGCATGTCGGTGCGCGAGACCGAAAAACTGACCGCGCGCACGACCGCGGCACTGTCCTCGAACGGCGCCGCGCGGCCGGCCGGCAAGGAAAAATCGGGCGACATCGCGCGTCTCGAGGAAGAGTTGTCCGACGTTCTGGCGACCTCGGTGGTGTTCAAGATGGGCAGCAAGGGACGCGGCCAGATGGTGATCGACTTTGCCGACCTCGATGTGCTCGACGGTTTGATCGCGCGTTTGCGCGCCTGATCGTCCGGCGTTTTATCAATCTCGCCTGAGAGCCTGCCTGCTTTGAACCCGACCGATACCGCTGCTGCGCCGGCTTTGCCGGCCGCCTCGGCAGGCCGCCTGCCGCGCCAGATCCCCTTCATCATTGCCAACGAAGGCTGCGAGCGTTTCAGCTTTTACGGCATGCGCAACATCCTGACCGTGTTTTTGATGGGCAGCCTGCTGCTCTCGATTCCCGAGCCGCTGCGCGCCGGCGCCTCGAAGGAAGTGTTCCATACCTTTGTGATCGGCGTGTATTTTTTCCCGCTGCTCGGCGGCTGGCTGGCCGACCGCTTTTTCGGCAAATACAATACGGTGCTATGGTTTAGCGTCATATACTGCGCCGGCCATGCGATGCTCGCGCTGTTCGAGAACCAGCGCAATGGATTTTATACAGGGCTGTTCCTGATCGCGCTCGGCTCGGGCGGCATCAAGCCGCTGGTGGCTTCGTTTGTCGGCGACCAGTTCGATCAGAGCAATAAGCATTGGGCCAAGCTCGTGTTCGATGCGTTTTACTGGATTATCAATTTCGGTTCGTTTTTCGCCTCGCTGCTGATGCCGATTTTCTTGAAGCGCTATGGCGCCGGCGTCGCCTTCGGCATCCCCGGCGTGCTGATGGGGATCGCCACGCTGGTGTTCTGGCTCGGGCGGCGCCGTTACGTCCATGTGGCGCCGGCCGCGGCCGATCCGCACGGCTTTCTGGCCGTTGTGCGCACGGCCCTGCTGTGCCCGTTGCGGGAGTGCGCGCAGGCGGGCACATTGCTGGCACTGTTTGGCGTGCTGCTCGCGCTCGGCGCGCTGGCAGCCATTCCGGCGCTCGGCGTGGTGGCCGGATTGTGTCTGGCGCTCGTGCTCGTGCTCGGTTTCGGTGGCGCCGGCGCCTGGCTGCAGATGGCGCGCGCCGACGGTGTGCATCCGCCGGAAGCGGTCGAAGGGGCGCGCGCCGTGCTGCGTATCCTCGTCGTGTTTGCGCTGACGACGCCATTTTGGTCGCTGTTCGATCAGAAGGCGTCGACCTGGGTATTGCAGGGCAATCAGATGCTGCCGCCATCGTGGTTCGAGCCGACCCAAATGCAGGCGCTCAACCCTTTGCTGGTCATGCTGCTCATTCCGTTTAATAACCTTTTGCTGTTCCCGCTGTTGACGCGCCTCGGCTTGAAGATTACGGCGCTGCGCCGCATGGGCGCCGGCATTGCGCTGGCCGGACTGGCCTGGATCGTGGTCGGCGCCATACAATTGCTGCTCGATGGCGGCAGGCCGCTGTCGCTGGCCTGG
Source organism: Oxalobacteraceae bacterium (assembly GCA_021768485.1). GTDB lineage: Bacteria > Pseudomonadota > Gammaproteobacteria > Burkholderiales > Burkholderiaceae_D > JAIZVZ01. The sequence continues at coordinate 93,493 of JAIZVZ010000001.1, read as the reverse complement.
CAAATTTTGCCGTACATGCTTTTGACGATGGGCGAAGTGCTGGTGTCGGCGACCGGTCTCGAGTTTGCCTACAGTCAGGCGCCGGCCGCCATGAAGGGCACGATCATGAGTTTTTTCAATTTGTCGGTCACGGTCGGCAATCTGTGGGTCTTGCTGGCCAATGTCAGCGTGAAAAGCCCGGCGCTCACGGCGCACATTGCCACGCTGAGCCTGAGCGTGACGGCGTTCCAGATGTTTTTCTTTGCCGTGTTTGCCTTGCTGGCGGCATTGGCATTTGCGCTGTATGCACGCAGCTACCGCGAAGTGGACCACTACCGCGGCAGCGCCGCCGTCTAGGGTTGGCGATGACATATCGCCTGCGCCTGCTCGCTGCGTTTGCAGCCGCTTGCTGGCCGGTGGCCGGCGCGCTGGCCCAGCAAACCACGGCCGAACAAACCACGGCCGAACAACTGCCGTTGTGGGAAGTGGGTGCCATCGGCGGCCTTCTCTCGACGCCAGCCTATCCTGCGGCCGACGAGCGCAGCACGCGCGCGCTGGCCTTGCCGTATCTGATTTATCGCGGCGAGGTGCTGCGCGCGGACGCCAGCGGCATCGGTGCGCGCCTGTTTCACTCGGAGGCGATCGAACTCGATCTCGGTTTTGCCGCTTCGCTGCCGGCCCGCTCGGACCAGGTCGCGGCGCGGCGCGGCATGCCCGATCTCGGCACGCTGGTCGAATTCGGGCCGCGCCTGAAAATCGGCCTGGCGCGACCGTCGCCGGGTTCGCAGCTCAAGCTCGAGTTGCCGCTGCGCGCAGTGATCGAGGCGCACGCCGGCGTGCGCACGCAAGGCATCACGTTCGAGCCGCGCCTCGTCTATGAAGCGCGCGAGTTGTATCGCGGCTGGGGCGGCAGCGTTTCGCTCAGTTCCGTGTTCGGCAACGACCACCTGCAACAGTATTTTTATACGGTTGCGCCGCCTTATGCGACGGCCGAACGCCCTGCATATGAAGCCAAACAAGGCTTGCTGCTCACCCGCCTGAGCCTGCTGGCCGGCCGCGATTTGAATCGGGACTGGCGTCTGTACGCTTTTGCCCGTTATGACAATTACCGCGGCGCCGCCAATCGCAACAGTCCTTTGTTTAAAAAAAACAGCGGCACATCGTTTGGCTTGGCCTTGGCGTGGACCTTCGCGCGGGCCGAATTGGCCGGCAAATAATCAAATTCTTGACTGCGGTCAAGAGGGGTGCGCCGATGTGGTGCATATCGCCGAAACAGAGGGCAATTTCTGGTGCGTAAGTGTCTCTTTTATAGGGCATTTTTGGCGTGCGATGGCTTCAATGGTTTGACGTTTGTCAGCAATAACCCTTATAATCCTGTGGCTTAGAAAAAATGTACATTCACCGCACGATCCGATAATTCGCGATCGCTGTGCGATAGGGAAAACGATGCGCCGCCTAGTCCTGTTGCAATTTACGGCAACGCTGGTTGCTAGCGTTATCGCAGGACTCCTGGCCGGTCAGGCCGCGTTGTTCTCGACTCTCTTGGGTGGCTTGTGCTGTGCCGTGCCGAATGCATTATTTGCATTGCGCTTGTATATCAATGCGCTGCGCGGCTACGGTGGCAGCGTGGCGACATTTTTTATTGGCGAGTTTATCAAGGTTGCATTGACGGTTGCATTATTGACTGCGACCGCTTGGTTGTACCACGATTTGAATTGGCTGGCATTGCTTGCCGGCGTCGTCGTGGCACTGAAAAGTTATCTTATCTTATTGTTTAGGCGTTAATCATGGCAACTGAAATTGCGGCGGAGGCAGTACACGCGGCGGGCGAACATGGCCTGACAGCGGCGGGCTACATCATTCACCATCTCGGACATTTCCGGTCGGCCACGCAAACCTCAATCATTGACATGCACATCCTCAACTACGATACCATTTTCTGGTCGGTCGTGTTGGGCATGGTTGGCTGCTTCGTCTTGTGGCTCGGCGCACGCCGCGCCACGGCCGGCGTGCCGACGCGCTTTCAGGCCGCGGTTGAAGTGGTCATTGAAATGGTCGACAACCAATCGAAACTGATCGTGCATGGCGACCGCTCGTTCGTCGGCCCGCTGGCGCTGACGATTTTCGTCTGGATTGTGTTGATGAATTCGATGGACTTCTTGCCGGTCGATTTGTTTTCCCAGATTTTCCGCTTGCTCGGCCTGCATACGGCCGAGGGCCATGAATTGTTTCACCGCGCCGTCCCGACTGCCGATTTGAACGGCACCTTCGGTATCGGTCTGGTCGTGCTGACCTTGATGTTCTATTACAACATCAAGGTCAAGGGCTTGGGCGGCTTCATCCATCATTTGTTCTGCGCCCCGTTCGGTTCCAACCCTTTGCTGTGGTTGCCGAATCTGGCCATGAATATCGTTGAATTTGCGGCAAGAACCGTTTCGCTGTCGATGCGGTTGTACGGCAATATGTTTGCCGGCGAACTCGTGTTCTTGTTGATTGCCTTGCTCGGTGCTACCTGGATCGGCCTGACTACGCAAAGTGTTCTGCTGGCTGGCTTGCAAGTGCTGGCAGGGTCGATCTGGGCGATTTTCCATCTCTTGATCGTGGTGTTGCAAGCGTTTATTTTCATGATGTTGACACTGGTGTATCTCGGTCAAGCTCACGACGCGCATTAAAATACGGCGGGGCTGGGGCGCGATTGCCATACGGATCGCACGCTGGCCGCAACCGAATGTAATCCCGTAGTAATTGTATTTATCTTTGTTTCTTATTTTTTACCTTTTACTTAATTAGGAGTTTTCATGACTAACGTCGCTATGGTTGCATTGGCTTGTGGTTTTATCATCGGTTTGGGCGCTATCGGTGCATGTATCGGTATCGCACTGATGGGCGGCAAGTTCTTTGAAGCGTCGGCACGTCAGCCAGAACTGATGGGCACAATGCAAACTAATATGTTCCTGCTGGCCGGTCTGATCGATGCGGCGTTCCTGATTGGTGTTGGTGTGGCGATGATGTTTGCATTCGTTAACCCATTCCATTAATCACCGATTCTCAATAGCCGGGTCGCGTTTGGCGCGCTCCGGTTTGTGTCATTTTTGAGAAGGAAATAGCTGTGAATTTAAATTCAACAATGTTCGTCCAGTTCGTGGTGCTGTTCATCCTGGCTGGCTTCGTTGCGAAGTATATCTGGCCGACGGTGACCAATGCCCTCGACGAGCGGATCAAGAAAATCTCCGATGGTCTGGCTGCGGCCGATCAAGGCAAGGCGGCGATGGCTTTGGCCGAAAAACGGGCGCAGGCTGAATTGGCCGGTGCCCGCGATGAAGGTCAAAAGCGCATTGGCGACGCTGAAAAGCGTGCCCATCTGTTGGCTGAAGAGATCAAGCAAAATGCCCAAGCTGAAGCGGCCCGCATCATCGAGCAAGCCAAGGCTGAAGCTGTGCAGCAAGTGACGAAAGCACGCGAAGAATTGCGCGCGCAAGTTGCAACGCTGGCAGTCAAGGGTGCGGAGCAAATCTTGAAGCGTGAAGTCAACGTGTCGGTGCATGCCGATCTGTTGAAACAACTTGAGACCGAGCTTTAATCATGGCTGAACTTGCAACCGTCGCCCGTCCCTACGCCGAAGCGCTGTTTCGCGTTGCCAAAGCTGATCAAGCGCCGATGACTCTGGCGGCCTGGTCGGCCTTGCTGGCTGAATTGGCTTATCTGGCCGAGCAGCCCGAGGTCCTGGCCCTGGCGCGCAATCCGAATGTGCCGGCCGCTGTTATTGCCGAGACCTTGACTGCCCTGTTGCAGTCGCCGCGCAATAACGAAGCCGATAACTTCATCACGATGTTGGTCGAAAATGGCCGGGTTGTGTTGCTGCCGGAAATCGCCGCGCAATTTACCGTGCTGAAAAATGCACAGTTTGGTGCCGCTGATGCCGCCATTACCAGTGCTTTCGAGCTGTCGAGCGCCCAAGTGGGTGAACTGGTGGCGGCGCTGGAAAAGAAATTCGGCCGAAAGCTCAAGCCCTTGGTCAGTATCGATCCTGCACTGATCGGCGGCGTGCGCGTCGAAGTTGGTGACGAAGTGCTCGACACCTCGGTGCGCGCCAAGCTGCAACAGATGCAGCAAGCGTTGACGTCATAATCGCGGGCTCGCGCTCGTCGCTCCGGCGGCGCAAGCCGTCGCGGAAAAATTGTTGGCACTGCGGTGCGCCGTTCGGCTAGGAGCCGGACGGCGCACCCGACACATTAGGAGTATTTGGTATGCAACTGAACTCATCTGAAATCAGCGAACTGATCAAGAGCCGGATCCAAGGCCTTGGCGATAGCGCTGAAATCCGCAATCAAGGCACGGTTATTTCCGTTGCCGACGGCATTTGCCGCATCCACGGCCTGTCCGATGTGATGCAGGGCGAAATGTTGGAATTTCCTGGTAATACCTTCGGCCTGGCGATGAATCTGGAACGCGACTCGGTCGGTTCCGTCATTCTCGGCGAATACGAACACATTTCCGAAGGCGATACCGTCAAATGCACGGGCCGCATTCTGGAAGTGCCGGTCGGTCCTGAGCTGCTCGGCCGCGTGGTCAATGCGCTCGGCCAGCCAATCGACGGCAAGGGTCCGGTGGCGACCAAGCTGAGCATGCCGATCGAAAAGATCGCGCCTGGCGTGATTGCCCGTCAATCGGTGTCCGAGCCAATGCAAACCGGCTTGAAGTCGATCGATGCGATGGTGCCGGTCGGTCGCGGTCAACGCGAACTGATCATTGGCGACCGTCAAACCGGTAAGACGGCCGTTGCGATTGATGCCATCATCAATCAAAAAGGCCAGGGCATGAAGTGTATTTATGTCGCGATCGGCCAAAAGGCGTCGTCGATCAAAAACATCGTGCGCTCGCTCGAACAGCATGGCGCGATGGAATACACGATCGTTGTCGCTGCCTCGGCCGCTGAATCGGCCGCGATGCAATACATCTCGGCTTACTCCGGTTGCACGATGGGCGAATACTTCCGCGACCGCGGTGAAGATGCGCTGATCGTCTATGATGATCTGTCCAAGCAAGCGGTTGCCTATCGTCAAATTTCGCTGTTGCTGCGCCGCCCACCAGGCCGCGAAGCCTATCCTGGCGACGTGTTCTATTTGCACTCGCGTCTCTTGGAACGCGCTGCACGCGTCAATCCGGAATACGTTGAAAAATTCACCAACGGCGCCGTCAAGGGCAAGACCGGTTCCCTGACCGCTCTGCCTATCATTGAAACGCAAGCGGGCGACGTCTCTGCCTTCGTGCCGACCAATGTGATTTCGATTACCGACGGTCAAATCTTCCTGGAAACGGCGCTGTTTAACTCCGGTATCCGTCCTGCGATTAACGCCGGTATTTCGGTCTCGCGCGTCGGTGGCGCGGCCCAGACCAAAGTCATCAAGGGCCTGTCCGGCGGTATCCGTACCGACTTGGCGCAGTACCGTGAATTGGCCGCGTTTGCGCAGTTCGCTTCGGACCTCGACGAGTCGACCCGCAAGCAGCTCGACCGCGGTGCCCGCGTGACCGAATTGCTGAAGCAGGCGCAATACGCGCCGCTGTCGATCTCGCTGATGGCGGTGTCGCTGTTTGCCGTCAACAAGGGTTTCCTCGATGACGTCGAAGTCAAGAAAGTGTTGGCATTCGAAGCCGGTGCGCATGCGTACATGAAAGACAAGCAAGCGGCTTTGCTGGCCAAGATCGAAGAGTCCCGTCAGCTCGACAAGGATGGTGAAGCTGTACTGAGCGCCGCCTTGGCCGATTTCAAAAAATCCGGCGCCTATTAATAGGAATAAGAAATAGGACCAGCCGGGGATGGCGTCCTGGGGACGCCGTTCCACAGGTTGTTTGAAAAGGAGTAAGGACTCATGGCAGTCGGCAAAGAGATACGTGGCAAGATCAAGAGCGTAGAAAATACGAAGAAGATCACCAAGGCGATGGAAATGGTCGCCGCATCCAAAATGCGCAAGGCGCAGGACCGGATGCGCGCCGCCCGTCCCTACAGTGACATGATACGCAATATCGCCGCGAATCTGGCAGCGGCCAATCCCGAGTACACGCATCCGTTTTTGGCGCAAGCCCGGAATGCCAAGGGCGCGGCCAACAAGGTGGGCTTCATCATCGTCACCACCGACAAGGGTTTGTGCGGCGGTCTGAATACCAACGTCTTGCGTATGGTAACGAACCGGATGCGCGAACTGGAATCGCAAGGCAAGCGCATCGATGCGGTGGCAATCGGTAACAAGGGTTTGGGTTTCTTGAATCGGGTCGGCGCCAGCGTGGTCTCGCATGTGATTCAAATCGGCGACACCCCGCATCTGGACAAGCTGATCGGTCCGGTCAAGGTGATCCTCGATGCCTACCTGGAAGGCACGCTCGATGAAGTCTATGTGTGCTACACCAAGTTTATCAATACGATGAAGCAAGAGTCGACGATGGAGCAATTGCTGCCATTGCCGGCGGCAAAACTGCAGGGCGACAAGGGTAATCACTCCTGGGATTACATCTACGAACCGCAGGCGCAAACCGTGATTGATGAATTGCTGGTGCGTTATGTCGAAGCGCTGATTTATCAAGCCGTGGCTGAAAATCTGGCGTCGGAACAATCGGCGCGCATGGTGGCGATGAAGTCGGCCAGCGACAACGCAGGAAATGTGATCGGCGAATTGAAGCTCATTTATAACAAGACGCGGCAAGCGGCGATTACCAAAGAACTTTCGGAAATCGTCGCCGGTGCGGCGGCCGTATAAACGAATTAACAGTATTTAAATTTACATATAGAAGGAACGAACATGGCTGATGGCAAAATCGTTCAGTGTATTGGCGCCGTGGTGGACGTAGAGTTCCCACGCAACGCGATGCCGAAGGTATACGATGCCTTGAAAATGGCTGGTACAGAACTGACGCTCGAAGTGCAGCAGCAGCTTGGCGACGGCGTGGTCCGTACCATTGCACTGGGTACTTCCGACGGTCTGCGCCGCGGCATGATGATTCAAAATACCGGCAAACCGATCATGGTTCCGGTCGGCAAAGCAACATTGGGCCGCATCATGGACGTGCTGGGTAACCCGATCGACGAATGCGGTCCGGTCGCGCTTGACCAAATGGCGTCGATCCATCGCAAAGCGCCGTCGTACGACGAATTGTCGCCATCGCAAGACCTGTTAGAGACCGGTATCAAGGTCATCGATCTGGTTTGTCCGTTCGCCAAGGGCGGTAAAGTCGGCCTGTTCGGCGGCGCCGGCGTCGGCAAGACCGTCAACATGATGGAATTGATTAACAACATCGCGAAAGCCCACAGCGGTTTGTCGGTGTTTGCCGGTGTTGGTGAACGTACGCGTGAAGGTAATGACTTCTACCACGAAATGGCCGATGCCAAAGTGGTCGATCTCGAAAATCCGGCCAATTCCAAGGTTGCGATGGTCTACGGTCAGATGAATGAACCGCCAGGCAATCGTCTGCGCGTGGCGCTGACCGGCTTGACCATTGCCGAATCGTTCCGCGATGAAGGCAAGGACGTTTTGTTCTTCGTCGATAACATCTATCGCTTCACGCTGGCCGGTACCGAAGTCTCGGCGCTGCTCGGTCGTATGCCTTCGGCGGTCGGTTATCAACCGACCCTGGCCGAAGAAATGGGCCGTTTGCAAGAACGCATCACCTCGACCAAGGTGGGCTCGATCACCTCGATCCAGGCTGTCTATGTTCCTGCCGATGACTTGACCGATCCGTCGCCTGCAACCACGTTTGCCCACTTGGATTCGACCGTCGTGCTGTCGCGCGACATCGCCTCGCTCGGTATTTACCCAGCGGTCGATCCGCTCGATTCGACCTCGCGTCAATTGGATCCGCTGGTCGTCGGTCAAGAGCATTACGATACCGCGCGCGCTGTCCAAGGTACTTTGCAGCGCTACAAGGAATTGCGCGACATTATCGCCATTCTCGGCATGGACGAATTGGCGCCGGAAGACAAGTTGCTGGTGGCACGTGCACGGAAGATGCAGCGTTTCCTGTCGCAACCGTTCCACGTTGCTGAAGTCTTTACTGGTGCGCCAGGCAAGTATGTCTCGCTCAAGGATACGATCAAGGGCTTCAAGATGATCGCATCGGGCGAACTCGATCACTTGCCGGAACAAGCGTTCTACATGGTCGGCACCATCGAAGAAGCAATCGAAAAGGCCAAGAAGCTCAACTGATTGTGACGGCCGGGCCGCCTGGCCCGGTTGGCACGACGGTTGTCTTCTCGGCAGAGCCGGCGCCGCGCGAGCGGCGCTGGTTCTCACCGCATAGGACAAGAAATGGCAAACACTTTTCACGTTAACGTGGTTTCCGCGGAAGCAATGATTTTTTCCGGCGAAGCGGAATATGTCTCGTTACCGGGCGAATCGGGCGAGCTCGGTATTTTGGCCAAGCATACGCCTTTGATTACCCGCATCAAGCCGGGCTCGGTGCGGATCCGCGTGCCTGGCCAGGCTGAAGATGAATTCGTTTTCGTTGCCGGCGGCATTCTCGAAGTGCAGCCCGACTGCGTCACCGTCTTGGCCGATACCGCCATCCGCGGCGCCGATCTCGACGAAGCCAAGGCCAACGCAGCCAAGCAGGCCGCGCAAGATGCCCTGGTCAACCGCGACTCGAAAATCGACTATGCCAAAGCACAGGCGGAGTTGTCGGTGGCGATCGCGCAACTGGCGGCCATCGCGAAATTGCGTCAAAAACGTTAATCCGGCAGCAGCAGTACAATGAAAGGCAGCGTTTTCGCTGCCTTTTTTTTCGCATTTTTCAGCCATTCATTTGCTTTCACGGAGAAGCGCCATGAACCCCGCCCAAATTCAAGTCTTGCTTGAAACGAGCAAAACGATTGCCGTCGTCGGGCTCTCGCCCAAACAGGAGCGCGCCAGCCTGCGCGTTGCGCAATATCTGCAAGCGCACGGTTATCGCATCGTGCCGGTCAATCCGCAATATGCGGGCACGCAGATCCTCGGCGAAGCCGTGTATGCCACTTTGCAAGAAGCGGCCGCGGCCATGGAAGCCGACGGTGTGACGATCGATATCGTCGACTGCTTCCGCCGCGCCGAAGACATCATGCCGATTGCGCACGAGGCGATCGCCATCGGCGCCCGCTGCCTGTGGCTGCAGTCTGGCATCGTCAACGACGAAGCGCAGGCGCTGGCCCAGCACGCCGGCCTCGATGTGGTGATGGACCGCTGCACGAAAGTCGAGCACGCGATGTTGTTGGGATAATTGTTGGGATAATTGCCGCAATGATTGTTAACTTAGTTGTTGGCCTAAATGCGAGGATAATCGTCGGGATAACATGAACAGGAGAGTGTGTTGAGCGAAAAAAGCCTCAAGGCCTGCGAGCTGTTTCGGGCCAATCCCAAGCAAAAAATCAGCGATGACAGCGCGCGCACGACACCGCTGGCCAGCGGCAGTACCGCGGCCAGCAAGGCGGCCGACAAACAGCGCACGATAGAGATCGGCGCCGAGATCGCGGCCCTGCAGACGATGTTTTATGCCGAGCACAAGCGCAAGTTCTTGCTGGTCTTGCAGGGCATGGACACGGCCGGCAAGGACCGCACGATCAGCAGCCTGTTCAGCATGGTCAATCCGATGGGCTTGCGCGCCTGCGGCTTCAAGACCCCGAGTGTCGACGAGCTGGCGCACGACTATCTGTGGCGCGTGCACAGCCAGGTGCCGGTGCTCGGTGAAATCGTGGTGTTCAACCGCAGCCACTATGAAGACGTCTTGATTACCCGCGTCAATGAGTGGATCGACGACAAGGAGTGCAAACGCCGCTTTGCCCAGATTCGCGATTTTGAACGCATGCTGGTCGAGACCGGCACCATCATCGTCAAGGTCTTTTTGCATATCTCCAAAGACCAGCAGCGCATCCGCCTGCAAGAGCGCCTCGATGAAGCCGACAAACAGTGGAAGTTCAATGCCGGCGATGTCGAGCAGCGCAAATTATGGGACCAGTATCAAGCCCAATATCAGCAAGTCATCCGCGAAACCGATACGAATGACGCGCCCTGGTATGTGGTGCCGTCCGATTCGAAGACACACCGCAATCTGGCGGTCTCGACCATTTTGCTGGAAACGCTGCAAGGCTTGAAGCTGGCGTATCCGCAACACCCCGAATACGCGAAGCTGAAGATCAGCTGACGGGGTCGCACCAATCTGTCTTGAGGCGCCCGGCGCCCCGATTGAAGGGAGTAGCACCATGTTGCAATTAAAAGATGCAAGTCTGATGCGGCACGCCGCCTATATCGATGGCGCCTGGTGCGCCGCCGACAGCGGCGCCAGCTTTGCCGTACGTAATCCGGCCAACGGCGGCGATCTCGGCAGCGTGCCAAAGATGGGCACGCAAGAGACGGCGCGCGCGATTGCCGCCGCCCACGCCGCATTTCCCTTGTGGCGCGCGCAATCGCCGAAGGCGCGCAGCGCCGTCTTGCGGCGCTGGTATGAATTAATCCTGGCTAATCTCGACGACCTGGCCGCCATCATGACAGCCGAGCAAGGCAAGCCCTTGGCTGAAGCGCTAGGCGAAGTCGGCTCGACGGCGGCATTTTTCGAATGGTTTGCCGAAGAGGCAAAGCGCATCGCCGGCGACACGCTGGCTTCGCCGTGGCCCGACCGCCGTTTGCTCGTCACGCGCGAGCCGATCGGCGTCTGCGCGGCGATCACGCCGTGGAATTTTCCATCGTCGATGATTGCGCGCAAGGTGGCGCCGGCGCTCGCGGCCGGCTGCCCGGTGCTCTTGAAGCCGGCCGGCCTGACGCCGTACTCGGCGCTGGCGCTGGCGGTGCTGGCCGAACGGGCTGGCGTGCCGGCCGGCGTATTTAACGTCGTCACCGGCGACTCGGGCCAGATCGGCGCCGAAATGAGCGGCAACCGGCTCGTGCGCAAACTGAGCTTTACCGGCTCGACCGAAGTCGGCCGGCTGCTGATGGCGCAATGCGCGCCGACCATCAAGAAACTCTCGCTGGAACTGGGCGGCAATGCGCCATTCATCGTCTTCGACGATGCCGATCTCGATGCCGCCGTGGCCGGCGCGCTGGCCTCGAAATACCGCAACTCGGGCCAGACGTGCGTGTGCGCCAACCGCATCTATGTGCAGGATGGCGTCTACGACGCCTTCGCCGCCAAGCTGGCGACGGCCGTCGAGGCACTGGTGGTCGGCGATGGCTTCCAGAGCGGCGTCACGCAAGGGCCGCTGATCGACGACAAGGCCGTGCAAAAAGTCGAACAGCATATCGCCGATGCGCTGGCCAAGGGCGCCGTGGTCCGCACGGGCGGCAGGCGCCACCGGCTCGGCCACGGCTTTTTCGAGCCGACCGTGCTGACCGGCGTGACTTCGGCCATGCGCGTGGCTACCGAAGAGACTTTCGGCCCGCTGGCGCCGCTGTTTCGCTTTGCCACCGATGAGGAAGCGCTGGCGCTGGCCAACAATACCGAATTCGGCTTGGCCAGCTATTTTTATTCGCGCGACATCGGCCGCATCTGGCGCGTTGCCGAAGGCCTCGAGAGCGGCATGGTCGGCGTCAACACCGGCATGATTTCGACCGAAGTGGCGCCGTTTGGCGGCGTCAAGCAATCGGGGCTCGGCCGTGAAGGCTCGAAGTACGGCATCGACGACTATCTGGTCATCAAATATATCTGCATGGGCGGCATTTAATCCTCCACCGGCGCGCTGGCGCCGGCCCGGTTTCAGCGCGGCGCCGCCAGCCGCGCCAGCATGGCGCGTATGCTGGCCAGTTGCGGCGCGTTTTTCGAATAGAAATCGGGATTGAATGGATTGAAGCTGCTGTATCCCCAGAAATCCCAGCAGCCCTGCGGATTGTAGGGCAGCCAGTAACTGGCATGCACTTGCGGATACAGCACGATCAGATTGTTGCTGTCGGCCGTGCCGTTATATTCGGCGCCGTCGTAAAATGTGGCGCCGACGGTTTGCGCATCTTGCTTACAGCCGTGAAAGACGACATGCACTTTGCAACGCGTCAGCTCGCAATTTTTGGGCACATACACATAGCCGACATCGGCCAGCCCGCTGAGCAGATAAGGGCTGAATTCGGTCTGGTCGAACGCCTTGACGGTGCTGCTCAGGGTGGTCGCCGGCGGTGCCAGCGGCGGCACCTGGTCGGCATACAGATGGCGCAGCAATTGATGGGCCTGGCTGAAGTGGCAATCGTTGAGATAGGGCGGGGCGGTGACGTCGCACGCCACGGCCGCATGGCTGTTGTCGTCGACCACCATGCCGTGGCCGGCGGCGACATTGTTGACATACTCGATCTGCGCGGCCGGCACCCCCGCCAACTGATAAAAGCGCAGCGTCTGGTCGACCACGGCCTGGGTCACGGTATGGTCTTGCGTGCCGCTGAACAGATAGATATGCTGGCGCCGCACGCCGGCCAGATTGTCGATGGCGCCGACCGTGGCCAGGATTTTCGCTTCGTCCCACAGCGCACCGGCGTCGGGCGGCGCCACGCCGGACGCCGCCGGATTCATGCAAATGCTCATGGCATTGCTCAGATAGGCATAGGACCGCACCGTGCCCTGATAGCCGGAGCAAAAATACGGCCCGCCGGCCACCACGCCGGTGCCGACCACGATACTCGAATAGGCCACGCCGAACTGGCCGGCCATGAACGCGCCCGACGACAGGCCCGAGACCGAAGTCTGCGACAGATCGGCGTGGTAGGCGCGCAGCGGCGGGGTGGCGGCCGCGGCCAGCGCGGCGCCTGCCGCCAGGCCGGCCAATAAGGCGCGGACGCAGATGGCGACGCGGCTTTGCAGCCGGCCTTGCCAGTAACGCAGCCATGGCCGCCATGGCCGCCGGCGGCCGTCTGCCCGGTTTGTTTCGCCTTGTGCTGTCATCGCGCTCACCATCACTGTCGGAGTAATCAGGATAAGGGAAATCGGCGGCTTCATCGCTGTTCGTGGCGCCCATGTTTGGGCTGGCTCAAGATTGCGGTGTATATTGCTTGTGCACAGGCAGAAAGAGCAAGTAAATATCCGAATGCAATTTGACTTAAAATAAGACACGGCTTTTCAATCGACGGTCGTTTTGTCGCCGGCATCAGCAACCGGCATCAGCAATCTGTATAACCCACATTCTGGAGTTACCATGCGCAAGATCGGATCTGTTCTGGGCCTGCGGCCGGCCTCGCTGTTGGCCCCGTTGTTTACCTCGCTATTGGCCTCGCTATCGGTCACGGTGCCGGCGCTGGCGGCCGACAACTGTCCGGCTTTATTGAATCAAAGCTTCAAGCGCTTGCAAGACGATGTGCCGCAAAACCTGTGCCAATATGCGGGCAAGGTTGTCCTGGTGGTCAACACGGCCAGCTATTGCGGCTACACCAGCCAGTATCAGGGGCTCGAAGCGTTGTATGCGAAATACGGCCCGCAGGGACTGGTCGTGCTCGGTTTTCCATCGAATGACTTCGGCAAGCAAGAGCCGGGCAGCAGCAAGGAAATTGCCGATTTCTGTTTCAATACCTATGGCGTCAAATTCCCGATGTTCGCCAAGTCGTCGGTCAGCGGCGCCGCCCCGAATGCGCTGCATGCCGAACTGGCCAGGCTGACGGGCGCTGCGCCGAAATGGAATTTTCACAAATATCTGCTCGACCGTAACGGCAAGGTCATCCATAATTATCCGAGCAAGATCACGCCCGACGACAAGAAACTGGTCGCCGATATCGAGAGCGCGCTGGCGATGCCGGCCGCAAAATAAGGGGCTGGACGGGCTGCGCTGAGCGCAGCTTTTTTTTGCGTTGCGCCTCTGTCGGCAAATACCGCTGCCGCGCTCCATGGCTTCATCTGTCGTGAAAATTATTCAAGCTAGCATGCTGTCGATTGATTTCTTTATCCCTGAGGTTTCTTTACCATGATCCGTTCCATCCTGACTCCCGCCGGCGCGCTGTGCGCCGCCCTTGCTGTTTCTTTGCCGGTGGCCGCGGCAGCGCCGGCGGCTGCCGGCAGCGCCTTGCGTACGCTGTCCGAACGTTCCGGCTTTCAAGCGACCGGCCGTTACGACGAAGTCATTGCGCTATGCGCCGCTTTCGAGAAAGCCTATCCGGCGGCCGTGCGCTGCATCGAATTTGGCACCACGCCCGAAGGGCGGCCGATGAAGGCGCTGGTGGTCACGCGCAGCGGCGCCTTCACGCCGGAACAGGCGCGGCAGAAAAAATTGCCGGTCATGTTGATCCAGGGCGGCATTCATGCCGGCGAAATCGATGGCAAGGACGCCGGCTTTCTGGCGCTGCGCGAAGTGCTTGAAAACCGCGCCGCGCCCGCTGCGCTCGACAAGCAAGTCTTGCTGTTCGTGCCCGTCTTTAATGTCGACGGCCACGAGCGCTTCGGCAGCTGGAACCGGCCGAACCAGCGCGGCCCGCAACAGATGGGCTGGCGTACCACGGCCCAGAATTTCAATCTGAACCGCGATTATGTGAAGGCCGACGCCCCTGAAATGCAGGCGATGTTAAGGCTGATCAACCGTTGGGATCCGCTGGCCGAAGTCGATTTGCACGTTACCGACGGCGCCAAGTTCGAACACGATATCTCGATTCAGGTCGAACCGCTGCATGCCGGCGACGCCCAGATGCAACAGGCCGGCAAGCTCTGGCAGCAGGCCGTGCTGGGCGATCTGACGGCCAGCGGCTCGCTGCCGCTCGGTTTTTATGCCTCGTTCGTGGTCGACGACGATCCGGCTTCCGGCTTTGCCGACGGCGTGGCGCCGCCGCGATTTTCGCATGGTTACTTCCAGCTGCGTAACCGCTTCGCCATGCTGGTTGAAACCCATTCCTGGAAAGATTATCCGACCCGCGTGCGCATCACGCGCAATACGATTGTCTCGCTGCTGTCGCAAATGGCCCTGCATGGACAGGAATGGCAGCGCCTCGCGCACGAGGCCGATCTGCGCTCGGCGCAGCTGGCCGGCAGCAGCGTGCCGCTGAGTTACAAGACCACCGACAAGGTGCGCACCATCGCTTTCCGCGGTTATCGCTATACGCGCACGATGTCGGTCATTTCGGGCGCCTTGATGACGCATTACGATGAAAGCGCGCCGCAAGTATGGAATTTGCCATTGCGCGATGAAATCGTCATCGATGGCGCCGTGCGCGCGCCGCTTGGCGGCTATGTGGTGCCG
This sequence comes from Oxalobacteraceae bacterium, assembly GCA_021768485.1. Classification (GTDB taxonomy): domain Bacteria; phylum Pseudomonadota; class Gammaproteobacteria; order Burkholderiales; family Burkholderiaceae_D; genus JAIZVZ01. The sequence goes on along the minus strand of JAIZVZ010000001.1, from coordinate 78,369 downwards.
GCCGCTTATGCGGCTCTGGTGGCGCCCAAGCTGGCCTTGCACGGCATTAGCTATACGGTCTTGAAAACGGCGCAAGACAGCGCCGCGCTCGAGACTTTCCGGGCCGAGCACGCCGCTTTCGAGGCGCAATCGGTCGAGAGCCATCAGATGCTTAACGTGAGCGGCGCCTGGCGGCCCGAGCGGCGGGCGATTGGCGCCGGCGCCCTGTTTGTGCCGATTGCGCAAGCCAAGGCGCGCTTGCTGATGCAGTTGCTCGAACCGCAGGCGCCCGATTCGCTGCTGGCCTGGGGCGAATTCAACAATGCCTTCGAACGCAAGGAATACATGGAAGACTATGTGGCCGAAGACGTGGCGCGCGAACAGCTGGCGGCCGATCCGGCGCTGGCGGCGCAGTTTACGAAAAAATTGGCCGACGAGCCGGCGTTTGCGGCCGATCCTGCCGCGCGCCTGCTGTTTTTCGCGCGTCGCCACAGCTCCTGGGATGAACGTTATCAATTGTATCCGGTGATGCGCAGCGCGACCGTCTTGCACTGAGCAGCTGGTCGTCAGCGCCTTGCCTTCATGGCGCCAGCGCGTTTTCGAGCACGCGCTGCAGCTGCGCGAAATCGGGCTGGCCGAGGTAGCGTTGCACGATCTTGCCATCCTTGCCGATGACGAAGGTGGTCGGCGTCTGCGCGACGTCGCCGAAGGCCCGCGCCAGCATGCCGTTGACGTCGAGCGCCACCGGGAACGGCAGCCGCCGGCTTTGCGCATAATCGAGCACATAGTTGGGCGGGTCGTAGGCCATGGCGACGGCGATGAAGGCCAGGCCGCGGCTGTGGTATTTGTTGTAGCTGGCGACCATGGCCGGCATTTCCCTGACGCAGATGGCGCACGAAGTGGCCCAGAAATGCACCATCACGACCTTGCCGCGCAAGTCTTGCAACGCGATTTTTTCGCCGCTCAGGCTGACAAACGTGACCGCGGGCGCCGCCTGCGGGCGTTGCCATTGCCACAGGCTGGCGGCCAGCACGCCGAGCAGCAGGGACAGCAGTAGCACCGGCAGCGGGCGGGCCAAGAGTCGCCGCGCAGGCGTCGGTGATGGCCCGGTAGCGGCAGCCGCGGATGTGGTCGGTGTATTTGCCACCTGCGGCCTGCTTAAGGGCGCAGGTAGACGTAGCCTTCGCGCGCCTGCAGGCGCGCGATCTCGGCGACGCCGGCCGGCACCACGACCGCCGGCGCCAGCAGGCGCGAGGCGGCGACGTCGTGGGCCAGCATCGAATTGCGGCAGACCCGGAATTGCACGCCCTGCGCGGCCAGCGCCAGCACCTCCGGTTCGAACGGCCGGCCGTAGCGGTCGACGGTTCCGCTCAACATGAATTCGATGCCGTTACCGAGGGCGACGACGACGATTCTGGTCGTCGGTTCGGCCCGCAAGTGGTTGGCGATATTGGCCAGTGCCCGCCGCGCCTGGTCATTGCCGTCGGCGATGTGATAGACGACCTTGATCGGTTCGAGCGCGCTTTCGCTTGCCGCTGCGCTTGTCGCTACGTTAGTCACTGTGCTTGTCACTGCTGCTGAGGTCGTTTCCGTATTTGCTGCATTTGCGGCAAAAATCGGCGCCGCACTGAGGCTCAGGACGAGGCTCAGGACGAGGCCGGCGCCCAGCACGATAAAGCCGCTGCCGCCAATCCGGCCAACCAGGCCAACCAGGCCGCGGGCGGCGCTGCCATTGAGAGCGATGCCAGTCATCGGGATTCCGATCATGATAAAAATATAAAAAAAGCCGTCATGCGGCAAGCATAACGGCTTTTGCGGGAACCTGCCGGAGCGCCTCTTATGGCTGCGCCGGCGGGGTTGCCAGATTTTGCGCCGGAGCCGGCGTCAATTGCTGCAATTCGCCTTCGCTGATGTATTCGAAGACCTTGACCACTTTTTGCACGCCGCTGACGCTGCGCACCGCTTCGGTGGCGAGGTCGCCTTCGCGCTGCGTTACCCGCCCCATCAGAAAGACCACGCCCTGTTCGGTCGTGATCTTGAAGGAATTGGCGAAAATGTCTTTGGTGTCGACCAAGGCGGCCTTGACCCGGCCGGTAATTAACGTGTCATTCGAGCGCGCCGTATAGCTCGACGGTCCGGCGATGGTCAGCTCATTGGTCACCGACAGCACGCCTTCGATGGCGGCCACTTCGCGGGCGACGGCGGCCCGTGTGGCGTCATCCTTGACTTCGCCGGTCAGCAGCGCGCGGCGGTTGAAACTGGTGATGTTGACGTGGCCTTCGTCGCCGACCAGTTTGCCGACGCGGACCTCGCTTTTGACGCCGATGGCCGAATCCTCGGTCTGGGCGCCCAGCGTGCGGCGGTCGGAGGCGGCCATGCCGGCCATGACGGCGCTGCCGACGGCCAGCCCGAAGCAGCCCGACAGCGAGGTCAGCATGCTGGCGCCGAGAACGAGCGCGGCGCCAAGGCGGCAGAATTTATTCATGCTCGTCTTCCCCGAACAGGGCGACGTCGATGCCGTCGCATAAACAGTGAATCGTCAGCAAATGGACTTCCTGGATGCGCGCGGTGCGGCTGTGCGGCACGCAGATATGGACGTCGGCTTCGCTGAGCAGTTTGCCCATCTTGCCGCCGCCCTTGCCGGTCAGGGCGATCACGCGCATATCGCGCTCTTGCGCCACTTCGATCGCCGCCAGAACATTGTCGGAATTGCCCGATGTCGAAAACGCCAGCAAGACGTCGCCGGCCTGGCCGAAGGCTTGCACCTGTTTGGAAAAAATCTCGCGATAGCTGTAATCGTTGCCGATCGCCGTCATGATCGAGGAATCGGTGGTCAAGGCCATGGCCGGCAGCGGCAAGCGTTCGCGCTCGAAGCGGCCGACCAGCTCGGCGGCAAAATGCTGGCTGTCGGCGGCCGAACCGCCATTGCCGCAGGCCAGGATTTTGTTGCCGTTCGAGAGAGCGGTAAACATCAATTCGATGCCTTGCGCGATCGCCGGAGCGAGCACCGAGGCGGCCTGGATCTTTAATTCGGCACTTTCGTGAAAATGCGCGAGGATGCGTTGATTGGTCGTCATGTCAGCCATTATAAAGCACCGCGCCGAAAACGCGAATATGCATCGCGGGCCGGCGTCCGGCATGCCATTGACATCATTGCAAGACGTTGCTGAGCCACTCGAGTGCGCCGCCGTCGATGGCCACGACATCGAAGCGGCAGGCCGGCGGCTCGCGGTAGCGTTGCAGGAAAGTCAGCGCGGCCAGGCGCAGCCGCGCCAGCTTTTTGGGGCCGATCGAGGCCAGCGCACCGCCAAAGCGGCGGTCGGCCCGTTTGCGCACTTCGACGAACACGAGCGTGGCGCCGTCTTGCATGATGAGGTCGATTTCGCCGCCGCGGCACAGGAAATTGCGCGTCACCAGCGTCAATCCCTGTTTTTCCAGATAGCGCAGGGCGGTCTGTTCGCCGTCGCGCCCGCTCGCTTGCCTGGCGTTCAGAGCCGGCGGCGCTGGCGTGCTGCCGGCCGGGCCGCTACCGGCACGCCTCATGGCGCCGGCAGCGGCTGGATCAGGCCGTCGCGATAGATGACCGGCACTTCGAGGCGCTCGAAGTGAAAGCCGCCGGGCCCCGGCTCGAGGCGCAGCGACAATTTTCCGCTCAGGCCGTCGAGCATGAACACCGTCTCTTTTTTAAGGGCGATGGCGCGGGCGACGCGGTAGCCGTCGACCCCCAGCGCGTACAGGCGCGCCAGATCCGGATCGGGCTTGCCTTCGCCGGCCGGCAGCGGACGCGGATAGGCCAGCAGGGCGCCCTGGCCGGTTTGCACCTGCCACGGGATGTCGAGCAGGCGTACGCCGTTCATCTCGGGCGCCGGCTCGGGCGCGCTGCCGGCGACGTTGGGATTGAGCTGCGAGATGCCATAGGCCGGCACGGTCTGCCCGAGGCCGGCCAGCACTTCGCGCGCGCTGTCGAAGTCGAGCGCCACAAATAGCAGCGGCGCCGCGGCCGGCGCCTCGGCCTGCAGGCGCATCTGCAATTTGACGAGGTCGCCGATGCGGGCATCGCCCGAGGTGCTCGAGACCTCGGCCAGCTTGGTCGGCAAGCCCAGGCTGAGGCGTTGCGCGGCAAAGGCGCGGGCGGCGCGCCGTTGCCAGCTGGTCTGGCCGTAGACGGCGTAGGCGGTGCCGTTCGGATAGTCGCTGCTGGCCCAGCGCGCGACCTGCCGCGCCTCTTCTTCGACCGACAAGCCCATGCTCAGCATATTGGCCGGCAAGGCTTCTTCGCTTGGCTCGCCATTGGCGCCTTCGGGCAGGTTCAGGGCCAGCGTCGGTTTGTCGACATGACCGCTGCGCACGATGGCCGCCACCGCCTGGCGCTGCAGCGGCCCGATCACGATGTCGCTGGCGGCCAGCGCTTGCTGGTAATAGGCGACGGCATCCTCGGGACGCTCGCCGGTATCGCGGATGGAAACGGCGACCGCTTCCGGTTCGTGCGCAAAGCCGGCCATGAAGCCGTCGCGGATGGCGCGGGCCGCGCCGCCCAAGGTGGCCGAGCCGAGCGGCAGCAACAGGGTCATGCGGGCGGCGGGCGCCGTTGGCTGAGGGCGATTTTGCACGAGCGGCGGCGTTTCGGGCGCGCTTGAGGGTAAAATGGCCTGCGGTGCCGGCGCTGGCGTGGCGGCGGGCGGCGGCGCTGCGCCACGGGCCAGCCCGGCTGGCGGCGCGCTGCCGGTACTGCAACCGCCGGCGCCGGCCAGCAGCAGCGCCGCAGCCATGTACCCAACCATCCACCAACCAACAGATCGACAACGCATCGTATGCTCCTATGACCTTACCCGCTATGACACAATCTTCAGCTGCGACGATTTTTGGCGAAGCAGCGCTCCAGGGGTATCCCGTATCGACACTATATGTGATCGCCACGCCGATCGGCAATGTTTGCGATATCACCGTGCGCGCTTTGCACGTGCTCAATCTGGTCGATGCCGTCGCCTGCGAGGATACCCGCAATACCGGCCAATTATTGAGCCGCTATGGCGTGGTCAAGCCCCTCATTGCGGCTCATCAACACAACGAGCGTGAAGTGGCCGATAAATTGATTGCCCGCTTGCAGGCCGGTGCCCGCATCGCCCTGGTGTCCGATGCCGGTACGCCGGCGGTCTCCGATCCCGGCGCCCGCATCGTCGATGCGGTGCGCGCGGCCGGTTTGCGCGTGATGCCGCTGCCGGGGCCGTCGGCGGCGATTGCCGCGCTGTCGGCTTCGGGCCTGCTCAGCGACGAGTTTTATTTCGTCGGTTTCTTGCCGGCCAAAGGCAAACAGCGCGAAGCCCGCCTGCAGCCCTTGCGCACGCTGGCGGCGACGCTGGTGTTTTATGAAGCGCCGCACCGCATTGCCGATTGCGTCGAGGCGCTGGCGGCCGCGTTCGAGCCGCAGCGCCAGATCGTCTTTGCGCGCGAGCTGACCAAATTGTTCGAGCAGGTGCACCGCTGCCGGCTGTCCGAGGCCCAGGCCTGGTTGGCCAGCGATGCGCATCGCGAAAAAGGCGAATTCGTGGTCTTGCTCGAAGGCGCGCCGGCGGCGGCCGGGCAGGACCAGCTTGAAGCGGACCGCGTGCTGCAGATTTTATTGGCCGAATGCCCGCTCAAGCAGGCCGCCGCACTGGCCGCGCAGATTCTCGGACAAAAAAAGAACGCGCTCTACGAGCGTGCCCTGGAACTGAAAAACATGCAGTCCATAGCATGAGCGTCGTCCGCTGCCGCTGGGCCAATCCGCTCAATCCGCTCTATCTCGCCTATCACGATCAGGAATGGGGCGTGCCCTGCCACGATGAAAGACAGCTGTTCGAGATGCTCAATCTGGAAGGGGCCCAGGCCGGTTTGAGCTGGGAGACCGTGCTCAACAAACGGCACAGTTACCGCGCCGCCTTCGACGATTGGGATGCGGCGAAAATTGCCGTCTACGATAGCGCCAAGGTGGCCCAGTTGCTGGCCAACCCCGGCATCGTGCGCAACCGCCTGAAGGTGGCCGCGACCATCGGCAATGCCCAGGCCTATTTGCGCCTGTGCCAGCAGCTCGGCGGACTCGATCCGTATCTGTGGGCTTTCGTCGACGGCCAGCCGATCGTCAATCAGTGGACGCCCGATTCGCCGCGTCCGGCCAAGACGGCCTTATCGGACCGCATTTCCAAGGATTTGAAACAGCGCGGTTTCAAGTTCGTCGGCTCGACCATCATCTATGCCTATATGCAGGCGATCGGCATGGTCGACGACCACGACAGCGCTTGTTTTTGCCGGCAGCGGCAGCCTGGATGAGGGCGCCGGCGGCCGATATTGACGAATAGACCATTTCATTGGTGCAATGTGTTGCGCGGGCTGCCAGAAGCGGGTGTGGCGGCCGCAACTTTGGGTGCACTTGCGCAATGACGCGCTGCGCTGGCGCGATTGTTTGTTAAAATTGGCATCAGGAAATATTGCGCCATATTGTGTCATATCGTGCCACCAGGACGGCGTGGGAGCCGCCTCGTCCATGCGCCCGAACAATGCCGCCAGGCCGAGCGGCGGCGATATCGTGGGGGCGTACCGGAACCGCTTTTGCAGAGGATGGAGCGTGATGAATGAATGACGATCAAGAGCAGCCCGACCTGTTTTTGTTTTTGGCCTCGACGGCGCACGACATGAAAAATTCGGTCAGCGTCATGGGCAGCACGCTCGAAGGCTTGCTGGCCGATGCCAACGACAAGAGCGCCGCCGGCTATCGCGCGATGGCGCAAATGCTGTATGAAACGCGGCGCCTGAACAATAATCTGATCCAGTTGCTGGCGCTGTACAAGGAAGTGGGCAAACCCGGCTATCCTTTCGATCCGCAGACGCAGCGCCTGGCCGAGCTGGCCGAGCAAGTCGCCGGACAAAGCCGGATTTTGCTCGACAGTAAAGACATTACGCTCGACATCGTGTGCGATCCCGAATTGATCTGGATTTACGATGAAGATTTGATTTTGGGCGTGGTCGGCCATGCGGTCAATAATGCCTTTCACTACACGCAAGACAAGATCTGCTTGCGTATTGCCGAGTGTGATGGCATGTTGGAAATTCGCGTCGAAGACAATGGCCGCGGCTACCCGGCCGAGATGTTGCAGGCCGGTGTCAGCGCAGCCGGGGCGCAGCGTGGCGGCGTCAATTTTTCTTCCAGCAGTACCGCGCTCGGATTGTATTTTTCTGCCGAAGTTGCAAAAATGCATAAACATCGCGGCGTGCTCGGTAGTATTGCACTCGAAAACGGCAGCGGCGGCGGCGGTTGTTTTATCTTGCGTTTGCCCTAAGGAGCCGGATTCAGCATGGACAACAGCGATTCCCATCCAAGCCTGCCACAGGCGGCCGGCGAGACCGATGCGCCGATCTGGAAAGACAAGCGCTATCTGCTGATCGACGATTTCGCCGGCATGCGGGTGTTGCTGCGCGAGAGTTTGCGCAATATCGGCGCCCGGCACATCGATCAGGCCGATAGCGGCGGCGAGGCGATGGCCTTGTTGGCGCGCAATCGTTACGATGTCGTGCTATGCGATTACAACATCGGCGAAGGCAAGAACGGCCAGCAAGTGCTCGAAGAGGTACAGGTGCGCAATCTGGTCTTGCCGACCTGTATCTGGATGATGATTTCGGCCGAAAAAAGTGTCGAATCGGTCATGGGCGCGGCCGAGCACCAGCCCGATGCCTATGTCATCAAGCCGATTACCGAGCAGATGCTGGTCACCCGCCTGAACCGGGCCTGGGCCCGCAAACAGATTTTCAAGCCGATCGAACAGGCTTATCTGGAAAAGGATTATTTGCGGGCGGCGAAATTGTGCGACATCCAGATCATCACCAATAAATTGCACGAAGTCGATTTGCTGCGCATGAAGGCGACCTTGCTGCTCAAGAGCGGCGAGATGGCCCTGGCGCGCGAGACCTATGAAGAGGTCTTGAAAATCCGCGATTTCAGCTGGGCCAAGACCGGTCTGGCGAAAATCCTGTTCAAGGAAGGCCTGTACGATTCGGCGCGCCAGATGTTTCTCGAAGTAATTGCCGACAATCGCAACTATATCGACGCCTACGACAGCCTGGCCGCGACCTACCAGCAAATGGGCTTGATGGAAGAGGCGGCCAAGACCCTCGAGCGGGTGGCCAAGCTGTCGCCCAATTCGATTGCGCGTCAGCGCAATCTCGGTGAACTCTCGTTCAAGCTCGGCAATGTGCAGGTGGCCGAAAAGGCGTTTCGCAAGTGCCTGCAGGTCGGCGAACATTCGGCGCTCAAGACGCCCGACGCCTATTTCGGCCTGGCCCGCATTTGCGGCCAGAAAAACGAGATCAAGGAAGCGCTGCAATTGCTGGTATCGGTGCAAAAGGAATTTAGCGATGAAACGCTGCGGGTGCGTACCAAAATCACGGAAGGACTCGTGTATCACGAAAGCGGCGATTTCCGCAAAGCGCGCAAGGCCGGCGATGAACTGAGCGAAATGCTCGAGGCGACCTTCGCGCGCCCCGATCCGACCACCTGCCTCGATATGGCGCGCCTGCTGTTTGCGGTCGGCGTCAAGGAAGCGCCCGAAAAACTCATTTGCGAAGTGGTGCGCAATAATCACGACAACGTGATCTTGCTGAACGAAGCGCAGCAGATCTTCGACAAGGCCAAGATGACCGAAGAGGGGATCGACCTGATCGCCCAATCGCGCAAGGAAGCGGCCGATCTGATGAACCGCGGCGTGTCCTTGTGGAAGAGCGGCAAACTGAAGGAAGCGATCGAGTGGATGCGCGTTGCGCGCGCCAAGCTGCCGACCAATCAGCGCATTTTGTTCAATTTTGCCCAGATCATCATCTCGACCATGGAGCAGGACGGCTATCGCCCCGAGCTGGCTGACGAGGCCAGGGAAGTCTTGCTGACGGTCGACCGCATCGCCCCCGGTCAGCAGCGCTTTGCGCAACTGATGGAGAGCTTGCAGGCGCTGGAGCCGGTGCCGGAGGAAGAAGCCGAGGCCGCCGATGCGCCGGCCGAGGCCGTGGCCGCCGAGGACGCGCCTGTTCCGGCAGACAAGCCGGCCAAGGGCAAGGCCGGGCGTTTCGGCGACGATGCGGCGGCCGGCCGCGCGGCGCGCGTAGCGCCTCAGGGCAAGTCGATGTGGGGCCGGTCGTAGCGCGCTGCGCTCGTCGGCATTGTTCCACTACTGGAAAGATGTTATCCATTTCACGGGCTTTCGGCGCGCCGCGCAACGCACTAGAATGAAAATTCAGCGAACTGAGCGGAGCGTGCCATGAATGCAGCCAATGAGATAGTCAATGAGGTCGTCAATGAGGTCGTCAATGAGGTCGTGAGCCGATCGCGCACCGTCGAGCGGCTGGTGGCCGGCATTGCCACCTCGGATGGCGACGGCGTCAAGCTCACGCGTGTGCTGACGTCATCACTGCAACGCCGGCTCGATCCGTTTTTGATGCTTGACGCCTTCGGCACCGACAATCCCGACGATTATATCGGCGGCTTTCCCGATCATCCGCACCGCGGCTTCGAAACCGTTACCTATATGATCGACGGGCGCCTGCGGCACCGCGACAGCGCCGGCCACGAGGGCTTGCTGCAAAACGGCGGCGTCCAGTGGATGATGGCCGGACGCGGCATCGTCCATTCCGAGTTGCCGGAACAGGAAGACGGCCGCATGGAAGGCTTTCAGTTGTGGCTCAATCTGGCCGCGCGCGACAAGATGTGCGCGCCGTGGTACCGCGATATTCCGGCGGCCGAGATTCCGCGGGCGCGCAATGCCGACGGCGTGACGCTGCATGTGATTGCCGGTCGCAGCCATGGTGTCGACGGTGCGATGCAGCGGCCGACCACGCAACCGCTGTATCTGGACCTGCATTTTTCGCAGACAAGCCAGTTCCGCCAGGCCCTGGCGCCGCTTGCCAATGCCTTTGTCTACGTCTACCGGGGCAGCGTGCGCATCGGCGGCCAGGCGGTGGCCGAGAAAAGCATGGCCATCCTGGCCAATGAGGCCGATAGCGACGGTGTCGTGATCGAGGCCGACGGCCCGGCCAAGGTCTTGCTGATTGCCGGCTTGCCGCTCAACGAAGCCATTGCCCAATACGGGCCGTTCGTGATGAATACCGAGCAGCAGCTGGCCCAGGCCTTCGACGATTTTCGGGCTGGAAAATTTATCGGGGCGCCGGCCAGCCCGGCCTGACTGCTGCGGCTGGCCGAGCGCGGGTGAGCGCGGGTGAGCGCTGCCCGGCCCGACCCCGGGCGCGATCGCCACGCCTCAGGTTTTGTCCTTGCTCTTGGGCGCGGGGGCGGCGCCGCCTGTCTTGAGCCCCTCTTTCGGTTTGGCCGCGACCGCTTTGGGGCGCGCCGGTTTGCCGCTGCTGGCGGCCGGTTTGGCGGCCGGTTCGGCTGGCGCCGCGGCCTTGTTCGCGGCGGTGGCCGCGCCGGGGGCGCTACCGCTCCTGGGGCCGGCCGCGGTCGCCGGTTTGGCCTTGCTGTCGCCGCCGATCGCGGTCCCGACCGCTTGTTTGAACTGGTCTTGCAATATATTCCACCACAGCGTCGGATTGCCGGCCTGGGCGGCGAAGTCGCCGCTCCAGGCGGCCGGCTTGGCGGCCGCGCTGTCGGCTGTCGGCGCCTGCGCGGCCGCCGACGTGGCAGATTGAGTGGCAGATTGAGTGGCAGATTGCGTGGCCGCCTGCGGGCCGGCCTCTTTATTTTGTGCGGCCTGGGTGCCGGCAAAGAAGGCCGAGGCATAGGGCACCGATTCCAGCAGCGAGGCCGCATTCCTGTCGTCGGGGTGCTTGAGCGCCGCCGCCATGGCCGAGCCCATCGATTGCAGCGTCGAAATGGTCGCCCGCTGTACTTCGAGGGCTTGAATCGAGCCGTGCAGCATGCTGACATTCAAATTGAGCCACGCTTCGACCGCTTTCAGGTCGCTGATTTTTTTATCGAGGTCTTGCACCGACATGGTCGGCACCACCATGCCGGGAAGACCCATGCCCGGTACGCTCATGCTGCCCCAAAGATTTTTGACGAATTCGAGGGTATCGGTCATCACGCCGACACCCGGCATTTGCGGATTGCTCATCGTGGTCTCCTATTATCGGGAACTTTAAGCGTAGCAGATTCTTGTGGCGATCGCCGATTTTGTTCGCTATTTTCACGAAAATCGCAGGCGAACCGCCATTTTGCCGGCATTCAAAAAAAAGCCGCCGGCGCCGTCCGCGTTTGCCGCGCGCACCCTGTCTTAGACGCGGTACACTTACGCCATGACGCTTGCTTCTTTTTTGAATGACCATAAACGCGCGCTGGGCTTGATGTTGCTCACAGTGTTGCTGCATATCGTGGTGATCGACTGGGCGGGCGGTCGCCTGGCCGTGCCGGCCAGCGCGGTGGTGCACGAGCAGGTCGTGCAAGCGCAGCTGCAGGCGCCGCCGCCACCGCTCGCGCAGTTGCCGGTGCCGAAAGCGCAGGCCAAGCCGCCCGCCAGGCCTGCCGTCAAGCCGAGCAACAAGCCGTCCGTCACGCCGCGCGCCGCGGCACCGAGCGCGCCGCCGGCCGAAGGGCAAATCGCTCCCCTCCCTGATTCCCTGCCTGCGATATTGCCCGATACCTCGCCTGCGGCGATGGCGGCCAGCGCCCCGGTTTCCGCCGCCGCCGATCAGCAGCCGGTAATTCCCGATACGCCGCCAGCGTCGGCGGCTCCGGTTTTGCCGGCGCCGCCAGCGCGGCCCGGCTACAAGGTCGACGTTCCGCCCTCGGCCGAGATGGCCATGCAGGTGGTGCGCAAGCAGGCAAATGCCAATCCAAGCTATGGTGTCGGCCGCATCATCTGGACTGCCGGCGCCGGTCATTACCGCCTGCAAATTGAAGCCGGGCTCGATTTGCTGTTTACAACCTTGAATTTGATCGATATCCAGAGCGACGGGATGCTCGGCAATGCCGGCATCGAACCGGTGAGCAAGGCCGAACGGCGGCGCGGGCGCAGCCAGACAGCCACCCATTTCAACCGTGGCGAGACGCCGACCATCACCTTTTCGGCGTCATCGAAGTCTTATCCGCTGGCCCCCGGCGCCCAGGACACGGCAACCGTGGTGATGCAGCTGGCAGGCATCGGGCGTGCCGACGCCAGTCAATTGAAGGATAACAAGCCTTTTGAAATTCAGATCGGCGAGGAACGCGAAGCGACCGTGTTTGCGTTTTTCAGCGTCGGCTTCGAAAATATCGAGACCAAGCTCGGCACCTTGCGCACCTGGCATGTCAGCCGTCCGCCGCGCCCCGGCAGCTATTCCTCGCAAATCGATTTCTGGTTCGCGCCTGCGCTGGGCTGGTACCCTGTGCAAATACGGAACACCGAAGCCAATGGCGCCGTGACCACCCAGACCGTGACAACCATTTTAACCGCTACCTCCAGTTCGAAATAAAACGACTCATGACATTTTCCCTGACCGGCGCGCGCCGCCTTGTATTTTCTGTTGCACTATTTGCGGCGTGCGGCGCCATCGCCAGCGCCTCGCGGGCCGCCGACGCCAGCGAACACCTTGCCGTCAAACGCCGTTTTTCCCTGCCGCCGCCGGCCGAGCTGACTTATGCGGTCAAGGCGACGCTGCGCGGCCTGACGCTGAGCGGGCAATCGCAGATGAGCTGGCAATGGCAGGACAAGCACTATGTCATCGCCTCGGAAACCCAGGCCAGTTTGTTCGGTAAAATCGTCGAGTCGAAAAGCGAGGGCGCCATCGATGCCTATGGCCTGGCACCGGTCCAGATGCAAGAAAAACGCATGCGCAAAGCGCCCACCACGACGCTTTTCAAGCGCGACAGCAAGACGATCAGCTTTAGCGAATCGGCCGAAACCTATCCGATCAAGGGCGGCGAACAGGACCGCAGCAGCGTGTTGTGGCAGTTGCTGTCGCAGGCGCGGGCGGCGCCCGACAAATTGGCGGAGGGCGCGCAACTGACGTATTTTGTTGCCGGCCGCCGCGATGCCGAGAGCTGGATTTTCTCGGTTGCCAAACATGAGACGATTCAAACGCCGCTCGGTCCGCAGCAGGCGCTACACCTGATCAAGGCGCCGCCGCCCGATTCGGAAGAACAGCGGCTCGATATCTGGCTGGCCCCGAGCCTGGAATGGTATCCGGTCCGGCTGCGCTTTACCGACAAGAACGGCGATGTGATCGAGCAGACGCTTGAAAAAATCAGCCATAAATAAGGCCGGACATCGCGCTGAACGGCCATAAATGGCCAAAAAACGCCCCTCAAAGCCGAAAAATGGCGGTAAACGCATAAATTTGAGGCAAAATGCGGCGCGTGGGACTTGTTCCCGGACGTGCTATCGACCCCATGTTGGAATCAATGTTTAAGAAACTCGCCATATTTCTAGTCGTATTCGTTTGCTGGGTGACGCTCGGCGCTTTTGTCTTCAAAGGCGCGATCACCGACCGCTATTTCGTCATGCCCTATGGCTTGTCGAAATACACGGATCGCAATAACGGCGTCACCATCAAGCAAATGAACTTGCTGGTGCCGGTCACGCTCGGCGCGCGCCGCTTGCTGATCCCGTCGGCCTATCTGTCGCGGCTGGGCCACTGGGATCCGGCCAGCCGCAGTTATGGCGGCCAGCTGGCCCTGGCGGCGGCCGGCAGCGATTTCAAACCGATGCCGGGCGCTTTGGCCGACAACGATGTCAGTTCGCTCAATCTCTGGCTCGACTTCAATGCGCCGCCGCCGCCGTCCGACCTCGTCAAGACCCAGGCGCCGAAGGTCTTGCCGGCCACCGTGGCGCAGTTCGAGGCCGGGGTCCGGCGCGATCCGAAGTACTGGCTGCGCGATGGCCTCACGCGTGCGCCTGAACTGGACCGTTTTGGCTTGCAGGCGTATCGCGACAAATTCTGGGGAGAAACCTATGTCGGCAGCCGCGACGCCGGCGGCATTTTGCTTTTCCATTGCCAGTCCAGCGAAACAGTCGCCCAGCCCGTCTGCGAAGTGTTCGATGCGCGCTATGCCGATCAGGCCATTAGCGTCAAATATGCCTATGCAAAAAGTTATATGGCCCAGTGGCGCCACTTCGATACCGGCGTCAATCGCCTGGTGCAGGGATTCCAGCGCAAATAAGCGCATGCCGGCAGGCGCCGCGACTGCCGTGCCGCCGATGTAAAAAAAGCTTGCCGAACCTGTTTCGACAAGCTTTTTTTGTAGCGGCCGCCTTGTTTGCAGCCGGTCGCGCAGCCGGCGGCCTAGGTTTTTTTGCTGCCACTGCGCGAACCCGATTCGGTATTGCTGCCCGATTGCTTGCCGCTGCGGGTGCCCGAACCGGAGCCTGGTGTGCCCGATTGCTTGCTGCCGCCATCGTTTTTATGGCTTTGGCGGCCGGCGTCGACATGTTGCTGCTGGGAGCCGCCCTGGCTGCCCGATTTTTTGTCGTCGCTTTTGCCGCCGCTTTTCGAATTTGCGCTCATGGTCGTTCCTTTGGTGTGTGGGGGAGAGGGGGGATGGCGTGTGACGGATCGATAGCTTGATACCTCGCGCTTGGCCGCATCACCTGTCGGTGACCTCGCTTTGACCGTGATATTCCGGCAACGTTCCAGCCGGCCGCTGCCGCCTGGTCCGATTTTTTACCCTGAAAACGGCCCGCGGCGTGCCGCCCTGGCGCGGGTAGCGGCGGGCACCGGCATGGCCCGGGCTGCGTCTTGCTCTACTGAAACAGGTGCTTAACTGGTATACTGCGGCGCCACCCTTGCATCGGGCGGTGTAATCGTCATTTTTGTGGACATCCATGACAGCGAGCAGCTCTTCCGAATCCAGCCATCCCGATTCCCTGCAGGCCCATTTTCAGCCCTCGGTCGCCTTCGACGAAATCGAACAGGTGTTTCACCTCAAGCGCGCGCAGCCGCTGCTGCAGGCGTTCACCGCCCTGTTCCATGGCGGCCCCGATGGCGTGCTGGTGCGTCTGCTGGTTTTGCGCGAACTGGCCGCCGACAGCGAGGCGGTCGCCTTCACGCGCGCCGACATCAATCAAAAGCTCGCTTATCTGCTGCCCGACAGCCTCGAAACCGTACTCGGCCGGCTGCGCTCGCACCATTTGCTGGCCTGGGAAGCGCAGCGCGGCCTGTATCGCGTCACGCCGATGGCGCGCAATGTGCTCGCCGCCATCGACAGCCTGCTGCATATGGGCCAGAGCAGCGACGATAGCGAAATGGGCTTTTTGATGTCGCAAGTGGCCGGCTCGCAGGCCATGGGCGCGATTTCGCCTGAGCAATTGCAGCATTTGCTGGGGCGCCTGGTCGACCTGACCGAAGAATTTCGCGATGCGATCGCGTCCGGTTCCGAATTCCGCCTGCGCAGCGCCCAGGCCAAATGGAATACCGCCTGCGACTGGGTCGAAAAAGGCTCGCAAATCATCGCCGCCATCACCGCCGATCCCGAGGCCGACGCCGCCATCCACCGCGCCGCGCAAGCGATCGGCCGCGCCCAGAGTACCTTGCTCAACATGCAGGGCATGTTTTCGCGGGCCTTGAACCAGATTGAGCGCCAGCGCGTGCATCTCGGGCAGTCGGGTTTGTCGACTACCGATATCAAGCGCTGGCTGTTGCGTCACGATAACCTGGCCTCGCTCGCGCACGGCGCGCTCGAACAGCCGGTGATGCCGCTGTTTATCACGCCGGCCGAAATGATCGATGTCGCCGAAACCGAATTGCTGTCGGATCGCCACGCCGATGCCGGCCTGCTTGGCCTGCCGGCCGGCGAGGACGCCCCGCTGGCGCACAGCGAGGCGGCGCCGGCCATGCTCGAACTCGAGGCCTGGCTCGATAGCCTGAGCCAGCTGGCGGGCCGCGCACCCGAGGGCGCGCAGAATGCCGCGCCGGTGCCGGTGCAGCACAGCCTGCTGCCGGCCAGTTTTGCGGTGGCCTCGTATCGCGCCTCGCTGTTGCCATTACTGGGCGACGCCAGCGTGGCGGCCTCGACCGGCGCCAGCGCCAGACTGGCCGGCATGCCTTTGAACTTTATCCCTTACGATGCCCTGGTCGCGATCGACGACCCGGCGGTGGTGGCGCTGTCGCAAGCCACCCTGAGCATCGATGCCCCTGCGGAGCCGAAATAAATGAATGACGATGCCCAAATCCTGATTGCCAGGCTGTTGACGCACCAGACGCTGCGGCGCGACGACAAGCTGGTGCGCCGCGTGCTGTCGGACGACCTGTTTCGGGCCGATGTCGATGCCCGCCTGACGAGCTGCGGCATGAAGCTGGTCGACAACGTGTATGCCGATTTTGTCACCGTCGCGCTGACGCGCGTGGTCGAGCCGAAGATTTTCGGCGCGCGCGAGGTGTGGCAAAACAATAACTTCGGCCTGGCGCGCGACGGTGTCGCCCTGCTGGTCGTTTTGTGGGCGCAAATCATTTTGCCCAAGCGCGAGCGGCAGGAAGCGCACCAGACCCAGGCCGAGGCCGAATTGCAGCAGGAAGAAATGTTCGGCAAGGAGCGGCCCCTGCCGCGCGCGGCCGACGTCTCGATGGCCATTTCGTACAAGGCCTTGCTGTCCGACTTTGGCGACAAGCTCGGCAAGAAGACGCGGATGGACATGAACCTCGGCTTGCTGGCCAAGCTCGGCTTCATCGAACGGCGCGGCGATGCGCTGCTCGAGGGGCCGCTGCTGGACTTGATGATGGACACCGATATGCTCAAGGAGCGCATCGTCAATGGCGCCCTGAGCGACGTCTTTGCGCACGCCGCCGGCGCCATCGATGAATTCGATCCCGAAGCGCAGGCTGACAGCAGCGGAGGCGACGCCGAATCTGCGGTGTTTGATGAGCTGACCGCCGAGCTGACTGCCGAGCTGCCCGCCAAGGCGGCCGACGAGGCGCGGTCCGGTGCCGACGTCGACCACGTTCCCGATTAACTTCCTGGATTGAGCCGCATGTTTCATATCAAATCGTTAGAACTGGTGCATTGGGATTACTGGCAGCGCATCAAGAATATTCCGCTTGACGCCAAGATCATCACGATCGCCGGCCAGAACGGCTCGGGCAAGACCACCCTGCTCGACGCCTTGCGCACGCTGTTCGGGCTCGACTGCTCGATGGGCCGCACCTACAAGCACTATGCGCGGCACTCGGGCCAGCACACGGCCTGGCTGCGGGCCGTGGTCGACAACAAGAACAGCGGCCAGCAATTGTCGAACCGGCCATTCCGCTCATCGGGCTTTTTCAGCGAAGACGACGTCACGCTGTTTTGCCAGATCGAGAAGAACGGCGGCGACTGGAAGCGCCAGTACCTGATGCGCGCCGGCGTGGTCGAGATCGAAGAAGTGCAGGACGCCACCGACTGGCTCGGCGTCGAGACTTATCGCAAGCGCCTGGCCAATGCCGGCCTGTCGCCGGCCATGGCCAAGGTTCTGGCCTTAGAGCAGGGCGAGACCGACAAATTGTGCGAATACGCGCCGCGCCAACTGCTCGACCTCGTGTTCCAGGTGTTCGGCGACAAGGAAGTGCTGGACGCCTACGACGAAGCCAAGCGCCACCAGCGCGACACCGAACAGGAATTGCAGCGCTTCGAAACCGAACTGGAGGGCTCGAAAGCCAATCTGGAAGGCTTGCGCCTGCGGGTCGCCAATTATCATCAATGGTCGGGCCTGCAAACCGAAAAACGCGATCTGCAGGAAGAAGTCTTGCCGATCCTGCAGTATCACGAAGCGCGCGAAAAACACGCGGCCATCAGCCGCAATCTGCATGGCACGCGGCAATCGTTGGCGGCGCAAGAGGCCCAATTGTCGGGTCGGCGCGGCGATCTGGCGCAGCGCGCCAGTGCCTTGAGCGCGGCCCAGCAGCAGGAGGCGGCGCTCGAGCAGGAAGCCACGCAATTGCAGGCCCGCCTGCAAGAGATCAACGCCAAGCTCAAGCCGCTCGACAGCGTGCTCGAACAGCGGCAGCGCCTGCAAAAGCTGGCGCAGGATGCCGGCGGCGACCTGGCCCAGGCTGCTGAAGAGCTCGAGAAAAAAGAGGGCGAGTACCAGGCGCTGCGCCAGAAAAAGAGCGCGCTGAACGAAAAAATCGCGGCCGAGGAATCGACGATTTCCGCGCTGCAGGGCAAGACCGTGCTGCCCGAGCCAGACAACGTCAAATCGATGCGGCGCGCCCTGCGCGAGGCCGGCATCGGCCACAGCATGCTGACCGATATCGTCGATGTCACCGACGCCCGCTGGCAGGGCGCGGTCGAAGGCGTGTTGCGCGGCTCGACCGCCATGCTGCTGCTCGACAAGGCCAGCGATGCCCAGGCCGCTTTTCGTATCGGCGAGCGCGAGCGTTACAGCCATTTCATCGTCGCCGAGCGCGTCGCCGCGCCGCCGGCGCCGAAGAACAGCCTGCTGTCGGTGGTCCAGTTCTCGGCGGCGGCGCCGTCCTGGCTGATCGACCAGCTGTCGCGCATCATGCGCGTCGACACCGTCGAAGAGGGCATGCACAGCAAGTACGAGGAATGGATCACGCCGCAAGCCTATAGCCGCGAACGGCGCGGCGGCCGCTCGCTGTTTGTCGAAGTATCGCGTTACCGTTTCGGCCAGGCCGGGCGGGCCCAGCGCCTGGCAGCGCTGCAAAAATCCTTGCCGGCGCTGGAGCAGGAAGAAGACAAGCTGACGCTGGCCGTGTCGCGTCTGGCCAACGAGATCAGCGCCCTGAAGAGCCGGCTGGCCGGGGTCGACGCCGCCAAGGAGCTGGCGGCGCGCCAGGTCGAGTTCGACGATGCGCAGGAAAGCGCGCAACCGCTGAAGGCCGAACGGCTGCAAGTGGGCACGCGCCTGGGCGAATTGCAGGCCTTGAGCAAGGCGGCGACCGAAGCGCGCACGCGCGCCGATACCGGCTGGCATGCGGCCCAGAGCGCATTGCAGGACGCGCAGTCGATGTTGCGCGGCACGCATCAACGCCAGCGCGACGAGCGCAGCGGCCATGCCAAGGCTTTATTGGCGCTGCGCCTCGAGTGGCGCCGCCTGCCGCTGGCCTGGCGCCGGGCCGAGCGGCGCGCCGCGCTGGTGGCCCAGCACCAGAACACGCATCAGGTCGATCTGCGCGTGGCCAGCCTGATTGCCAGTCTCGAGCAAAGCGATTGGGAGCAAGATGTCAGCGTGCTCGACAAGTACCAGCGGCTGTCGGACCAGTTGCACGGCCGCCAGATGGAGACCGACGAGCGGCGTTATCAAAACAACCGCGCGATCGAGGCCACCATCAATGCGCGCGGCGCCTATATCGACCGGCTGCGCTATACCGTGAAAGCGTATAGCCGCAACATCAAGGAACTGGGCGAACTGGCCGGGATCGACGTCAGCGCCGATCCGGTGCGCCTGGAAAACGACGATTTGCTGCTGTCGCAAGCCGGCCTTCACGTGCGTTTCAAGTTCGACGGCAAGGGCGCCATCGGCATGAACGATGGCGAAGCGTCGGGCGGCCAGCAAGTGATGAAGTCCTTGATTTTGCTGATTGGCCTGCTCAAGTCCGACGACGGCTCGGGCGGTTTCGTGTTCATCGATGAACCGTTTGCCCATCTCGATATCCGCAATATCCAGCTGGTCGGCGAATTCTTGAAAAACACCGATGCCCAATATCTGATGACGACGCCGTTGACCCACAATACCGACGTCTACGATCCGTCGGAGTTGACGCTCATTACGAGCAAGAAGAAAAACGACACCAGCTGGGCGCCGCCGATTTTTGTCTTGCAGCGGCGCAGCGCGGCGGCCTGAGCCGTGGCTGCCGTTAGGCAGCCCGGCCGTTTGACGAAGTTCGTGCGGTAAGACAAGCGCCGTGGTAGGGTAAGGTTTTATCCGACGGGAGTTTTGCCATGCAACAACTAGCCGTGTGTCAGCTCATGGGACATGCCGTGCGCCATGCCGTGCGTCATACCATGTTTCATACCGTTCCCCATGCGCACCGCGCGCCGGACCCGGTGCCGGTCGAAGAACCGGTGCCGGAACCGCATCCGCACCCGACGCCCGACGACGAGCCGCTGCCGGACCCCAATCCGAGCCACGTTGCCTGAATCGCCGGGCGCCTCTGTCGCGTTTTCGTGGCCCCGCCGCGGCGCTTACATTTCCTTACCGCTGAAACGCCTCTGCCACATCCTGTCAGTCTGCTCCCGCGTTATGTGAGTATGGGCCGGCCACTTGCTGCCGTTGCTGCCCAATCACTGAAAGGACTTATCATGCGACTCAAACTGATCAGCGCCCTGGTCGTTCTGGCCTGTCCGCTTGCCGCTCTGGCGGCTCAATATCAGACGCTAGAGCGTCCGCGCCAGGAGTGCTGGAACGAGCAAGTCCAGGTGCAGCCGCGCAACGGAGGCGGTGCCTTGCTGGGCGGCATCGCCGGCGGCATTCTGGGCAATCAGATCGGCGGCGGCAATGGGCGTCTGCTTGCCACTGCAGTCGGCGCCGTAAGCGGCGCGGCGGTCGGCCAGAATCTGTCGGCGCCGCGCGCGCCGTCGATGCAAACGGTGCAGCGCTGCCGCACGGTGGTCGAGCGCGTGGCGGTGCCCGTCTATCGCGCGCGGCCGATGGTGCTGGTCGAACCGGCGCCGGTTTATGCGCCCGGCTATTATGCCGCTACCAATTACGCCACCGGCTATGCCGGTCCGCGCTATGAAGTCCGCGATGGCCACGGTCGGTACCGGGATCGCCGCTGGCATGGGCATGAGCGCGACCACGGCGAAGGCGGCCATGGCGGGCACCATGACCGCGATTAAATGGCGCCGCCGCCGGCATGGCGCCGGCGGCGCGCACCGTCAGTCCTGATTGTGCGCATCCTCTTCGCCATTGTCGGCATGCGGATAGACGCGCACCAGCAGGATGCGCGGCCCCGTCATTTTCTTGACGACGATATCGAAGCGCTCGAAGGTGATTTTTTGTCCTTCGCTCGGTACGTTACCTAGTTGCACCATAATCAGGCCGCTGACCGATTCGACATCGGCCACTTCCAGCGCTTCGTTTTCAATATCGATGCCGAGCGCGCGCTCGAGCGAAAAAATGGACAGGCTGCCCTTGCCGAGCAGGCTGCCATCGTCGAGATGGCTCCAGTCGTTGTCGTTCTGGCGGAATTCGTCGCGAATTTCGCCCACCATGGCGCCGAGCAGATTGTCGAAGGTGATGAAGCCTTGCAGCGGCTGGCCTTTTCGGCCGACCAGCGCAAAATGCGGCGCGCCGGTACGCAGGCGGCGAAACAATTCGAGCGCCGCCATGCGCCCCGAGACGAATTGCAGCGGCCGCAGCAAAGGCATGAGCGAGTCGATGCGCTTGCCGTTGCGCTGGGCGAAAAAAATGTCCTTGATGTGAAGGATGCCGAGCGCCTTGCCGTTTTTGTGTTCGAAATACGGGTAGCGGCTGAAGCGGTGCCGGTGCACGATATCGAGATTGACCGCCAAGGGCTGGTCGTCGTAGAGCACGATCAGCTCATTGACCGGACGCATCAGGTCCGACACCGTCAGCTGGTTAAAATCGAGCACTTGCGCCAGCACGTTGCGCTCATCGGGCGTGTAATGCTCGCCGCTGCGCCGGCTGCGCAAAATCAGCTTCAGTTCGTCCGACGAGTATTGCGCGTCCTGGCTGTGGACGCCGTTCAGTCCGAGCAGGCGCAGCACCAGGCGCGAGCTGCTGTCGAGCAGGAAAATGGCGGGAAACATCAGCCAGTAAAAACCGTAAATCGGCGGCGCGGTCCACAGGCCGACCGCTTCCGGGTCGCGGATCGAGATCGATTTCGGCGCCAGTTCGCCGACCACGATATGCAAGAAGGAAATGACAAAAAAAGCGACGGCAAAGGCGATCGCGGCCACCAGTTCTGGCGAGGCAATGCCGACTGCATGCAATAGCGGGCGCAGCAGGTCGGCAAAAGCCGGTTCGCCGATCCAGCCCAGGCCGAGCGAGGCCAGCGTAATGCCGAGCTGGCAGGCCGACAGATAGGCATCGAGCTTGGTGTGTACTTGCGCCAGCAGGCGCCCGCGCAGGCCGTGCGTGCCGGCGATGGCGCGAATGCGCGTCGGCCGCAATTTGACCAGGCTGAATTCGGCCGCGACAAAAAATCCATTCAAGGCTACCAGGCCCAGGGCCAGCAGGACTAACAAGCTATCTTTCATTGATACGCACTCCGTTTGACTGGGGCGCTCAATCGAAGGCCCAGTTGTATAGTATATCGAAGGCGGTGGTGGCCCCCGTTTGCGCCTGCAGCGACAGCCGTCGGTTGAGCGCGTAATGCAGCTTGACCAGGCTGGTGGCGCTGCTGGCGCCGCGCTCGATCGTCACATAGGCGCGCTGCGAAATGCGCTTGCTGACGGTCAGCACCGTGGTTTCCAGGCCTTTGGCGCGGCCCATGGCGATGCTGTCGACGCCGAAGGTGCCGGCCAGCTTGTTTTGCATGGAGCCGGCCGACGATCCGCCCAGCAGCGCCCCGGCTGCCGTACTGAGCAAATCGAGCTCGCCGCTGCCGACGCTGTCGGTGCCGTGGCCAAGCACCAGCCAGGACAGTTTTTCGCTGTCGGCCACGGTCGGCGTCGAGACCAGCTTGGCGGTTGGCGCCAGCGCCGTGCCGCGCACCTCGACGCCGGCCTGGACATTGGTTTCCGACGTGGCGGTATTGATGCTGTCGTCGTTTTTGCGCACCGCCAGGATATTAATCCCCGGATTGTCGAGCGGGCCGTTAAAGGTCAGCACGCCGCGCTCGATCTGCAGTTTCTGGCCGTAAGCCAGATACGTGCCTTCGATGACGTGGATGGCGCCGGTGGCGCGCGCCATGGCCCGCTCCTGCAGGCGCACCCGTACCGTGCCGCCGAGCTGGGCATCGATGCCCTTGCCCTTGAGACGGAACTGGTCGCCGAGATCGGCTTCGACATCGATGAGGACTTTGACCGTCGGCGCGGCGGCCGCGAGCGGCTTTTTGGCGCCGCGCACGACCACGATATCGTCCGATTGCGTCGGCCCGCTCGAGCCGGCCAGTTCGATGGCGGCACGGTCGGCTTTGAATTTCCCTTCCAGCTGCAACTGCCGCTTTGCCAGCGTCGCGCTGCCCTGGCCGCTGACCACCAATATGCGGTCCGGGCGCGACAGCGCTTCGAGCTTGTCGGCCACCAGTTTCAGCTGCATGCTGGCCTCGCCGGCGCCGAAGTGCAGCGTACCGTCGGCATGGGCGCTGCCTTGCACGCCGTCGAAGCGCAATGTCTGCAGGACCATTTCTTGACCGGCAAGCTGGGCCCGCAACTGGCCATTGTGCAGCTTCACGCCCTGATCGGCCCAGTTGACCGTCAATTGCTCGCCGCGCAGCTGGCCGTTCAGCAGCGGCGCGTCGAAGCTGCCGCCGGCCGTGACGGCCAGCGTCAGATGTCCGCCCAGTTCGAGTCCGACCTGGCCGGTCAGCGGCGCCAGCCAGGCAATCGAGGGCATGTCGGCGCTGCCCGACAGCGTCAAAGGGCTGTTGCCGGCCACGCGCCATTGGCCATTCTGGCGCGTCAACTGGCTGGCCAGGTCGACATGCAGCTTGCCGGCGCGCGTGCCCTGCAAGTCGCCCTGCGCGCGCAGGGCATTGTTGACGGCGGTGAGGCGCGCTTCGAGCACCGACAGGCCCAGTTTCAGGGGCGTCTCGGCGCCGATTGCGACATCGCCTTTTTCGCGGAAGACGCGCAGGGCGCCGTTCAGTGCGTTGCCGAGTTCGAAATTCCAGTTTGCGCCCAGCGTCAGGTCGCCACCGGCCATGTCTTGTAGCGGCGCTGAAAATTGCGCGGCAAAAGCGAGCGGCACGCCGGCGGCGCGGCCCTGGGTTTTCCAGTGCACGCCGTTTTTTTCAAGCTTCTGGAGTTCGATCTGGCCGTGGCTCAGCTTGAAGATGGCATTGTCGAGCCCGAACTGGCTCAGTTTTGCCAGGCCCAGTTGGCCGCCGTCGAGCTGAACGTGCAGCGGCGCCGGCGCTTGCAGCGCAAAGCTGGCCGGGCCACGGTTTTGCAGGCTTTGCAAGACGCCGCGCCAATCGTTGTTGCTCAAGCGTCCGCGCAGCTCGGTGGTCAGATCGAGGCGCGCATTTTTTGCCGTCAGGCGCACGATGTGCGACGCCATGCTGCCGCTGAGATCGATGCTGAGCGCCTGCAAGAGCGGTTCCGGCGCCCGGTAGTCTTGCAGCGTCAGATGGGCTTCGAGTGCACCGTGGCTGGTGGCCGAGGTTTGCAGGCGCGCCGTCAAGGCCCCGATCGACTGGCTGCCGAACAGCGTGAGCCCGCGGCCGTCGAGCGCCAGGGTGGCGGCCGGTGCCTCGCGCGAGCCTTTGAGCGTGCCGTTGGCGCGCAGCGCGCCGCCAAAGCCGGGGCCGAGCACGGCCAGGCGCGGCGCCTCGAGCTGCCAGGCCAGGGCATCGCCGCTGGCGCCGAACTTGCCGCTGGCGCGCAGGCGGTTTTCCGCCAGTTGCAGATCGATATCGGCCTGTTGAATATGGCTTTTGTCGGCGCGCAGCCGGGCGTGGCCGCTCAATGGCGCGCCAAATAGCGTCGATGGCAGCAAGTTCAGGTCGAGCGCGGTCTGATAATTGCCGCCGAGCCTGCCGCTGAGCGTGAAGTCGCCGCTCAGTTGGCTGCTCGGTTGACTGCCCGCTTGAGCGCCCAGTGGACCTCGGAGTTGGGCACCGCCTGGCGCCGCCGGGCTGCCGCCTGCCAGCTCGAGCAGGGCCGCCGGGTCGAATTGGCGCGCTTGCCCGCCCAGGCGGAACTCGGCGATGCCCTCGCGCAGCGCCAGCATGCCGCTGGCGTGCAGATGGCTGTCGGCGCGCTTGCCTGCACTGTTGCCAATGTTGCTGCGAGTGCCGGCGCGCTGGTCCGCCTTGTTGTCCGCCTGCTTACTGGTGTTCTGGCTGGTGTTCTGGCGCAGGCCGCGCGCGTCGAGCGTGATACTGGTAGTCGGCGCCGCATAGCTGCCGCTGGCAATCCCGCTGGCCGTCAGGCTGCCGCTCAGGCCGCTATGCAGCACGGCCAATTGTCCGGCATCGACCGTCCAGCGCAATTGATCGCCTGGCGCGCCGAAATTGCCGCGTACGGCCAGCATATTGCCGCCCAGCGCCAGGCGGGCATCGAGCGTATGGATGTGGCTGCTGTCGGCCTGCAGCTCGCCGTGGCCGGACAGACTGCGCTGCAGCAAGGTGCTCGGCTGCAGCGTGAAGGCCGCCGCCACGCGCCAGGCCTGGTCGGCCTGGCCGTTCAGACGGACATCGGCATTGAGGTCGGCTTTCGGGTAGGCGCCGAAATCGGCCGGATTGAAGTGGCGGGCATTGGCGCGGGCCTGAAACAGGCGCCGTCCGCCGAGCTCGAGGCTGCCGTCCAGGGTGATGCTGCTGGCGCGCGAACGCAGATCGGCTTGCGTCACGCTCAGTGTGGCGCCGGCCAGCGCCGCGCGCAGCTTCAGGCGCAAATCGTCCTGGCTCAGCGTCGCCGCCAGCAGATGGGTCGCGCCGTCGCTGCCCAGCGTGATGTCGCCGGCAATCCTGGTACTGCGCAGCGTGCCGTCGATGGCATGCAGGTCGAGCCGCTCGGTGTGCAGCCTGAACGCGGCCTGGGCGGCGGCGCCGCCGGTCTTGCCGCCAGCGCCGAGCATGGCGCCGCCGAGATTGCCGCTGCCGCCCAGTTTGCCGGCGGCGCCGAGGTCGAGCACGACGCCGTCCAGGCGCAAGGCCTCGAGCGTGCCGGCCAGCGTGGCATCGACGCTGCGCAGCGGCAGCAAATGCTGATCGAGGCGGCCGCTCGGGGCCCGGTTCGCCAGCGCAATCTTGCCGTCGACGCCGCCGCCGGGCGCGACCGCGATGCTGGCGCCGAGCGTGAGGTCGGCTTGCGGCCAGCGCTTGTCCCACTGGGCCGGATCGAGGCCGGTGCCGCTCAGGCGCACGGTGCGCAGCATGCTGCCGGCATCGAACGGCGCGAGATCGAGTTGGGCATCGGCGTTGCCGCCATGGCCGCGGGCCTGGGCCGCGATATGCAGCGCCCCGAGATTGCCGCTGGCGGCGATGCCGAGCTGGCCGTTGGCTTGCAGCAGATCGGCGCGTCCGGCAAGGGCAAACGGCGGCTGGCTCGCCAGCGTCAACTGGCTGCTGGCCGCGCCCCACGGCGTGTCGGCATAAGCGTCTTGCAGACGCCATTGGCCGCTGTCGGCATGCAGGGCAAAGCGCAGATGGTCGAGCGTGGCGCTGACCGGGCCCGCGCTCAGCGTCAGGCGCTCGAGGCGGACGGCATCGAGCGCGAGCCGCAGGCCGTAGGGCAGGGCCAGGCTGGTCGGCATGGTGGCCGGCGTACTCGAGGCCGCCAGCGTGACGATGTCGAGCGAGGCGGCGCGTACCTGGCGGACGGCGATGGTCCGCCGCAGCAGCGACAGCGCGTTCCAGTCGAGGTCGATATCGGTGGCCTCGACCTTGCGCTCGGGCGAGCGGTAGCGCAGGCGGTCGATATGTATCGGGCCGTATAGCGTGCCGTGCACGCCTTCGATTGCGATGTCGCCGCCGCTGGCCTGGGCGACGCTGCGGGCCAGCAGCTGCAAGCTGCTTTCACGCCCGGCTTGCCAGGCCAGCAGCGCCAGCAAGACCGTGGCGGCCAGCGCGGCCAGCAGCCACGGTCGCCGCAGCCAGTGCCGTAGTTGTAAAACAATTGCCTGTCGAATTTGTCGTTGCATCGTTACTTGTGCCGCAATCCGCCGTTGGCGAAAAAATACAGGAATAGCTAAAAAGTGAAACCAAGCGAGAAGTGCAATCGGTATTGGCGCACCGCGTGGCCGTATGCAATATCGGCATTGATCGGGCCGACCGGGCTTTTCCAGCGCGCGCCGAGGCCATAACCGGACTTCGGTTTCAAATCCTTGATCGAATCGGCGGCGTTGCCGGCATCGTAAAACACGGCGGCGCCCCAGCTCGGTTCGAACCAGTACTGGTATTCGGCGCTGCCGGTGGCCAGGTAGCGGCCGCCAACCACGGCATCGCCGACCTTGATGCCGAGCCCCTGGTAGGCATAGCCGCGCACCGATTGATCGCCGCCGGCGCGAAACAGATAGGTGGCCGGCACGCCGTCCTTGTTTCTGGACTCGAGGGCGCCGAGCTCGGCGCGCAGCACCACCGTGCTTTTGCTGCCAAGCGGCAGGTATCCGATCAATTTGGCCGTGCCGCGCACAAAAGTCTGGTCGGTCAGCAGCCGCACCGGGGCGGCCCCGAGCTGGGCGCTCAAGGCATAGCCCTTGGTCGGAAAGATCAGGTTGTCGACGCGGCGCAGGGTAATGCCGTAGGTGAGCGGCAGGGCTTTGGCGTGGGTGGTGTCGTAGCCGGTGATGGTTTGCCGCTCGCTGACCGATTCCAGCGTCAGATTGCGTTCGAGGGTGGGCGAGCCCCAGCTGCGTTTGGCGGCCACGCTGACCAGACCGGTGATTTCGCCCGACACCGTGCTGTGCTCGGCGCGCGTGCCGATACTGTCGTTATAGCCGTCGTCGGTCGCCGGAAAGTAGAGATCGGCGTGGGCCGTCTGCTTTTTTGTCTCGAGCGTGACGCCGCTGCCCAGGCGCAGTCCCATGACGTCCAGGTCGTCGTAAGTCACTTGCGCGCGCTGGCCGGTGTTGGTGCTGTAGCCGAGGCCGACGCCGGCTTTCTTGCGCCGGTTTTCGCTGACTTTGACGATCAGGGGCGCCGTCACGAGGCTGCCGGTGGCGGCCTGGATTTGTTCGGGCGTGAGGCCGTTTGGGCTGCCCAGCGCGCCGTCGACATCGGTCGTGATCTCGATGGCGCTGTAATAGCCGGTTTCCTGCAGCCGGGTTTGCAGCGTCAGCAGTTTGGTTTCGTCATAGACGTCGCCGGGGCGGATCGGGTTCAGATTGGCGATCAGGGCCGCCGGAAAATGGCGCGGGCCCTCGATGCGCAGGGCGCCGAAATGTACGGCCGGACCGCTGTCGAGGACCAGGCGCAAACTGGCCTGGCCGCTGTCGGCATCGACCGTGGCCAGGCTTTCGACCAGGCTGGCGCGCGGATAGCGCTGCAGCATCGCCTGACGCAGCAATGCCCGTTTGGCCTCTTCCCAGTCGGCCTGGCGGAAGATCTGGCCGGTCTGCAGCGGCCAGGCGGCGCGCAGGCGGGCGCTGTCGAACGGTTGCGTGTCTTGCCTGGCGCCGAGGCTGGCGTCGCCGAAACCGCGCAGTTCGAGCGTCAGCCGGGCAACACGCGCCGGGTTTCCGGGGGCGACTGTCAATTGCACATGCCAGACGGAATCGGCCTGCTCATTGTCGGGGCGCTGCAGATGCGTGGTGATGGTGGGCGTATAAAAGCCTTCGGTGGCGGCCAGCGTGCGGATCTGTTCGGGGGCGGCGCGATACAGGCGCTGCAACTGCTCGGCGTCGATGCGGGCATTGCCGCGCCAGCGCAGCAGGTCGAGATTGGCTTCGAGCAGCGCCTTGAGCGGCGCCGGCGCCTCGAGCGGCGCCGGCGCCTCGACGGCGACGTCGTAGTTCAGGCCGGCGGCGCGGGCGCTGCCGGGAATGGCCAGCGTAAGGGTGACGGTGGTGGCGAGCGCGGCGGCAATCTGGACGGCGATCCGGGCGATCGAACGAAACAGCAAGATTCGGCTCCGATGCTAACGGGTAAAACATTCATTGCGCCCGGGCGGGCAGCAAAATACGTTATAAAAAATGAAAGTACGGAAAACCCTGCCAGTATCCCAAAAAAGCCGGTCCTTGTGCGCTGTTTGTGAAGTGTTTACCGTTTATTGCTTCAATTGCCTCGGTAATAGTTGATTTGGCGCAAGGCCAGCATTTTTCTTGCAAGCATGCTAATGGTTTTCGCGTGTTTATGGCGTTTGCCATCGCCGTCGCGCCATCGGGCGCCGGCAATCGTCGCCCGCGGCGAAAAAGCCGGAGCTGCGCGCGGCGAAATCGGCGATGGCGGGGGCAAGTCGCGATAAAATAGCGGCTTATCGATTGTGTTTCATGGGATTACATATGCAATTTTCGGACGGCGCTCTGGTGCTATTTAGTGGCGGCCAGGATTCGACCACGTGTCTGGCCTGGGCCTTGTCGCGCTACGCCAAGGTCGAGACGATAGGCTTTAATTATGGTCAGCGGCATGCGGTCGAAATGAGCGTACGGCCCCAGATATTGCAGGCGATGCGCGCCCTCAAACCGGAATGGGATGGCAAGCTGGGGCCCGACCACGTGATCGATCTGTCCTTCATCGGCGACATTTCCGATACGGCGCTGACCCAGCATGTCGAAATTGCGATGGCTGAAAACGGTTTGCCGAATACCTTTGTGCCGGGGCGCAATTTGCTCTTCATGACGGTGGCGGCGACGCTGGCCTATCGGCGCGGCTTGACGGTGCTGGTCGGCGGCATGTGCGAAACCGATTTTTCCGGTTACCCCGATTGCCGCGACGATACGATGAAAGCCTTGCAAGTGGCGCTCAATCTGGGCATGGCCACGCGCCTCAAACTGGAAACGCCGCTGATGTGGATCGACAAGAGCCAGACCTGGCAATTGGCGCAGGAACTCGGCGGCGGCGCCCTGATCGAGCTCATCCGTGCCGCCACCCACACCTGTTATCTGGGCGAGCGCGGTACCTTGCACGACTGGGGGTATGGCTGCGGCAGCTGTCCGGCCTGTGCCTTGCGCGCGCGCGGGTATGCCGAATTTACGCAATTTGCCAAAGATCGTAAGTAAATGTTAGCAATCGTCCGGCGGCGCGCGCGCCGCGTCATACTATCGTTTTGGTGCGCCGCGACGGTTCGGCCTTATACTCTGTCACCGGGCCGGTTGGTCCAACCTTTTTTAGATGTACACGAATGATGCCCAAGCTCCCCCTCCCACGCCGCGCGCGCGGCTTTACGCTGATTGAAATCATGGTGGTGGTCGTCATCATGGGTATTTTGGCATCGCTGGTGGTGCCGAAATTGATGGGCCGTACCGACGACGCCAAGATTGGCGCGGCGCGCCAGGACATCGCCACCCTGATGCAGGCCGTGAAATTGTACCGGCTCGACAATCAGCGCTATCCGACCACCGAACAAGGCTTGCAGGCGCTGGTCACCCAGCCGACCAGCGGTCCGGCGGCCAATGGCTGGAAAGCCGGCGGCTATATCGACAAATTGCCGAAAGATCCATGGGGTAACCCGTATCTGTATCTGTCGCCGGGCGTCAAAGGCGAAATCGATATCTTTTCCCTGGGCGCTGACGGCCAGCCCGGCGGTAGCGGTATTGACGCCGATATCGGATCGTGGGAGCCATAAACGGATGCAGGCCGCGCCGTTGCGGCGCGTGCTGGCAAGGCGGTTTCACCCTGCTCGAATTGCTGGTGGTACTGGTAATTGCCGGCATCATCCTGGGCATGGTGTCGGTCAATGCGATGCCTAGCGCCAGACAGAATTTGCAAAACGAAGCCCAGCGTATCGCCCTGCTGCTGCAGCTGGCGCGCGATGAAGCGATTGTGCGCAACCGCATGATTGCGTTCGAGGCCGAGTCCGACCACTATCGTTTTTTGCTGCGCGATGAAAATAAATGGCAAACCATGACTGACGAGTTGTTGCGCGAACGCCCGTTCAAGCTGGCGCCGGTCGGGCTGGCGATCGATCCGCCGGCGGCCGATAGCCAGACTCCGCTGCGCATCACATTCGGCCGCGAACCGGTCGACAAGCCCTTTGTTCTGACGCTGTCGGCGGGCGAGGCCAGCGTTGCCATCCGCGCCGACGGCATCGGCCATTTCGTTGTCGATTGAGCTGCGATGCCGCCTTCTCTTTTCCCCTTGCCGCTTTTGCTGCGCAATATACGGTGCAATACCGGGTGCAATACCGGGCGCAACGGCCCGCGCCGGCCGGCCGGCGGCTTCACGCTGCTCGAGGTGCTGGTGGCGCTGGTCATCGTCGGCACTTCGCTGGGCGCTTCGCTGCGCGCGGTCGGCAGCCTGACGCAAAACAGCGCCAGCCTGCGGACCGCCATGATGGCGACCTGGTCGGCCGAAAACCGTCTGGTGCAAATCCGCCTCGGTCATGAATTTCCGGCGATCGGCAGGCGCAGTTTCGACTGTTCGCAAGGCAATTTGCATCTGGTGTGTGCCGAAGAAGTGCTGACCACGCCGAACCAGAATTTCCGGCGCGTCGAGGTCGCGGTATTTGAGGCCGGCAATCTGGAGCGGCGCATCATCAAGCTGGTGCAGGTGGTGCCCAATGGCTGAGGCGCTGGCGGCCCGCGCGCAGCCTCTGGCACCGGCTCCGGATGCGGCGCGCGGCTTTACCCTGATCGAGCTGCTGGTTGCCATCACCATTCTGGCGGTGGTCGCGGTGCTCGGCTGGCGCGGCCTGGACAGCATCATCCGCTCGCGCGTCGCGCTCAGTGCGGACATGGAGCAAACGCGGGGCATGCAACTGGCGTTTGCGCAATTGCAAAGCGATTGCGATCATTTTGTGCGCAGTAGCGACCTTGGCAATCGCAAGACCGTGGTGGCCGATGCCCAGCGCCTGATCCTGGTGCGCCGCGTCTTTGCCGACGACCAGCCGACGCGCTTGCAAGTGGTGGCTTTCCGGCTCAAGGACGGCGTGCTGAGCCGGCGCGAATCGGTCGCCACGCGCGACCTCTCGGTGCTCGATACCTTGTGGCAGGCGGCGCTGGCCGATACCGACACGGCGCAAATGGTGGTGCTGCAATCGGGTGTGGCGGCGATGGAAATACTGCAATGGCAAAGCGATGGGCCCGGCTGGCGCGTGGTCGACACCGGCAGCAGCGAAGCGGACCCGATGACGGCCGGTTCGAGCGCGACCACGCCGGCGGGCGCGGGCCTGATCTCGCTGTCGGGCGCCATTGCCAGCCTGACCAGCAGCACCACCAGCACCACCGGCGCCACCCCGCTGCTGTCGGCGGCGGCGGCCTTCGCCAACCCGGTCGGCCTGAAGGTCAGCTTGCAGCTGCGCGGTCTGGAAAGCGGCGTCGTGAAAGTCTTTTTGCTGGGGGCCGTATGAGCCGCCGTGCGGGCATCGTCGACAAGCGGCGCCAGCGCGGGGTGGCGATCATTACCGCCATGCTGTTGACGGCGCTGGCCATCACCATTGTTGCCAGCTTGTTCTGGCAGCAGCAGGTCCAGGTGCGGTCGATGGAAAACCAGCGCCTGCAATTGCAGACGAAGTGGATTTTGCGTGGCGCGCTCGACTGGGCGCGGCTGATTTTGCGCGAGGATAAGCGCTATTCGAGCGTCGACCATATGGGCGAGCCGTGGGCGGTGACTCTGGCCGATACGCGCCTGGACGACTATATCGAAAAAAGCCCGATTGGCGGCGACAGCACCGATGCCTCTTTGTCGGGCAATATCGTGGACGCACAGGCACGTTACAATCTGTGCAATCTGGCGCGCAATGGCATGGTCGATCCGATCGAGCTGGCGATCTTGCGGCGCCTGTTGATTAATTTGAACCAAAAACCGGAACTGGCCGAGCGTATCGCGGCCATGGTGGTGGCCAGCAGCGGCGGCAGTACCGCCGCCGGCACCAGCACTACCAGCAGTAGCACCAGTACCACCAGCAGCACCAGCAGCACCACCAGCACCGGCACCAGCGCCGGCAATGTGGAGCCGACGCTGATGCCGATGACGCAGATCGACGATTTGCTGGCGGTGCCGGGTTTGTCGGTCGAGGTCAGGGATCGTTTGCAGGATCATGTCGCCTTCTTGCCGGTGTCGCCGACCAAGATCAATGTCAACACGGCTTCGCCCGAAGTGCTGGCGGCGGTGATGCCGCTGCTGTCGATGGCCGATGCCCGTGCCCTGGTGCTGCAGCGCGACCGCGCGTATTTCAAGAATATCGCCGATTTCAAGGCGCGCATGCATGGCAAGGCGGTGACATTGAGTGACAGCATCGCCACCGAGACCGATTTCTTTTTTGTCGTCGGGCGTGTCAAACTCGATCGTGCATCGCTGCAGACGCTGGCTTTATTGCAACGTAATATCAATACCAGTACGGTGGTGTGGGTGCGCGAGAATTGAGCCTATTTGAGCACATGAATAATCTATCGATCATCGAAAGAGAGACGACTTGAGTACATTGTATATCCGCCACCCGTCCCGCGTGAGCGTCGAGCTTGCCGATGGCGCTCTGCTGGCGCCGGCATGCCGCTTTGCCCTGGTCGCCGACAGCGGAACCGTCATGCAGCAAGGCGCGGGATTGTTGGGCAGCCTGGCCGCGGTGATCGCACTGGCCTCGCGCGTCGTGCTGTTGCTCGCCGCCAGCGATGTCAGTCTGCTGCGCGTCAAGGCCCCGCCCTTGGGCGGCAAGCGCTTGAAAGCGGCCTTGCCCAATCTGATCGAAGAACAGTTGATTTCCGATCCGGCCGACTGCGTCGTGGTTGCCGCCGGCCCGGCGCCGCTGGCCGGCGAGCAGGGCGACGGCTTGCTGCGGGTGGCGGTGGTCGAGCGCGCGTGGCTGGTGCGGCTGGTGCAAGCCTTGCAGGCCCAGGGCGCGCGCCGCATCAGCGTGCTGCCGTCGCAGCTGTGCCTGCCGCTGGCCCCCGACATGCTGTATGCCGCCGTCGGCGAGGCCGGCGACAATGGCGAACTCGAATTGAGCTTGCGCCTGGGGCGTTATGATGGCGTCGGCCTGGCGGTATCGCACGAAGTATCGGACAAAGTATCGAAGCCGGCATTGAATGAGGCCGGCGCCGTGCCCGAGGCGGCCGCGTTGCAGGTCTTGCAGGCGCTGCGGGCGCTGGCGCCCGAGGCCAGTGTGCAGTTGTTTGTGCCGCCGGCCCAGCTGGCATCGTATCAGCGCGCCGCCGATGCCGGCGGCCTGAGCGGCGTGACGCTGGCGCCCGATCACTGGGCCAACTGGCTGCCCGACGCTTCTGCGCCGCCGCCCGATCTGGCCGCCGGGCTCGATCTCGGGCTGGTCGGCGGCGTCGACTGGCGCCGCTGGCGCTGGCCGATCGGACTGGCGGCGCTGCTGATGCTGATGAATGTCCTTGTCCTCAATGGCGATTGGTGGCGCTTGAAACGCGACGCCGATACCCAGCGCTTTTTACTGCTGCAAACGTACAAATCGGCCTATCCGAAAGAAGCGGTGGTGATCGACCCGCTGCTGCAGATGCGGCAAAAAGTGGCGGCAGCCAGAGCCGACTCGGGGCAACTGGCCAGCGACGATTTCGTGGCGCTGGCGGCTGCCTTCGGCCAGCTCTGGAATGGCTTGCCAAATCATGCCAGCATTGCGGCGCTCGAATACAAGGAGCGGGCGCTGCTGGTGCGCTTCAAGAACGATGGCGAGACCCCGTTCGAGGCGATGAAGATGGCATTGGCGGCACATAATCTGTCGCTGAGCCAGCAGGCCAGCGGCGTCTGGCAAATCAAGAGCGGAAAATGAAATTCAAAGCGAAATGCACAGCACGATGACAAACGAGATGAAAAGCGAGATGACAAGCGAAATGCGCAGGCAATTGGCCAGTGCGGTTGCCCGGCTGGCGCCATTGCAGGCGCGCTGGAGTGTTTTTTGGGACGCGCGCAGCCGCCAGGAGCGCAATTACCTGACGGCGGGCGCGGCGCTGTTATTGCTGGCGCTGGCGTATTTATTACTGTTGGCGCCGGCCATCGCCGGCCGTGCGCAACTCGAACGCAGCTTGCCCCTGCTGCGCGAGCAAAACGCGCAAATGCGGGCGCTGGTACTCGAAGCGTCGACCCTGGCCGGCAAAACGGCGGCGCCGGCGGCCCACGACAGTATCGAACAAAGCCTGTCGCGCCATGGTCTGGCGGCGCAAAGCGTGGCCTTGATGGGCGATTTCGCCAAAGTTCAGTTAAATGGCGTTGCCTTCGCCACGCTATTGGCCTGGCTCGATGATGTCCAGCACAGTGCGCGTATTTCGGTACAGGAAGCCAACGTCACGGCGCAAGCGGTGCCGGGCATCGTCAATGCGACACTGACTTTGCGTCTGAAGAAAAATGAATAAAGTGCGTGCGGCCCTGCCATGGCTGGCGGCGGGCCTGTTTGCAATCTTGTTGACCGTGCTTGCGTATTGTCCTGCCGCCTGGCTGGCCAGTGCCCTGGAGCGCCAGAGCGGCGGTCGTTTGACGCTTGGCGATGCGACAGGTACTCTGTGGCGCGGTTCGGCGTTTATTGGCGGCGCGCCGAGCGGCAAGGATGCCGTCACGCCATTGTTGCCGGGGCGCTTCAGCTGGCGCTTGTCGCCGCTGTTATTGCTGGGGCAGGTCGAGCTCGAGCTGAGCAATCCGGTGGCGATGCCGCAGCCGGTGATGGTGCGCGGCGGCTGGACGCATTGGGATGTGGCACCGGGGCTGCTCGATTTGCCGATTTCAGGCCTGGCCGGCCTTGGCGCCCCGCTCAATACGCTGGCGCCGACCGGGCAGATGCAGCTGTCGTGGAGTGCCTTGTCGGTGGGCATGCATGGCTCGGCACTGTATCTTGACGGACGCATGAGCTTGCGGCTCGATGATGTGGCATCGCAACTGTCGTCGATCCGCCCGCTTGGGGCGTATCAGATGGTATTTGATTGGCATGGCGCGCAGGCACGAATTGCATTGACGACAGTCAACGGCCCGTTGCTGCTGTCTGGTACGGGAATGTTGGATAATGGACGTTTTCGGTTTTCTGGCAAGGCCAGCGCCGAAACCGGGCAAGAAGAGAGGCTGGCAAATATGTTGAATTTGCTCGGTCAGCGGCGCAAAGAAGGCGACAAAAATTTTATCGCGTTAGAATTCTAATGAAAAAATCGAAACTACATCACTCCTCCATTTCCCGGTCTTCTTTATTGACCCCGCTGGCACCGCTGACGCTGGCCTTGCTGTGCAGCGCGGCGACGCTGGTCAGCGTGCCGGCCCGGGCGCAACCGGCACCGCCGGCGCGCACCGCGATGCGCGACGATGCGGCGCTCAATTTTGTCGGCGCCGATATCGAATCGGTGATCAAGGCCGTCGGCCATTACACCAATACCACCTTCATCATCGATCCGCGCGTCAAGGGCACGCTGACGCTGGTGTCGGAAAAGCCGCTGTCGAAGGCCCAGGCCTTCAGCCTGCTCAGTTCGCAATTGCGGCTGCAGGGCTATGCCATCGTGCTTGGCGATGGCTTTGCCAAAGTGGTGCCGGAGGCCGATGCCAAGGTGCAGCCGGGGCCGACGACAGTCGGCGGCGGTACGGCGCTCAAGGGCGACCAGATCGCGACCCAGATTTTCCGTCTCAATTACGAGTCGCCGAGCAGCATGGTGACGGTGCTGCGACCGCTGGTGTCACCGAATAACACGATCAATGCCAATCCCGGCAACAACACGCTGATCATCACCGATTATGCCGACAACCTGAAACGCCTGGGCCGCATCATCAGTGCGCTCGACGTTCCCTCGAGCAGCGATATCGCGGTGGTGCCGGTGCAGTATGCGATTGCCGCCGACCTGGCCGCGATGGTCACGCGCCTGATGGATAACACGAGCGGCCCGGCCGACGCCGGGCGCATCAGCCTGCTGGCCGACTCGCGCACCAATTCGCTGGTACTGCGGGCGCCGTCGTCGGCGCGCGCCAGCCTGGCCCGGGCCCTGATCGCCAAACTCGACCAGCCGACCGCGCAGCGCGGCAATGTCCATGTGGTGTACCTGAAAAATGCCGAGGCGACCAAGCTGGCGCAGACGCTGCGCGCCGTGATTTCGTCGGACACCTCGACGCTGACGAGCAATCCGACCAATAGCGGCAGCGGTAGCGGCGGCGGAACCGGAACTGGCACCGGGAATAGCAGCGGCAGTGGTAACAGCGGCAGCAACAGCGGCGGCCTGAGCAGCGGTTCGCTGAGCTCGACCTCGATCTCGTCTTCGTCATCGACTGGCGGCGCCAGTGGCTCCGGCACCGGCGCCGCCAGCGGCTCGGGCGCCAATGCTTCGTCGAACAACCTGTCTACCGGCGGCATGGCCGGCTTCATCCAGGCCGACGCCGCCACCAACACTTTGATCATTACCTGCAGTGAACCGATTTACCGCAATCTGCGCAGCGTGATCGACCAGCTCGACGTGCGCCGCGCGCAAGTGTATATCGAAGTGCTGATCGTCGAGCTGACGGCCGACAAATCGGCCGAATTGGGTATCGAGTGGACGGTCGACAGCTCGCTGGCTGTGGTGGCGCATGCGCTGGCCGGGCAGAGCAATGCCAATATCCTGTCGACGCCGAATCTGCTCACGCTCGATAATGAAGAAGCAAAAATCATGGTCGGCCAGAACGTGCCGTTCGTCTCCGGCTATTACACGACCACTACCAGCTCGACGCCGATCCAGATCATCGAGCGCAAGGACATCGGGATTCAGTTGACGATCAAGCCGCAGATTTCCGAAGGCGGCACGATCAAGATGAAGATTTACCAGGAGAGTTCGTCGATCGCCAGCACCAGCAGCACCACCGGCATCATCACCAACAAGCGCGCGATCGAAACCAATGCGCTGGCCGACAACGGCCATATCCTGGTGCTGGGCGGCCTGATCCAGGACAGCACTTCCGATACCTATGCCATGGTCCCGCTGCTGGGCAATATCCCTTACCTCGGCTGGCTGTTCCGCTATCAGACGCGTAGCCGCAGCAAAACGAATCTGATGGTATTTCTGCGTCCGACCATCGTGCGCAATGCCGACGATGATGCGGTCTTGCTGAACGACCGTTATGATTACATGCGCAGCGAGGCGGCCAACATCCAGAAAGAGGCCGATCCATTGCCGGCGCCCATCATCCCCGATTACGGCACGCCGGAGCTCGGGCCGTTGAAGAACGGGCGCCCGGCCGGCGGCCAGCTGCTGCAGCTGTTCCCGCAGGATAAGCAGTCCAAGCCTGTCGCCGCGACCCCGGTATTGGCGCCGGCGTCGGCCCCGGCTCCGGCGTCTGCCCCGGCACCGGCACCGGCACCGGCGGCGAGCGATGCCACGACTGCGGAACCGGCCAAATAAGATGAGCGCCGCCCGCCTTTTACCGTACGCTTACGCCCGCGACTTCATGTTGCTGGCCAAGCAAAGCGAGACTGCCCCGCTTGCCGTCGAGCTGTGGACGTGCGCCGTTACGCCGCCCTCGGCGATTGCCGAAGTGGGGCGGCGTTTCGGCCGCGTGAGCTTGCGCCCGATGCCGCAGGCCGAGCTCGAAGCGGCGATTGCCGCCGCCTATGCCGGCTCCGGCAGCGATGCCGCGCAAGTGGTCGATGAATTCGAAGCCGATCTGGACCTGGCCAAGCTGATGCAGGACGTGCCGGCGATCGAGGATCTGCTCGAGTCGAGCGACGATGCGCCCGTGATCCGGATGATCAATGCGCTGCTCACGCAGGCTTTGCGCGAGGGGGCATCCGATATTCACATCGAGCCGTTCGAGCAGACCTCGGTCGTGCGGTTCCGCATCGACGGCAGTTTGCGCGATGTCGTGCGGCCAAAGAAAGCGATCCATGCCTCGCTCATTTCGCGCATCAAGATCATGGCCCAGCTCGATATCGCCGAAAAGCGCCTGCCGCAGGATGGCCGCATCACGTTGCGCGTCGGCGGCAAACCGGTCGATGTGCGGGTGTCGACGCTGCCGACCGGCCACGGCGAACGCGCGGTGCTGCGTCTGCTCGACAAGGAAGCCGGCCGGCTCGATTTGCAGCATCTGGGCATGAGTCTGCCGATGCTCGAGCAATTCGACGGCCTGATCACGCAACCGCACGGCATCGTGCTGGTCACCGGGCCGACCGGTTCCGGCAAGACCACTACGCTGTATGCGGGACTGTCGCGCCTGAATGCCTCGACCACCAATATCCTGACGGTCGAAGATCCAATCGAATACGATCTGGCCGGCGTCGGCCAGACGCAAGTGAACTCGCGCATCGACATGAGTTTTGCGAAAGCGCTGCGCGCCATCTTGCGCCAGGATCCCGACGTCATCATGATCGGCGAAATCCGCGATCTGGAAACCGCGCAGATCGCGGTGCAGGCATCGCTGACCGGCCATCTGGTGCTGGCGACGCTGCATACCAACGATGCCGCCGCCGCCGTGACCCGTCTGCTTGACATGGGGATCGAGCCGTTTCTGCTGTCGTCGTCCCTGCTCGGGGTGCTGGCGCAGCGCCTGGTGCGCAAACTGTGCGTGCACTGCCGGCGCCACGACGGCCAGCACTGGCACGCGGTCGGTTGCGATCAGTGCGGAAAATCGGGCTATGCCGGGCGGGTCGGGATTTACGAATTGCTGCGTACCACGGACCAGATCCGGGCGCAGATTCACAACCGGGCCTCGGAAGCCGAGGTGCGCGATGCCGCCAGAAGCGACGGCATGCAATTGATGCGCGAAGACGGCGAGCGCTGGCTGCAGGACGGCACGACGACGCTGGCCGAAGTGCTGCGCGTGGCGAAAGAATGACGATGCAAAACAGAATGCGCAACAAGGCGGCGATCAGCGTTGAATCATGCGTGAATCAGTGCCGGTCAGAGGCGCATGCCGTATTCATGGTGCGCTGTAAATGAAAAGTAGATGACCGATGCCAGCATTTCGTTATGAAGCCGTAGATCCAGTCGGCGCCACCAAGAAAGGTGTCGTCAATGCCGACAGTGCGCGTGCGGCGCGCGCCGACCTGCGCGTGCAGGGGATGTTGCCGATTACGGTCGAGCAGATCGCGGCCGAGGTCGAGGGCGGTGGACGGCAGCGCTTTGGCGAGAAGCTCTCGGCCACCGAGCTGACCTTGTTTACGCGCCAGCTGGCCAGTCTGCTGGAAGCCGGATTGCCGCTCGAGCAGGCTTTTTCGGCGCTGCTGGAGCAGGCCGAGCGCACGTATGTGCGCGATCTGGTGGCATCGATCCGCTCGGACGTGATGGGCGGCGCCTCGTTTTCGGAAGCCCTGTCGCACCACCCGCGCGATTTTGCCGACATTTACCGGGCGCTGGTGGCCTCCGGCGAACAGATCGGCCAGTTGTCGCGCGTGCTGTCGCGCCTGGCCGACTACCTCGAGCGGCGCAATGTGCTGGTGCAAAAAGTCCGGCTGGCCTTTACCTATCCAGCCATCGTTACGGTGGTGGCATTTGCGATCGTCATTTTCCTGTTGACCTATGTGGTGCCGCAAATCGTTTCGGTGTTCGCCAACACCAAGCAAAAGCTGCCGCTGCTGACAATCATCATGCTTGGCATTTCCGACTTTGTGCGCCATCAAGGTTTTATAGTGCTGGCTGTGGTCATCGGCTTGATGTATGCGTGGCGCCGCGCGCTGCGCAACCGCACCACCCGCTTGCGCTGGCACACCTGGCTGTTGACGGCGCCGCTGTATGGCAAGTTCGAGCGCAGCCTGAATACGGCGCGCTTTGCCAGTACCCTGGCCATTACGACCGGATCGGGGGTGCCGATCTTGCGGGCCTTGCAGACCAGCCGCGACACCTTGTCCAATGTCGCCATGCGCGAGCTGGTCGAGGAGGCCGCCAACAGCGTGCGCGAAGGCGTCAGCCTGGCGCGCGCGCTGTCGGCGCAAAAGCATTTCCCGCCTATGCTGATCCATATGATACGGGCCGGCGAAATCACCGGCCAGTTGCCGGCCATGCTGGAACGCGCGGCCAGCGCCCAGGAGCAGGATCTGGAGCGGCGCACGCTGACCATTGCCGGTCTGCTGGAACCGGCCCTGATCCTGGCGATGGGGGTTGTTGTGTTGCTGATCGTGTTGGCGGTGCTGATGCCGATTATCGAAATTAATCAATTGGTTCGTTAGGAACAGTATGAAGCACTTCTCGCCGCGTTCGCCCCAGTTTGCCAGCTTTCTGCTGTTTATCGCCCTGTGCATGTCGCTCGCCTATTGGGTTTTGCAGGCGACCAAGCCGCCGATGCGCGCGGTGGCGGCGCTGGGTCCGAAAGGGGCGCCGCCGCTGGCAATGGACGCCGCGGCCGCCTTGTTTGGCGGCAGCGCGGCGGCGGCCAGCAATTATCAGCTCAAAGGCATCGTGGCCGACAATCAGGGCCAGCGCAGTGCGGCGATCTTGTCGGTCGACGGCAAGCCGGCTGTGGCGCTCGGTGTCGGCGGGGTGCTCGCACCCGGTGTGACGGTAGAGGAAATTTTCACGCGCCATGTGGTGCTGCGCGACGGCGGCCTGCAAAAGCGGCTTGATCTGCCCGATCTGCCGCCGGTGCAAAACAATGTGGCAAACATGGGCGCCAACATGCCGACGCCGAGCCCAGGCGTGCAGATGGCGGCACCGGCGCAGGTCATCGCGCCGCCGGCAACGCCTGCCACGCCACCGCCTGCGGCGGCCACGGTGAATGTGCCGACCGCTTCACCGCCATTGCCGCGTACCGGCACCACGACCGTGACGCCGACGCCGCCGGGTCGCTGAGAGCGGACTGCATCAGTGCGCAATGAGTGCGCAGCGAGCGGCCGCTTGCCGGCCATCCTGCCTACAGCACGTAGCGCGACAAGTCTTCGTTTACGGCCAGCGCATCGAGGCGGGCATTGACGTAGGCGGTATCGACGCTGACGACCAGGTCTTTGCTGGCACTGGCCGAATACGATATTTCTTCCAGTAGTTTTTCCATCACCGTGTAGAGCCGGCGCGCGCCGATATTTTCGGTGCGCTCATTGACGGCATAGGCGATTTCGGCCAGCCGGGTGATGCCATCGTCGGTAAATTCGAGCTGTACGTTTTCGGTCGCCAGCAAGGCGATGTACTGCTTGGTCAGGCAGGCGTCGGTACCGGTCAGGATGGCGACGAAGTCGGCGATCGACAGTGAATCGAGTTCGACCCGGATCGGGAAACGGCCCTGCAGTTCCGGGATCAGGTCCGACGGCTTGGCCAGATGGAAGGCACCCGATGCGATGAACAGGATGTGGTCGGTCTTGATGATGCCGTATTTGGTGTTGACGGTCGTGCCTTCGACCAGCGGCAGCAGGTCGCGCTGGACGCCGGCGCGCGAGACTTCGGCGCCGCCGGCTTCGGAGCGGCTGGCAATCTTGTCTATCTCGTCGAGAAAGACGATGCCGTTCTGCTCGACATTGAAGATGGCTTTTTGCTTGAGCTCGTCATCGTTGACCAGTTTTGCCGCCTCTTCTTCGACCAGGATTTTCATGGCCTCGCCGATTTTCATCTTGCGCATTTTCTTGCGCCCGCTGGCCGCGCCCGAAAACATGCTCTTGATCTGCTCGGTCATTTCTTCCATGCCGGGCGGCGCCATGATTTCCATTTGCGGTCCGGCTTCGCTGACCTCGATTTCGATTTCGCGCTCATTCAGGCTGCCTTCGCGCAAGCGCTTGCGCAGCGTCTGGCGCGCCGTGGCGCCACTCGGAGCGCTGCCTTCTGGCAGCGTGGCCGGATCGACATGAAAGCCGAAATCGCGCGCCGGCGGCACCAGGATGTCGATCACGCGGTCTTCGGCCGCGTCCTCGGCCCGCGTGCGCACTTTTTTCATCTCGGCCTGGCGGGTCTGCTTGATGCCGATATCGACGAGGTCGCGGATGATGGTGTCGACGTCGCGGCCGACATAGCCGACTTCGGTAAATTTGGTCGCTTCGATCTTGATGAAGGGCGCATCGGCCAGTTTGGCCAGGCGGCGCGCGATCTCGGTCTTGCCGACCCCGGTGGGGCCGATCATCAAGATGTTTTTCGGCGTGATTTCGTGGCGCAGCGGCTCTTGCACCTGCTGGCGGCGCCAGCGGTTGCGCAGGGCGATGGCGACGGCGCGCTTGGCGCGGTCCTGGCCGACCACATGCTTGTCCAGTTCCGAGACGACTTCTTGAGGGGTCATGTTCATGCTGGGTCCAGGGTCTCGATGGTATGCGACAGATTGGTGTAAATGCACAGTTCGCCGGCAATGGTCAGCGATTTCTTGACGATCTCGGCCGGCGACAGGCTGGTGTTTTCCTGCAGCGCCTTGGCCGCCGATTGCGCGTAGGTGCCGCCGGAGCCGATGGCGCCGATGCCGTCTTCGGGTTCGAGCACGTCGCCGTTGCCGGTGATGACCAGCGTGCTCTCCTTGTCGGCCACCAGCAGCATGGCTTCGAGGCGTCGCAGCATGCGGTCGGTGCGCCAGTCCTTGGCCAGTTCGACCGAGGCGCGCATCAGATGGCCCTGGTGTTTTTCGAGCTTGGCCTCGAAGCGCTCGAGCAGGGTGAAGGCGTCGGCAGTGCCGCCGGCAAAGCCGACCAGCACTTTACCGTGATACAGCTTGCGCACCTTGCGCGCCGAGCCTTTCATGACGATATTGCCCAAGGTAACCTGGCCATCGCCGCCGATCGCCACCATATTGCCGCGCCGGACAGATAAGATTGTCGTGCCGTGAAATTGTTCCATACGTATCCCTGTGATCGGAGTGCCTGTCCTTGCTTATTGTTGCCCGTTCTTGCGTATCGTCGATAAACATGGGGATCGGGCTACAGAATTTCAAGCATCGTCAGCATGATATGTGGATGTAATGCATGAATGTAAATCAGTATCTGTGATGCAATATTTTACTGATTTCATTGAAATGCAAGATGCCGAGCAAGGTCGCCACCAGATGGTTGACGTCATGTAATTCAATTGTCTTGCCGGCGCCGGCCAATGCCTGCAAGCCGGCCAGCAGCGTGGCGGCGGCCTCGAAATCGACGCGCGCCAGGCGCGAGCAGTCGAGCACCACAATTGCCGTGCGCGAAGCATAGGCCGCAATTTTCTCGAGCAGGGCCGGGCAGGCCTGAGGGCTGACGACCACCGGCATCATGAAACGGTCGGGCGAACCGGGGGTTTGCCGGTTTTGGGCATCGGCCAGGAATACCGCGCCCGGCTTTTCATAGGGCTGTGCCGAGACATTGTAAGTGACGCGGTAATCGACGCTGGTTTCGCGATAGTCTTTTTCGCGTTGCGATAATTTCAATATTTCCAAAAGCAAAATCCACGGCGCATCGGCATCGCGCCGGCCAATCCGGACTTGGCTGCGTAGCAGCCGGCACATCTCGGCGGCGCCCACCAGGATCAGTTCGCGCTGCGACTGTTGCAAATTTTTCAATAAGCCGATGAGGGCCTGGCAACCGGCAGCATCGGCCTGCGTGACGGCGACAAATTCGATGCGGATGATCGGGTGGGCGATGGCCAGTTGCGCGAGGCGGTCGCATTGGGCGTTGATGGTGCCGTCGACGATGGCGGGCAGGGCCAGGGTCGGCATTACTCCCGTATAGGACGGGGCGCCGGTCTCGCCGGCGATGCGGTAACGGCTGTTCGACCACAGCGGCGGGAAGGTTTCGAATGTGCTGGCGTAATCGATGGCCAGATTGTCGAATTGGGCCGCATTGCCAGTGATTTGATAAAAATCCAGCAACATCGACCAGCAACCGCGGGTGCCGGCCGCGCGCGGCTGGGCCCGCAAGGCGGCCTGCAGATTTTGCTCGACCGTCTCGAGTTCTTGCCTGGCATAAGCCATGGCAATTTCTTCAATCGGCGCGGCCATCGGGCTTGGCGCCGGTTGCCACTGCTCGTCGGGGCTTGGTGCGGGACTGTCGCCGGCGGCGCGGCGCGGCGGCCGTCTGCTCCATGGCGGCTCGGGCGCATGAAAAATATC
This sequence comes from Oxalobacteraceae bacterium, assembly GCA_021768485.1. Classification (GTDB taxonomy): domain Bacteria; phylum Pseudomonadota; class Gammaproteobacteria; order Burkholderiales; family Burkholderiaceae_D; genus JAIZVZ01. The sequence continues at coordinate 33,915 of JAIZVZ010000001.1, read as the reverse complement.
GAACGACATCGCCGCTTCGATCGCATCGATTTTCAAGGCGGTGGCGCGGGCAATGTCGCGCAAGGCCGCTTCCTTGTCGGCGCCGGCGGGGGCGCGCTGCCTGGCCGGCGGCGGCAGTGCCGATTGCAGCAAATCGTCCGCCTCGCTGGCCGCGGTGGTGCGGCGCCGCTTGAAAAATGAAAAAATGCCCACGGTGTTCCTGCTCTTAAGCAATCAAAATCGATGATCTGTGCCACCAGCGCACACCTCGCCGTCGACGGCTGCCGGCACAGCGCCGCCTGTTCGGCAAGCAACAAGCCGGGCAGGCGCGCGGGCGCTTGTTCGGCTTTGCCTGCTCATAATAAATTGGCAGGCAGAAGGAGCTTACCCGATTTTTTGGCGCCACAGTACCGGCAGTACGGCATATTTGCATGGCCTTATTTTTGGGCGTGCCACGAACGCCGGTGAAACAGGCGGGCAAAAGGAGATTGAAAAGACGGCGAAAAAAGAGGTGAAAAAAGAGCGGGGAGGGCAGAAACGGGCTGGAACGGGGGCACAGGCATGGCAACGGTGGCGGGGCAAGAGGCGCTGGCCGCGTGCATCACGGCCAGCGCTGCGGGAACGGTCGATTAATCGCCGTAGAGTTTTTGCTTGAGTTCGCGCCGTTGTTGCGCCTCAAGCGACAAGGTGGCGGTCGGACGCGCGATCAGGCGTGGCACGCCGATCGGCTCGCCCGTTTCTTCGCACCAGCCGTAATCGCCGGCATCGATGGTGGCGATCGATTGCTGCACCTTCTTGAGCAATTTACGCTCGCGGTCGCGCGTACGCAATTCCAGCGCGTGCTCTTCTTCGATCGTGGCACGATCGGCCGGATCGGGCACCAGCACGGTTTCGCGCAAGTGCTCGGTGGTCTCTCCTGCATTTTTGAGCAACTCCTTTTCGAGTTGCTGCAGGCGTGCCTTGAAGAACGCCAGCTGGGCCGGGTTCATATAGTCTTTTTCGGGCATCGCGCGAATTTCTTCTTCGCTCAGGATGGCCACATTGTCGGTCGCTGCCGACGTCGCTTTGTTGGATTTGGTAGTCACTTCGCCTACTTTCACTGCAAGGGTTTTTCAATTTTATCAGCTATTGCGGCAGATGCGCCGGACGCTGATTTAGTGGTTTTGCTGCGCTTGCGGGTATTGCTTGCCGGTATTTTCTGCTTCGGTCATCAGCCCGTGCCTGGCTGGCGGCCGGATCGTTCCGGCGGCCCTCTTCGGCGCATATTTTAGTAGCTGCTGCCGCTTGCTTGCTACGTTTTGTCCATGTATCGACAAACTTTACCACTACTGGCCAAGCCAGGTTTGATTTCGCTCTGGTTTGGGCCGGATAGGCATGACACCATGCAATGTTGCGGGATGATTCCCTAGCGTGTCCCTGACAGGCAAGCGGTCGATGGTGCTTGCTGCCGGTAGATTTTTTAACGCTGTCATTTTTGTCTCCTTACGATGATTTGGCTAAATCAAGGTCGCTTGCGTAAAACCCGGCTAGTTTATACTAAACATTGTTCCAGGCCGCGAATAAAAATGTCTTTTGGCAGATTTTTACCAATAAATACCATTTTGCTGTAGCGAATCTCATCTTGCCCCCATTTTCCGCCCAGATCGCTGCCCATTAGCTGATGAACGCCTTGAAAGACGACTTTGTGTTCCGCGCCGGCCATATAGAGGATGCCTTTATAGCGCAACATGGCCGGGCCGTAGACCTGGACGATGGCGGCTAAAAATTCATCGAGTTTGGCACTGTCGAACGGCTTGTTGCTATTGAATACAAAGGCGGCAATGTCGTCGCTGTGGCTGGCCGCCGCATGGCCGTGCGCGTGCGCATGGTCGTGCTCATCGGCGTGCTCATCGGCGTGCCCATGGTCACCGTGCGCGCAGTGCGCAGCGCAGCTGGCGTCATGCACATGCTCTTCCGTCTCGGCCAGGAAAGCCGGATCGATTTCGAGTTTTTCATTCAAATTGAAGCCGCGCAGATTGAGCACGGCGTCGATGCCGGCATTGCCGAACTCGACGCGGCCGATCGGCGCGCGCGGATTGATGCGGGCCAGGCGCTGGCTCAGACGCGCGATCTCTTCGGCGCTCATGAGGTCGGTTTTCGATAACAGGATCTTGTCGGCGAAACCGATCTGGCGCTGCGCTTCTTCATAGTTGTCCAGTTGCGTCATGGCGTGGCGGGCATCGACCACGGTCACGATGGCGTCGAGCAGATAATGGCTCGACACTTCTTCATCCATGAAAAAGGTTTGCGCCACCGGCCCCGGATTGGCCAGGCCGGTAGTCTCGATGATGACGTAGTCGAAATGCAGTTCGCCGGCATCGCGCCGCTGGGCCAGGTTCGACAGCGCCACGATCAGGTCGCCGCGCACGGTGCAGCAAATGCAGCCGTTATTCATGTCGACGATTTGTTCGACGCTGTCCTGGACCAGGATTTCATTGTCGATATTTTCCTGGCCAAATTCATTTTCGATGACCGCAATCTTGTGGCCATGCTGATCGTGCAGGATACGGTTGAGCAGCGTCGTCTTGCCGGCGCCCAGAAAGCCGGTCAGGATGGTGGTCGGAATCATTGCCATAGCGTTCACAGCCTTATTGTTTACAACGGTTTTTTCTTCGCCCGCGGATGGGCGCTGTCATAGACTTGCGCCAAGCGCTGAAAATCGAGCGCAGTATACACCTGTGTCGAGGTAATCGACGCATGGCCGAGCATTTCTTGCACCGCGCGCAAGTCGCCCGACGATTGCAAGACGTGCGAGGCAAACGAGTGGCGCAAGACGTGCGGATGGACATTGGCCGGGATGCCGAGCGCCTGGCCATGCGCTTTCAGGCGCAATTGCACCAGGCGCGGCGAGATCCGGGTTCCGCGACTGCTGACAAACAGGGCGGCGGCGTCGCCGCTGTCGTCCTGCCTGACCAGCGTGGCGCGCACGGGCAGCCAGGCCTTGATGGCCGCGAGGGCCGCCTGGCCGACCGGTACGCTGCGCATCTTCTGGCCCTTGCCGGTAATGGTCACTTCGCCGCCGTCGAGGTCGAGCCAGCCGGCCGAGACATGGCCACCGGCCTCGATGCGCGTGTAACGCAGATCGACGCCAACCAGTTCGGCCACCCGCAAACCGCTCGAATAGAGCAATTCGAACATCGCGTGGTTGCAGATCTGTTCCGGGGTCGCTTGCATGCCCGGCGGCGCCGTGGTCGCGGACACCAGATGCACGGCATCGTCGACGCCTAGCGCTTTTGGCAAGGTCTTGGCGCGCTTGGGCGGCTTGACGCCATCGACCGGATTGCAGGCCAGGGTGGTTTGTTCGGCCAGCCATTCGAAAAAGCCGCGCCAGCACGACAGTTTGCGCGCAATCGAGCGCGCCTCGAGTCCGCGCGCGTGCAGCGTGGCGGCATAGCGGCGGATATCGTTGGTGGCGATGGCGTCCAGGTCGAGGGCATCGGCCAATTGGCGCAATTGCTGCAGATCGCGGCCATAGCCGTCGAGCGTGTGCGGCGACAGTTTGCGCACGGTCTGCAGGTGGCGCAGATAAGCGGCGATTGCGCTGGCGTTTGGATTCATCGGCGGTCGCCGGCCGGGGCCGTCTTCAGGCGCGCAGGCAGGTGAGCGCAGCGCTGGCGGTTTCGCCGATATTGACCAGAAAATCGGTTGCCAGATCGGCCGTGAAGCGGTCGCTGTCGTCGGCGCCAAAGACCAGCATGCCGAAGGTCTCGCCGGCGTTGCTGCCGGCGGCTCGCAGCGGCAACATGACGGTCGAGCTCACGCTGTCCGGATCGGGCAGCCAGCGCACGGCTTCGAAGTCCTTGTTCGGGCCGCAATATGGCAGGTGCAAGCTGGTGCCGAACATCTTCGCATCGTCGCTGACGTCTTGCGCAAACCAGGCATCCTGATATTGCGGGGCAACTCCCCACAGGCGCAGGCTGGCTTGCGGCACGGCAAACACGGTTTGCAGGCCGTCGATCAGCGTACGCGGCAAATCGGCATCGCCGCGCGCAGCCAGGATGGCCAGCACCCAGCGGTGAAACTTGAGCGACAAGCCATCATTGTCGCGTGCCGTATGGATCAGCTCGGCCATTTGCAATTCGAGCGCTTTGTATTTGCTGCGCATCACTTCCATTTGCCGCTCTTGCAGCGACACGGCGCGCCCGGTCAGCGGGCTGGTCAGTTGCACCTGGCCTAGTAATGCGGCATGTTCCTCGAAAAATTCAGGATGATCGGCAAGATAGCGGGCAACGTCGAGTGTGGATTGAGTCATGTCATAAGTGTTGATGAACGATTGCACAAGCGAACTGCGCAAACTGGTGGGCGGAAGACATTGTGCATCGTAGCCTATTCCGTGCCGGTGAGCTGTATTCTAGTTGAATTTATGCCATCCGGTCGAGATGGCGCTTGCAAAAGCATACCGTGAGTCTACTCCTGTGGACAATAGCGGCGATTGAAAGCGGTCCTCAATGCAAAAAGCGCCGCTGATTGCTCAGAGGCGCTTTTCATTTCCGATCTTAGCTGGCGATAAAAGGGCAAGCCCTTCTATCGTCAAGCGTCGTGATTAGAAATTGTGGTGGATACCAACGTCGATCGAGTTGACGCTGCTTGCCTTGGTTGCCGACAAAGCGGCTTTCTTGTTCATGACGTCTGTGTACAGGAAAGTACGCTTGGACAGGTTGTGCTCGTAACCCAGCGAAGTTTGCTTGGTTGTTGTCAAACCGTCTGGGCGTTTTTGACCGTAACCAGCCAGGATCTTGCCAGCGCCGAGGGTGTAGTTAGCACCAACCAACCATGCAGTTGTCTTGTCGTAAGCTTCAACAATGGTGCTGCTTTGATCTTGACGGCTGTAGTCAACCATCACTTTCAATGTTGGGATAGGCAGGAAATAAACGCCGGCGCTCATGTACTTGGTGTCGAGTGCATTGCGTTCAGCTGCTACCATCACGCCAACAGGGCCGTTGATGTAAGTTGCGCTGATCGAGTACGGTGTTGCGATCGCTTCGGAAGAAGCAGTGATTGTCGTCGCGGTCGACTTCAGGCTAGTAGCACCAACTGCGGTGATACCGGTGTAGGCGCAAGTGGTGGCCGAGCTGGTGTTGGTGCAAGTACCGGCTTCTTTAGTCGTCATTGCAGCGTTGATTTGGAAACCGCTGAATACTGGCGAGTTATAGAAAATACCGTTCGAGAAACGGTTCTTCGAGCTGTTTGTGCCATCGAGTGGGGAAGCTGTGTAGCCAGCAACCATTACGTCAGACGAGAAGCCACCAACGCGATTAGGCATCCAGCTCCATGGTTCGAAAGCGGCGCTGGTCGCTTCCATTGGGGTCAAACCACGACCCAGACGGACCATACCGAAGTCGCCTTGCAGACCAACGCGCGATTCGCCTTGGAACAGTGGACGGGTATTGTTTTCGTTGTTGCCGGTGTCAGCATCGTAACGGATTTCCAATTGGAAAACAGCTTTCAAGCCGCCGCCCAGATCTTCAGTACCCTTGAAACCCAAACGGCTGTTGTCGCCGCCTTTTTCAACGGTCTTTGCTGTGTGTGTGTTGCTCGATGTTGTGGTGTTGCTGTAGTGCTGGATGCCCAGGTCGACGTCACCGTAGATTGTTACGGAAGATTGTGCTTGTGCAACACTGGCGAATGCGCCAAAAAGTGCGAGTGCCAATAGGGATTTTTTCATTTTTTAATTCCTTTAAAAGTAAATCGGTACATCAATTTGTACGGTTCGGTTTCTTGAACTGGCTGAACCACGTCCTGATCATCTCCGCAGATCGAACATTAATACTTTTTAGCGACGGTCTTTGCGAATGCCGTTTATTTTCCTACGGAGTTGGCCGAAACAGTGGAAATGTTGATAATTTGTTGTTTTTATGTAACAGCGCAATTTCCCGCCACTATTTCATATAAGCATCGCATTTATTGCAACACGCCATTTCTGCTCACTTCCCTACGCTGGTTCCGAGCATATAGGCGCTCGGGCCCATCATGCACAGCAATTGTGACAAGATTGCGATGACTCAGTAGAATGTTGTATTAAAGAGACGTTATAATGGCTGCAGAGCCTATTTCTAATGAATTGAAATTTGTACCTTCGGCTAATTTTTTAGAAAGCGTTTCTCATTCATGGCGAACCGAAATGAATTGGCAGTAATTCGTGCTGCGCGCGCCGGTGATGCCGGTGCCCAGCGGACTTTGGGCATGTTGTATTTGCATGGCAGCGATGGTTTGCCGCAGAGCGCGGTGACGGCTTTGCACTGGCTGGAACGGGCAGCCTTGCGCGGCGATGACGAGGCGGCGCAGTTGATTGCCGCCCATATTCCTTATGAAATTGCCCGCGCGAGCCCGCAAGCGGCGCGCTTGCGCGTCTGGTACGAGCGCGCTTTCGATGCCGGCGCGGCCCAGGCCGGCCTGGTCTTTGCCCAGTTGGTGCTGGCGCTCGGCGCCAGCGAACTGGCCGATGCCGGCGCTGCCACGGCGCTGTTTGCCAAGGCCATCGCGGCACTGGAAATGGCGGCCAATGCCGGCTTGCCCGATGCCCAGTGGTTGCTGGCGCAACATGGCGGCCATCTGGCCGGCATCAAGGATGAGCGCGGCACGACCGGTGTCGAAACCGCAACGCAAGTTGCTGGCTGGACTTTGCGCGCCGCCGATGCCGGCGTCGCCCAGGCCCGCCATGCCCTGGCCGATCAAGCCTGGGATAAGCATGACGATCCGCAGTTCTTGCACTGGGCCGTGCCGCTGGCCCGCGAGCTGGTGCTGCAAGCCAGTCAGTTGCCCAACTCCAACCCCGACACGCCGCGGCTGGCGCCCGAAGAGGCGGCCTTGCTGGCGCGCTGCGCGCAACTGTTGATGGCGAATAGCCACGGCGATACGGCCGACCCCAAGGCCCGCGGCACGCAAGCCGAGGCGCGCGATTTTCTCGAATTGGCGGCGCAGGAAAACAATGGCGCGGCTCAGCTCGCGCTCGGGCTGTCGTTTGCCAAGATGACAAACCTGGGCCAGCGGGTCAGCGGCGGCGCCGGTTCGGCGAATTTCAAAAAAGCAATACGCTGGCTGACCCTGGCCGGCGAACATGGCATGGCCGACGCCTGGTTCGTGCTCTCCCGCATTTATCTGAAATCGGAATTCTCGCAGCGCAGCGTGCCGCATGCGCATGCATATCTCGAATTGGCGGCGCAAATGGGGCACGCGGGCGCACAATTTGAATGCGGCATGAATGCCTGGCGCCGCCGGCGCGATGAGGCCGGGCGCGATGTGCGGGCCGCTTACTGGCTGCAAAAAGCGCAAGCCCAAGGTCATGCCGAAGCGGCGGCGCTCTTGGAAAAAGTGGCCGGCAGTGCCGAGCCGGCAGCCTGGGCGGTGGCCATGCACGAGCATTTAACGCGCGATGCGATCGATGAATATCCCTTGCTGACGGCGCGGATCGAACTGGCGGCGGTCTTCGGCCTGTCGCGGACCGAAGCGCTGATGCTCGACATCGCCGCCGCCGACCAGGGCCATTGCCTGGTTCTCGACATCCGCGGCGTCATGGGACGCGGCAAGCGCCGCCTGATTTTGCTGCAGACGGCATCGGAGCGTTTTATCGTCAACCGTGTCGCCCAGACTTTCGATGGCATCGATTGCAGTCCGAGCGGGCCCGAAGGCAATTATCGGCAACGGCTGTATCGCTTGAAAACGGTGCAGTCGCAGCAAGCTGCGTAGTGTTCAGTGGAGCGCTGACAACTGGCAACTAACTAGTAATATGCAAGAGCGGCAGGCAAGGCGCATGGCGCTGCGCCCTGCGTGCCGCTTGGTGCGCAGCAATTGACTGGAGCGTCAATTAAATTTGCGCCTCAATTCAATCAGAGCTCGATCTCGCCCTCGAACACGGTGGTCGCCGGTCCCGATAAAAAGACGGGCTGGCCGGCGCCGCCCCAGGCGATCGAGAGCGTGCCGCCGCGCATCTGCACCTGGACCGGCGAGTCCAGCTGGCCGCGGCGGATGCCGGTGACGACAGCGGCGCAGGCGCCGGTGCCGCAGGCCAGCGTTTCGCCGGTGCCGCGCTCGAACACGCGCAGGCGGATCTGATGGCGGTCGACAATTTGCATGAAGCCGGCATTGATGCGCCGCGCAAAGCGCCGATGCGCTTCGATCTCGGGCCCGGTCGCCGCCACCGGCGCCGTCTCGACATCGGCCACGATTTGCACCGCATGCGGATTGCCCATCGAGACCAGCGCCAGCTCGGCCGTGCTGCCGCCGGCCAGGGCCAGCGGCCACAGCGATTCCTCGCCTTCGCGGCGCGGCTGCAGGCCCTCGCCATCGAAGCCGATGGCGGCGTGCTCGAAAACGGGCGCGCGCATGTCGACGCTGATCATGCCATCTTCACCCATGCTTAAAATCAAGATGCCACTCATGGTTTCGACCGTGATGCGGCGCTGGGCGCTCAGCTTTTTCTCGGTCACGAATTTGACGAAGGCGCGCGCGCCATTGCCGCAGTGTTCGACCTCGCCGCCATCGGCGTTAAAAATCCGGTAGCGGAACTGCGCCTCGGGCGAGTGCGCTTTCTCGACGATCAGGATCTGGTCGGCGCCGATGCCGAAGCGGCGGTCGGCCAATTGGCGCCACTGCGCCGCGCTCAGCGCGACTTGCTGGTGGATGGCGTCGACGACGATGAAGTCATTGCCGGCGCCGTGCATTTTGGTAAATTTTAATTTCATGGCAGGCACTGCGTTCAAGAGTTTTCAGAAACGGCCGGATCGGCTTGCATCGCGGGCTGATTTTTTGAATATACGCTCGGCATGCCGGGCGGGCGCGTCTTGAAGCGCCGATGGGTCCAGAAATACTCGGCCGGCGCCTCTCTGATGCGCTCTTCGATAAAGGCATTCATCTGGCGCGTCGCCGCCGCCAGGTCGTCGCCGGGATAATCTTTCCACTCTGGATAGTAGTGCACTTTCCAGCCGCGGTAGCCGGGCAAAAAGGTCGCCACCACCGGAATGACCTTGGCGCGGGTGGCCTTGGCGATGCGCGGCACGGCCGTCAGGGTGGCGGCCGGGACGCCGAAAAACGGCACGAACTGGGCATCCTTGTCGCCGAAATCCATGTCGGGCAACATAAAGTAAGGCACGCCTTCATTCAATGCGCGCAAAATCGGTTTGATGCCTTCTTTGCGCGAGAATAAGCGCTGGGTGCGAAAACGCATGCGACCGCGGCGCAGCATGGCGTCGAAACCGGGATTTTTTTGCGGCACATAGACCGAACACGCCGATACCTGCATCGCCGTGGCCGCGCCGGCGACATCGAGACAGACGAAATGCGGACACAGCAAAATGGTCGGGCTGGCGTTGACCTCGGCCAGCGGCAGGGCCGACTCGATCACGATCAGGCGCCGGATGCGCGCTTCCGAGGCCCACCACAAGATGGCGCGTTCGAAGATGCTGCGCGAATAGGCTTGAAAATGGTTTTTGGCAATATGACGCCGTTCGGCCTCGCTCAATTCTGGCATGCACAGACGCAAATTGGTCAGGGCAACGTGGCGCCGCGAGCGCAGCGCCAGAAACAACAGGGTGCCGATGCCATCGCCGAGACGGCCCAGCAGCGGCAGCGGCAGCCAATGCAACAGCCACATAATCATCAATAGCAGGCGCGTCATAGCGATTTCTCCTCCGCTTTCTCGTCGCTGGTGGCGCCTTGTTCCACGGCGTCCTGGCGGCTCACGCCATCGGGCGTCTTGTAGCGGTTATAACTCCAAAAATATTGCGCCGGGCAAGTTGCGATCAATTTTTCCATGGCGATATTGACGGCGCGCGCCTGTTGCTCGATGGTGCCGCTTAAATCTTGTTCGAATGGCAAAAATCGCACGAGATAGCCGCGCCCGTAAGGCAAGCGTTCGGCATAGGTCAGGATCACGACCGCGCCGCTCATCTGCTGCAGCTTGATCGGCAGCGTCATCGTATAGGCCGGCAGACCGAAGAACTCGGCCCAGGCGCCGTCGCCGTGCTGCGGTACCTGGTCGGGCAGGATGCCGATCGGCTGGCCTTTCTTGAGCGCCTTGGCCAGGATGCGTACGCCGGAAAAATTTGCCGGTGCCAACATCAAATTGGTGCGCGCGCGCGCCCCTTCTATGAGCGGAACCAGGGACTTTTTCTTCGGCGGCCGGTACATGACGGTCAGCGGACCGGTGTGCGCCAGCGCTTGCGCTGTCATTTCAAAGCAGCCGAGATGCGGCGTCAGGAAGATCACGCCGCGCCCGAGCGCCTTGGCCTGGGCCACCAGTTCCATGTTGTCGACATGCGTGAGACGGGCCACGCGCCGCGGATCGGCGCACCAGACGAACGCCAGTTCGACAATGCTTTTGCCCGATTCGGCAATCGCTTGCGGCAACTGGCCGGCAAAGCCGGCGCGCAGCATATTGGCTTTCATGCGCCGCCGATAAGACGGCGAACAGGCATAGACAAGCCAGCCGAGCGCGCTGCCGAGCGCATGCAGGGCAGGCAGGGGCAATTTCGATAAAATACGGAACAGCAGTACTAACATAAGACTATCCATCACTGTAGATTACAAACAACAGACTTGATCAAGGTCGTGATTTACGGCAAAATTTTTTCAAGAGGCGTAAAATATCACGAATGGATCAAACCGCCGAGTTAAAGACAACTTGCAAGGCGGTATAAAAATTTTGCTAAAGCGTCGCAGACCGCCAAGGTTGCTGCGATGACCGATCCAGCAGCAACATTAGGAGCCTGCGATGTTAAATAATGACTACCTCTTTACTTCCGAATCTGTTTCGGAAGGCCATCCCGATAAAGTCGCCGATCAAATCTCGGACGCCATCCTCGACGCCATTTTGACGCAAGACCCGTACGCACGGGTCGCTGCTGAAACTTTGTGCAATACTGGCCTGGTCGTCCTGGCCGGCGAAATTACCACCAACGCCAACATCGATTATATCCATGTGGCGCGCGAAACCATCAAACGTATCGGTTACGACAATACCGATTTCGGTATCGATTACCGCGGTTGCGCCGTCATGGTTTGTTACGACAAGCAATCGCCCGACATCGCCCAGGGCGTCGACGAAGGGCGCGGCCTCGATCTCGATCAGGGTGCCGGCGACCAGGGTCTGATGTTCGGTTATGCCTGCGACGAAACGCCGGAACTGATGCCTGCGGCAATTTATTATGCGCACCGCCTGGTCGAGCGCCAATCGCAATTGCGTAAAGACGGCCGTTTGCCATGGCTGCGGCCCGACGCCAAATCGCAGGTCACCTTGCGCTATGTGAATGGCCAGCCGGTCGCGGTCGACACCGTCGTGCTGTCGACCCAGCATGCGCCGGAAATGACGCACAAGGCGATTGAAGAAGCGGTGATCGAAGAAATCATCAAGCCGGTGTTGCCGGCCGCTTGGTTGAAAGAGACAAAATTTCTGGTCAATCCGACCGGCCGTTTCGTCATCGGCGGACCGCAAGGCGATTGCGGCCTGACCGGTCGCAAGATCATTGTCGATACCTACGGCGGTGCTTGCCCGCATGGCGGCGGCGCGTTTTCCGGCAAGGATCCAAGCAAGGTCGACCGCTCGGCCGCTTATGCCGCGCGCTATGTGGCCAAAAATATCGTGGCGGCCGGCCTGGCGCGTCAGTGCCAGATTCAAGTCAGTTATGCGATCGGGGTTGCCAAGCCGATTAACATTACGGTGTATACCGAAGGCACGGGCGTCATTCCCGATGAAAAAATTGCCGCTCTGGTGCGCGAACACTTCGATTTGCGTCCAAAAGGCATCGTGCAAATGTTAGACTTGTTGCGGCCGATTTATCAAAAGACCGCCGCTTATGGTCATTTCGGCAGGGAAGAACCAGAGTTTTCGTGGGAGCGTTGCGACAAGGTCGCCGCGCTGCGCGCCGACGCCGGTTTGTAAGCGCGGATCGGCCAGGCCGGGGCGATCTGCCGAAAATGTTTTTTTAATAGGTAACATCATTTTTGCCCATCGTTCCCCGCGCACCGTGTGCGCCTTGCTCTCGTGTAGCCTCGGCTTTGCCATGTTGCCGACGCTTGCCGTGGCCAGCCCCTCCGCCGGCCCTTCCACCAGCCCCGCTGTCCGCGCCCCTCTCGGGGGCAATGGCAGCGCCGCTGCGCAGCCGTCTGCCGGGCTGGCGCCGGCGCCCAATGCCCAGTGGTGCGCGCGCTTGGCGACGCGCCTGCCGGGCGTGTCGGCGGCCGATTGCCGCAACAGCGGGCTGTCGGCCAGTGGCGCCGTCTCGCGCAACGGTTTTCCGATTTTGGCCCGAGAAATTTTACCGGTCGCAAATGGCAAAGGCGACAAGCGTGCCCCGCTGCGTGTTCTTTTGCTCGGCGGTATTCATGGCGACGAATTGACTGCCTCGGCCATCGTCTTTCAGTGGATGAAATGGATGACGCGCCCGATCGCCGGCAGCTTTCACTGGAAAGTGGCGCCCGTGGTCAATCCCGACGGCTTGCTGGCCAGCGTGCCCAAGCGTGTCAATGCCAATGGCGTCGACCTCAACCGCAATTTCCCGACCCCGGGCTGGAATCCCGATGCGCCCAAATACTGGGCCAAGGTGACCAAGAGCGATCCGCGCCGCTTTCCGGGCAAGGCGCCGCTGTCGGAATCGGAAAGCCGCTGGGTCAACGACGAGATCGAGCGCTTCAAGCCCGATGTCATCATTTCAGTCCATGCGCCGTTCGGCGTGCTCGATTTCGATGGCCCGGCACCGGTGCCGCAACGTTTCGGCGTGTTGCGTTTCAATCGCGTCGGCGTCTATCCTGGGTCGCTCGGCAACTACAGCGGTTTGTATAAAAATACGCCGGTCATCACGCTTGAATTGCCAAATGCGCAAAAAATGCCGGCGCCGGTCGAAGTGCAGCGCATCTGGGCCGACATGCTGACCTGGATCCGGCAAAACGTGCCGGCGCCGAAGGCCATCAAGGTGGCCGCGCCGCTGGCGCCCAAGCCCAAAAAAGCCAGCTGACCGGCGCCCGCACGCGGGCGTGCGGGAGCGTTTCTTTTGGCTTCGATTTGACGCTGGTAAAATCGGCGGCAACGATGGTATGATGCATTTTTCCGAGGAGCGTTGCGACGAAATCCTTTTCGCCAGGCTCGGAAATGGTCAAATTAGCAACTGCGCTCACGTTTCTTTTTTCTCATTCGAAAGGAGGCGTGATGAACGCCGCACTCAAAACTTCGCAAGACTTCCATGTCGCCGACCTCGGCCTAGCTGCCTGGGGCAATAAAGAAATCAAGATCGCCGAAACGGAAATGCCGGGCCTGATGGCGATTCGTTCCGAGTTTGCCGGCAGCCAGCCGCTCAAGGGTGCGCGCATCACCGGTTCGCTGCACATGACGATCCAGACCGCGGTCCTGATCCAGACGCTCGAAGCGCTCGGCGCCAAGGTGCGCTGGGCTTCCTGCAATATCTATTCGACGCAAGACCATGCGGCCGCCGCGATTGCGGCCAACGGCACCCCGGTCTTTGCCTTTAAGGGTGAAAACCTCGACGAATATTGGGAATTTACGCACCGTATTTTCGACTGGCCGAACGACGCCAACGGTCCTGTCTATTCGAACATGATTCTCGACGATGGCGGCGACGCCACGATTCTCTTGCACCTTGGCGCCCGTGCCGAAAAAGATCCGTCGGTGCTCGACCATCCGAGTTCGGAAGAAGAAATTTGCCTGTATAACGCGATCAAGAAACGCCTGGCCAGTTCTCCCGGCTGGTATGCCACGCGCCTGGCGCAAATCAAGGGCGTGACCGAAGAGACCACGACCGGCGTGCATCGCTTGTACCAGATGCACAAGGAAGGCAAGCTGGCTTTCCCGGCGATTAATGTCAACGACTCGGTCACCAAATCGAAATTCGACAATCTCTATGGTTGCCGCGAATCGCTGGTCGACGGCATCAAGCGCGCCACCGACGTCATGATTGCCGGTAAAGTGGCCGTGATCGCCGGTTACGGCGATGTCGGCAAGGGCTCGGCGCAAGCCATGCGCGCCTTGTCGGCCCAGGTCTGGGTCACCGAAATCGATCCGATCTGCGCGCTGCAGGCGGCCATGGAAGGCTACCGCGTGGTCACCATGGATTATGCGGCCGAGCACGGCGATATTTTCGTCACCTGCACCGGCAACTATCACATCCTCACGCACGATCATCTGATCCGCATGAAGGATCAGGCCATCGTCTGCAATATCGGTCACTTCGATAATGAAATCGACGTCGCTTCGCTCAAGCAATATCCTTGGGAAAACATCAAGCCGCAAGTCGACCATATCGTTTTCCCGTCCGGCAAGCGCATCATCTTGCTGGCCGAAGGCCGTCTCGTCAATCTCGGCTGCGGCACCGGCCATCCGTCGTATGTGATGAGTTCGTCGTTTGCCAATCAAACAATCGCCCAGATCGAATTGTTCGGCAATACGGCCAACTATCCGGTCGGCGTGTATACCTTGCCCAAGCATCTCGATGAAAAGGTCGCCCGTCTGCAATTGAAGAAATTGAATGCGCAATTGACGGAATTGACCGCCGAGCAAGCCGCCTATATCGGCGTCACGGTGCAAGGGCCTTACAAGCCTGAGCATTACCGCTACTAAGTAAATAGTGCGCCGCCCCCGCCCTGCCGCACAGGCGGGGCGGCGCTGTCCGACTCTTTGTTTCGCGAGAAAAATGCCATGCGTCTGCTGCTCACCTGGCTGATCAATGCCTGCGCCTTGTTTGTCCTGCCCTATCTGATGAGCTCGGTCCATGTCAGCAGTCTTGGCACGGCACTCATCGCTGCCTTGCTGCTCGGCCTGGTCAACACCCTGATCCGGCCGCTCTTGCTGTTATTGACTTTGCCGGTCACGTTTGTGACGCTCGGCCTCTTCATTTTTGTCATTAACGGCATTTTGTTCTGGCTGGTGGCGCAATTGGTCGACGGTTTTGCGGTGGCCGGTTTCTGGTCCGCGATCGGCGCGGCGCTGTTGTACAGTGTGATCTCGTGGGCTCTGTCTACCTTGATTTTGAAAAACAATGGCTGATCATAACTTCAGTATCGAATTTTTCCCGCCCAAGACGCCCGAAGGCGTGGAAAAACTGCGCGCTACGCGCACCAAGCTGGCGGCGCTGTCGCCGAAATATTTTTCCGTGACCTTTGGCGCCGGCGGCTCCACCCAGCAGGGCACGCTCGACACGGTGGTCGACATCATGCAGGCCGGCCTGCCGGCCGCGCCGCATCTGTCCTGCGTCGGCGGCACGCGCGAATCGATCCGCGCCATCCTCGATCAATACCGCAGCCACGGCATCAAGCGCGTGGTCGCCTTGCGCGGCGACCTGCCCAGCGGCTACGGCGGCGCCGGCGAATTCCGCTATGCCAGCGAACTGGTCGAATTCATTCGCGCCGAAACCGGCGACGCCTTTCATATCGAAGTGGCGGCCTATCCCGAAATGCATCCGCAGGCCAGGTCGCCGCAAGACGACTTGCAAAATTTTGCGACCAAGGTCAAGGCCGGCGCGAATGCCGCCATTACGCAGTATTTCTACAATGCCGACGCCTATTTTCAATTGCTCGATCAAGTGCGCAAGCTCGGC
The DNA here is from genome assembly GCA_021768485.1 of Oxalobacteraceae bacterium. Classification (GTDB taxonomy): domain Bacteria; phylum Pseudomonadota; class Gammaproteobacteria; order Burkholderiales; family Burkholderiaceae_D; genus JAIZVZ01. The sequence continues at coordinate 18,358 of JAIZVZ010000001.1, read as the reverse complement.
ATCGACATTCCGATTGCGGCCGGCATCATGCCGATCACGAATTATTCGCAATTGATGCGTTTTTCGGACATGTGCGGGGCCGAGATTCCGCGCTGGGTGCGCTTGAAGCTGGCCAGTTTCGGCGACGACAGCGCCTCGATCCGCGACTTCGGCCTCGACGTCGTCACCCAGCTGTGTGAGCGCCTGCTCGCAGGCGGCGCCCCCGGTTTGCATTTCTATAGCATGAACCAGGCGGCGGCGACGACGGCGATCTGGCAACGCCTGGTCTGACGCGCGCCTCGTTCGAGCCGAGGAGTCGACGCCCTGCCGCCAGCGGCCGGGCGTTTTTTTAGCTGCCGGCCGTCTTCAGCCGGCCTCGGTCACGATCATGTCGAGGGCGATATCGTGCGCTTCGGTGGCGAACTCCACCTGTGCGCCGGCATAGGCGATGCCGATGCCGAGCGGGCGCGGGGCCGGCGCCAGCGTGCGGTCGTAATAGCCGCCGCCATAGCCGAGCCGGCAGCGCGCGGCGTTAAAGCCGAGGCAGGGAATCAGCAAGGCCGGCAAGGCGCCGACCCAGTCGAGGGTGGCGGGGATCAGGACGCCGAGCGCGTCCTTGACCATGGCATCGCCGGGCCGCCAGGCGGCAAAGCGCAGCGGCGCATCAGCGGCGACGACCACCGGCAGCGCCAGCTGCACCCCGGCGGCGGCCAGCCGGGCATAGCAATCGCTGAGATCGGGTTCGGCCTGGATGGCTTGATAGACGCCGAGCGCGCCGATTTGCTGCGTCCGGCTCCACTCGAGGATCCTGGCGCCGATCGCCAGGTTCCACTGCGCGCGCAGCGCGGCCGGCAGCGCGCGGCGCTCGGCCAGCAGAGTTCGCCGGAGCGCGAACTTCTGTTGAGCAATACTGTCCACTGACGCGACTTTCAATGCGTCCTCTCTTGATTCCTCGACTTTTAATGCGTCAACTTTTAACATGTCTGCCTTTAGCTCGTCCGCGTCGGCGATCCGACTCTCCATTGCCGCAGTGTTTTCTTGGGAAATCGGCGCCGGGTGTGAGATCATATAAGAAATCAATTCGAGAGTTGCATACGATGTTTTCGTACAAGTGGATCGTGGGCCTGATTTTAATCGCAAGCACAGCCTATTCACCAGCGGCGCAGGCAAAAAAACGCCCTGACAGTTTCGCTTCTCCCGATGCCGCTTTTCTGGCGCTGCGCGATGCGGCGCGCAGCGATGATGCCGAGGGCGCGCGCGCCATCGCGGCCCAGTTGGGCAATTACGATGTGCCTTCCTACATCGACTATTATCAACTCAAACCGCGCATCCGGGAGGCCTCCGAATCGGAAGTGCGCGATTTTCTCACGCGTTACCAGGGCACGGCGATTGCCGACCGCTTGCGCAACGACTGGCTGCTCAGCCTTGCCTACCGGCGCAACTGGGCCCTGTTCGATGAAATATATCCGCAATTTGTCGTCAACGACGATTTGCAGCTGAAGTGCTACGCCTTGATGTCGAAGGCGCTCAAGGACCAGAACGTGGTGCCGGAGGCGCGCGCCTTGCTGCTCTCGCCCAAGGATTATGGCCAGCCTTGCACCGATTTGCTCGGCGTGATGCTGAAAAAATCGCAATATCGCGAAAGCGATATCTGGGCCCAGATCCGGCTGGCCGGCGAGGGCGGTGCGACCCCGGCGGCGCGCCGCCTCGGCCTGTTGATCGATGTCCCTGAAAACAAGCTGGCGCAGGCGATCGACTTGCCGGCGCTGGCCGTGGCCAAGGGCGTCGGCAACGGCCGCCAGGCGCATGAAATCTATCTGGTGGCGCTGGGCCGCTTCGCCAAGATCAGTCATACCCTGGCCGCGGTGGCGCTGCATCGCGCCGAGCCGAAGCTGAGCGAGGCGGAGCAAGCCATCGGCTGGGCGCAAATCGCTTTGCAGGCATCGATCAGCCTGCAGCCGCAAGCGAGCGATTACTGGCGCAAGGCCGGCAAGGCACCGCTGTCCTATGACGGCCAGCAGTGGAAGGTGCGGATGGCGCTGCGCGAGGGCGACTGGCCGCAGGTCAAGGGCACGATCGAGGCGATGCCGGCGCAATTGCGGCAAGATCCGGCCTGGAATTACTGGCTGGCGCGCGCCCTGAAGGAAGAGGGCAAGCCGGACAGCCAGGCGGCGGCGCAGGCCTTGCTGCGGCCGCTGTCGAAGCAATGGAATTTCTATGGCCAGCTGGCGCTGGAAGAGCTCGGGCAGAAAATCACGATCCCGGCCGCCGCGCAGCCCGTGACCGCCGCCGAAATGACATCGATTGCCAACAATCCCGGTTTTCGCCGCGCACTGAAATTTTTTGCGATGCAGTTGCGTTACGAAGGATTGCGCGAGTGGAATTGGGAATTGCGCAAGATGAGCGAGCGCGAGCACCTGGCCGCCGCCGAATTGGCGCGCCAAAACAATATCCTCGACCGCATGGTCAACACCTCCGACCGCACCCGTATCGAAGTCGATTTCACGCAGCGCTTTCCGGCGCCGCATAACGACATCATGAGCCCGGCCACCCAGACGCTGGGCCTGGACAAGGCCTGGGTGTATGGCCTGATCCGCCAGGAGTCGCGTTTCATCCAGAGCGCGCAATCGGGTGTGGGCGCCTCCGGCCTGATGCAGATCATGCCGGCCACGGCGCGTTATGTGGCCAAAAAAATCGGCATGCAGGACTTCGACAAAAGCCAGGTCAACGATATCAACACCAATATCGTACTGGGCACGAATTATCTGAAGATGGTGCTGGCCAGCCTGGAAGGCTCGCAGGCGATGGCCACTGCGGCCTACAATGCCGGTCCGGGGCGGCCGCATCTGTGGCGTTCGCGTCTGCCGCATGCGGTCGAAGGCGCCATTTTTGTCGAATCGATCCCGTTTACCGAAACCCGCGGTTACGTCAAAAACGTATTATCGAATGCAACGTACTATGCCGCCATGTTTGATAAAAAACCGCAATCGCTGAAAGCCCGGCTCGGCACGGTAGGGCCGAAAGGCTGGACCGCGCCGCTCGATGTTCCTCTTCCCGACAAGAACTGACTCCCATGCAAACACTCGAATCGAATCCTGCGCTGCAATCGGTACTGGCCAAGGCCAGAAAATCGGGCCTGACGCTCGTCATCGGCAACAAGAATTATTCCTCGTGGTCGATGCGGCCATGGGTCGTCATGACGGCCTTCGGCATTGCCTTTACCGAAGTGCGGATTTTGCTCGATCAGCCCGACACCTCGATGAATATCGCCGCCTTTTCGGCTGCCGGCCGGGTGCCGGTGCTGATCGCCGGCGAAATCACGGTGGCCGATTCGCTGGCCATTTGCGAATACCTGGCCGAGCAATTCCCGGACAAGGATTTATGGCCGCAAGACGTTGCCGCGCGTGCGCTTGCCCGCAGCATCTGCTGCGAAATGCACTCCGGTTTCAGCGCCTTGCGCACGGCCATGTCGATGAATATCCGGCGTCGTTTCCCGGGCAAGGGCCGTACGGCCGGCTCGCAGGCCGATATCGGGCGCATCTCTGAAATCTGGGAAGAGTGTCTGTCGAATTTCGGCCATCATGAATTTTTGTTCGGAAAATTTTCGATCGCCGACGCCTTTTTTGCGCCGGTCGTGATGCGTTTTCATGGTTACGGCGTATCGCTGGCGCCGGCCCTGCAAGCCTATTGCGAGCGCGTGCAAGCCCATCCGGCCGTGGCGCAGTGGGTGCGCGAGGCATGCGCCGAAGTCGAGCTGGCCGGCAAGCATGAACGGGAACCCGATTGAGCCGCGCATGAAAAGCTATGTCGTCGGCGGTGCGGTGCGCGACCGCCTGCTTGGCTTGCCGGTCAAGGACCGCGATCATGTGGTGGTCGGGGCCACGCCGGAACAGATGGTGGCGCAGGGCTTCCGGCCGGTTGGCAAGGATTTCCCCGTATTTTTGCATCCGCAGACGAACGAAGAATATGCCTTGGCGCGCACCGAGCGCAAGACTGCGCCCGGCTACAAGGGCTTTGTGTTCCATACCGCGCCCGAGGTCACGCTCGAGCAGGACCTGGTGCGGCGCGACCTGACCATCAATGCCATCGCCGAGGCCGAAGACGGCACGCTGATCGATCCGCACGGCGGCCAGCGCGATCTGGCCGCGCGCGTATTTCGCCACGTCTCGGCCGCCTTTGCCGAAGATCCCGTGCGTATTTTGCGTCTGGCGCGCTTTGCGGCGCGCTTCGACGGTTTCGTGATCGCTGCCGAAACCATGGCCTTGATGCAGTCCATGGTGGCGGCCGGCGAAGTCGATGCCTTGGTGGCCGAACGGGTCTGGCAGGAACTGGCGCGCGGCCTGATGGCGGCGCATCCCGAGCTCATGTTTGCGGTGTTGCAGCAGTGCGGCGCCCTGGCGCGGCTGGGGCCGGAATTGCTGCGCCTGTGGGGCGGCGAGCACATGCCGGAGACGGTGCGTGCGGCGCTGGCGCAGGCGGTGGCACGTCAGGCCGGACTGGCGCAGCGGTTCGCCGCGCTGCTGGTGGTCGTTGACGATGAGGTTAACGAGGCCGTTGACGAGGCGGCTGAAGATGCCGATGACGGCGCCGGGGGCGCCAACGATGGCAAGACGCAGGCCGCGATCGCGGCGCTGGCGCAGCGCTGGCGGGTACCGAGGGAATGCAGCGAACTGGCCCTGCTGGCGGCGCGTGAAAAGCGCAGCATGCGCACCGCACGCACGCCCGAGCAAGTGGTCGGCCTGTTCGAGCGCTGCGACGCGCTGCGCAAACCGGACCGCTTTGGCGAGCTGCTGTGCCTGTTTTCCGGGGCCGCCCGCACCGCGATGCTGGCGCCGGCCTTACTGGCGGCGCGCGAGGTCGATGCCGGTGCGATTGCCGCCGCGACCTTGCACGCTTATCCCGGACAGCCGCAAAAAATCGCGGCGGCCGTGCATGCGGCGCGCGTCGCCGCCGTGGCCGCCGTGATGGCATCTTCTATCGTGACGGGCGCCGGCGCAAACCCTGTTTCATAGTACAATGCTGCGACGCACAATTGTCTGTGTGCATTAGATTGTGCAATCGCAGGCGCGTGGAGGGGGGGATTGTGGGAGGTATCGTAAAGTTACTGCAAATCGTGCGTAGATCGGTGCGGGAAGTTCATGAAATTCTCGCGTACCGCAGTGCTTTTTTTCCCGCGCCGCGGCCCCGGCGCACCGTTTTCGTCAAGGAATTGTCGGAGCGCGACCGCACGCGCATGCTGAACCACTTCGTCACGCTGGTCGGCGATGACCGTTTGCTACGTTTTGGCAGCGTTCTCACCGATGACCTCATTGCCAGTTACGTCAACCGCATCGATTTTCAGCGCGATAAGGTCTTTGGCATTTACAACCGTTTTTTCAAGCTGGTCGGTGTCGGCCATCTGGCCTTTGCGCCCTTGTCGGAGCGGCCGGCAATCATGGATGCGACGACCAAGGCCAGCGTGGCCGAATTCGGGGTGTCGGTCACCGCCAGTTCGCGCGGCCAGGGCGGCGGATCGAAACTGTTCGAGCGCGCCGCCATCCATTGCCGGAATGCCGACGTCGATATCATGGTCATGCATTGCCTGTCGACGAATCAGATCATCATGCGCATCGCCCGAAAAGCCGGCATGGAAATCCATCGCGACCATAGCGAAACCGACGCCTATCTGAAACTGCCGCCGGCCAGCCCCGGCAGCGTCATGCAGGAAGCGATGGCCGAACAGGTTGCCAGCTTCGATTATTCGGCCAAGGCTTTTTGGCGCGCAGCCTTTAACTGGATCGCGCGCAAGTCTTCCTGAACGGCGGCGGGCGGCCTGGTCGATTGTGCCTGGTGTCGCGCTCAGTGCGCCGATTCTGCACTCGTGTCGTAGACTTGAAAACTGTTGCCGCCGGCGCATTTGGCCTGGTACATGGCCTGGTCGGCATGCGCGAGCACGGCTTGCGCATCGTCGCCGTCGCCGGGGTAAAAGGCAATGCCGATGCTGGCGCTGACGACTATTTTCTGCCCGTGCACGACAAACGGCCGCGCCAGCGCCTCGACGAGCTTGCCGGCCAGCGCGATGGCGACCTGACTGTCGGGCAAATCGTGCAGCAAGATCGCAAATTCATCGCCACCGACGCGCGCCAGCAAATCGGCCTGACGCACGGCGGCCCGCAGGCGGTCGGCCACGGCGCTCAGCAACTGGTCGCCGATCTGATGGCCAAGACTGTCGTTGACGGGCTTGAATTTGTCGAGATCGATAAACAGGATGGCCAGCATGCGTCCGCTGCGCCGGGCCTGCATGATGGCTTGCTGCTGATCGCGGAAAAAATGCGCGCGGTTCGGCAGATCGGTCAGCAGATCGTGATAGGCCAGATGCCGGAAACGTTCGCGTTCGCGTTTTTGATCGGTGATGTCATGCTGTATGGCAATAAAATGCGTGATCTTGCCGTGTTCGTCGAACAAGGGCGTAATGGTTTCGTCGGCCGTATAGAGCGAGCCGTCCTTGCGCTGATTGACGAGCTCGCCGCGCCAGCTATTGCCTGAAGAAATCGATTTCCAGAGTTGCGCATAAAAGCCGGGGTCTTGTTTGCCCGATTTTAAGATGGACGGCGTCGATCCGAGGATCTCGTCTGGCGCGTAACCGGACAGGCGCATGAAGGCGGCGTTGGCCCACACGATTTTTGCATTGTCGTCGGCAATAAAAATGGCATTGGCCGTCGATACCAGTGCCTGGGCCAGCAAGCTTTGCTGCGGGACAGAGTCTGTAGTGGCCATGGCGACACGCTCGCTTGAGACGCGCGGCGGGCGCCGCGCCGGTCGTCTCTTTGACAGCGCCAACACAACTTAGATGCATGGACGCGCTTGATGTCGCACCCTGTTGCTTCATTGCGTTGCGCTATCTGTCGGCCAGCCTGTTGCGCCGGCCGCCGCCAGCGCCGCGCAGACTCAGGCCAGCGACAAGGCGGTGGTCTCTTTTACTTTTTGCAATGCGAAACTCGATTTCGCATCGAGCACGGCTGCATGTTGCAGCAAAGAACTCATCATGAAGCGCGAAAAATGCGCCATATCTTGCACCTGGATGCGTAACAGAAAATCCATTTCCCCCGTCATGGCATAGCAAGCCACCACTTCGGGCCAGCCGGCGACGGCCGTGGCAAAGTCGACGCGCGGCGATTCGGAGCCGGCATCGGCCGTGCCGAGCGTGTGCGGGCCGTCGAGGGCATCGCTGTGTTTTTCCAGGCGAACGTTGACGTAAGCCAACAGACCGAGGCCGATTTTTTCAGAGTCGAGCAAGGCGACGTACTTGCGGATCACACCGGTTTCTTCCAGGCGACGGATGCGGCGCAGGCACGGCGAGGGGGACAGATTAACGCGTTCGGCCACGTCCTGATTGGACAGGCGGCCATCGGATTGTAAAATCGCCAGGATCTTCCGGTCGGTTTTATCGAGTTCAATGCTTGACATAATCTACCTATATATACACGTAAGGAGCAATAAAAATGCGTTATATAGGATTCTACCGAAATTATTGGCAATGTTCTGCTGTCTTTCAACGCCTATACTGGGACAAACACAGTGCGGAGGCTGCATGCAATCGACACAATGGGACAACCCGATGGGCACCGACGGTTTCGAGTTCGTCGAATATGCCGCGCCCGATCCGCGCGCCCTCGGTATCTTGTTCGAACAGATGGGTTTTGCCGCGATCGCCCGTCATCGCCATAAAAATGTCACTTTGTATCGCCAGGGCGAGATCAATTTCCTGATCAATGCCGAGCAGGACTCGTTTGCCCAGCGTTTTGCCCGGGCCCACGGACAATCGGTGTGCGCAATCGCGATCCGCGTCGAGGATGCCGCGTTTGCCTATAAACGCGCGCTCGAACTGGGGGCCTGGGGTTTTGACAACAAGACCGGACCGATGGAATTGAATATCCCGGCCATCAAGGGCGTGGGCGATTCGCTGATTTACTTCGTCGACCGCTGGCGCGGCAAGGATGCGGCCCGGGGCGCGGTGCCGGGGGCGATCGGCGATATCTCGATTTACGATGCCGATTTCGTCGCCATTCCCGGCGCGATCGCCGATGCCGCGGTCGGCGTGCCAGGCGCCGGCCTGACCTATATCGATCATCTGACCAATAATGTGCATCGCGGGCGGATGAAGGAATGGGCCGATTTTTATCAAAACATTTTCAATTTCCGCGAAATCCGCTATTTTGATATTGCCGGCAAGCACACCGGCCTGAAATCGAAGGCGATGACTTCGCCGTGCGGCAAAATCCGCATTCCGATCAATGAATCGGCCGACGACAGGTCGCAGATTGCCGAATATCTCGACGCCTATAACGGCGAAGGCATCCAGCATATTGCGCTGGGCAGCGACGATATCTACCGTACGGTCGAGCGGCTCAGGCAAAACGGCATCCCGTTCCAGGACACCGTCGCCACCTATTACGAACTGGTCGAGCGCCGCCTGCCCGGCCATGGCGAAGACCTCGCGCAGCTGCGCCGCCTGCGCATCCTGATCGATGGCCACAGCAACGGGCGCGAACGGGCGCTGTTGCTGCAGATTTTTACGCAAACAGTGATCGGGCCGATTTTTTTCGAGATTATCCAGAGAAAGGGCGATCAGGGTTTTGGCGAAGGCAATTTCCGCGCACTATTCGAATCGATCGAACTCGATCAGATCAAGCGCGGCGTGCTGCGGTCCGACGCTGCGCCACACGCTGCCGCTGATCCTGCCGCCGACTCCGTCACCGAAGGCCGGCAATGAAGGCGGCGCCCGACACCGCCGCCTTTTTTGCGGTGGTCGCCGACAAATCCGATGGCACTGCGCTGCGCGGCAATTACGGCAGCGCCGATGCGCAATACGTGGTGCGCCAAGACATGGCCGCGTATACGCCTGCCGAGCAGGCGCGCTGGCGCCGCCTGTACCAGCGCCAGGCCGGCCTGCTGCCGGGGCGCGCCTGTCGCGAATTCATCGCGGCGCTGACCGCGCTGCAGGCCGAAGCCGCCATTCCCGACCTCGCGCGCACCAGTCTGGCCCTGCGGCGGGCCACCGGCTGGAGCCTGGTGGCGGTGCCGGGACTGATCCCCGACGAGGTGTTTTTTACGCATCTGGCCAACCGCCGCTTTCCGGTCACGGTATGGCTGCGCGCCGAGAGCGAATTCGACTATGTGGTCGAGCCTGACCTGTTCCACGACTATTTCGGCCATGTGCCGCTGCTGTTCAATCCGCTGTTTGCCGAGCATATGCAGCAGTACGGCAAGGGCGGCTTGCGGGCGCTCGGCGGCGGTCATCTGGCGCTGCTGGCGCGGCTGTATTGGTACACGGTCGAATTCGGCCTGATCGATGGCGCCGACGGCTTGCGCGCCTACGGTGCCGGGATTTTATCGTCGGCCGGCGAGATCGATTACTGCCTGCACGATCGGGCGCCGCTGCGCCTGCCGTTCAGTCTGGCGCGCTGCATGCGCACCTTGTATAAAATCGATGCATATCAAGAGACGTATTTCGTCATTCGCAGTTTTCAGCAGTTATTCGATGAAACCGCATGCGATTTCATGCCGATTTATGCACAGTTGCAAAACGAGCCGACGATTGCGGCCGGCGCCTAGCGGCGTTTGAAGATCAGCCATTTGGCGCTGGCGAAGTTGAGCGCCATGCCGGTCAGCGAACCGATGGCGACGGCCAGCATGGGCCCCAGCGCATAATCGCGCAGGTGAAATATGGCAATGCTGTAGGCGCCGTAGTTGACGGCGCCGCCGCCGAGCATGGCGCCCAGATAGTGCCACCACTGGCGCCACAGCGAGTCGGTGGCGGCACCGGAAAAAGTGAAGTGGCGGTTTATCTGCCAGGTTGCAAATACCGCACATAAAAAAGACAGCACGCGGCCGCTGTAGTGGCCGCCGCCGAGCGCCAGGACCAGATAGAGAACGGCCACGTCGACGACCAGGCCGGCCACGCCGGCGAGCACGAAGCGGCCCAGTTCGCGCGAAGTGGAGGCGGTCGAGGCAGTGGCGGGCGGCGGCGTGGTGGTCATGGGCGGGCCGATTATAGCATTGTACCGCACGCGTAGAATGCGGCGAAACAGGCCGCGGCAGCGCCGTTGAGCGATGCGGGCGATGCATGTTGTTGTGTCAATCACGGAGAACCCATGAATGCACCGACTGTTCCCAATCTCGATTTGACGGCGGCGCCATCGACGGCGGCCATCTCGCTCGACGACAAATATACGCTGGCGCGTGGCCGCGTTTTCATGACCGGCACGCAAGCCCTGATCCGGCTGCCGATGTTGCAGCGCGAGCGCGACGTGCAAGCCGGCTTGAATACCGCCGGTTACATCAGCGGTTACCGCGGCTCGCCCTTGACCAGCGTCGACATGACGGCGATTAAGGCAAAAAAACATCTCGAAGCCCATCACGTCAAATTTCATCCCGGGATTAATGAAGACCTGGCCGCGACTGCCGTCTGGGGCACGCAACAAGCCGACTTGTTTCCGGGCGCTAAATACGATGGCGTGTTTGCCATGTGGTATGGCAAAGGGCCCGGCGTCGACCGCTGCGGCGACGTCTTCAAGCACGCCAATATGGCCGGCAGCGCGCGCCACGGCGGCGTGCTGGTGCTGGCCGGCGACGACCATGCGGCCAGGTCGTCGACCACCGCCCACCAGAGCGAACACATCCTGAAAGCGTGCGGCATCCCGGTCCTGTATCCGGCCTCGGTGCAGGAATATCTCGATTATGGTCTGCATGCCTGGGCCATGAGCCGCTATACGGGCTTGTGGGTTGCCATGAAATGCGTGACCGATATCGTCGAGTCGGGCGCCACCGTCGAGCTCGATCCCGCGCGCGTGCAGATCGTGCTGCCCGACGATTTCGAACTGCCGCCCGATGGTCTCAATATCCGCTGGCCCGATGCCGTGCTGGCGCAGGAAGCGCGCATGAACAGCTTCAAATGGTATGCGGCGCTGGCCTATGTGCGTGCCAACAAACTCAATCGCATCGTCTGGGACAGTCCGCATGCGCGGATCGGCATCATCACCGCCGGCAAATCCTATCTCGATACGCGGCAGGCGCTGGACGACCTCGGCATCGACGAGCAGATCGCGCGCGATATCGGCATCCGGCTCTACAAGGTCGGCATGACCTGGCCGCTCGAGTCGGACGGCGTGCATGCGTTCGCCAGCGGGCTCGAGGAAATCCTGGTGGTCGAAGAAAAGCGCCAGATCCTCGAATATGCGCTCAAGGAAGAGCTGTACAGCCTCAAGGACGGCGACCGCCCGCGCGTGGTCGGCAAGTTCGACGATAGCGGCGAATGGAGTAACGAGCACCGCAGCGGCCATGGCGACTGGCTGCTGCCGGCCACCTACGAGCTCAACCCGGCGCAGATTGCGCGCGCCGTCGCCAGCCGCATTTCGCGCTATTTCGCCGGCCATCCGGTCGAGCAGCGCGTGCGCGAGCGCCTGGCCTATTTGCAGGCCAAGGAAGCGGCGCTGCCGGCGGCCGGTCCGCCCGAGCCGGCGCGCGAGCGCGTGCCGCATTTCTGTTCGGGCTGTCCGCACAATAGCTCGACCAGGGTGCCGGAGGGCAGCCGGGCCCTGGCCGGCATCGGTTGCCACTATATGGTGACCTGGATGGACCGCGAAACGGCGACCTTTACCCATATGGGGGCCGAAGGCGTGACCTGGGTCGGCCATGCGCCGTTTACCACCGAAAAACACGTGTTCGCCAACCTCGGCGACGGCACTTATTTCCATTCCGGGATTCTGGCGATGCGGGCGGCGGTCGCGGCCAAGGTCAACATCACCTATAAAATCCTGTACAACGATGCGGTGGCCATGACGGGGGGGCAGGCGGTCGACGGCCCGCTCGACCCGGCCCGTCTGTCGCGCCAGATCGCCGCCGAGGGGGTTGAGACGATTGTGGTGGTCACCGACGAGCCTGAAAAATATCCGTCCGATTACCCGTGGGCGGCTGGCGTCACCGTGCGCCACCGTCGCGAGCTCGACGCCGTGCAGCGCCAGTTGCGCACGGTCACGGGCGTCTCGGCCATGATTTACGATCAGACCTGCGCTTCCGAAAAGCGGCGCCGGCGCAAGATCGGCACGTATCTCGATCCGGCCAAAAGGGTGGTGATCAATGCCGCCGTGTGCGAAGGCTGCGGCGATTGCAGCGTGCAATCGAATTGCCTGTCGGTCGAGCCGCTGGAAACCGCGCTTGGCCGCAAACGCCAGATCAATCAATCGTCGTGCAACAAGGATTTTTCCTGCGTGAGCGGCTTTTGCCCGAGTTTTGTCACGGTCGAAGGCGGCATCTTGCGCACCGCGCAGCGGACCGCCGCCGCCAGCGGCGCCGCCGGGGCCGAGCAGGAAAATGCGCAGGCGCTGGCGCATTTGCCACCACCCGATTTGCCGGGCACCGCGCAGCCATACGGCATTCTGGTGGCCGGCATCGGCGGCACCGGCGTGGTCACGGTGGGGCAGATTCTGGCGATGGCCGCGCACATCGAAGGCAAGGGCTGCACGGTGCTCGACATGAGCGGCCTGGCGCAAAAAGGCGGGCCGGTGATGTCGCATGTGCGCCTGGCCGATCATCCCGGGCAAATCCATTCGACGCGGGTCGGCACCGGCGCCGCCGATCTGGTGATCGCCTGCGACCTGATCGTCGCCAGCAGCCGCGACGCCTTGTCGCGCATGGGCGAAGGACGTACTTTTGCGCTGGTCAATTCGAGTGCGGCGCCGACCGCCGCCTTCGTGCGCAATCCGGACTGGCAATTTCCGGCGGCCGGCGCCGAACATGATATCGGCCTTGCCTGTGGCGAGCAGAGCGCTGAGTTCATCGATGCCGGCGGCCTGGCCACCAGCCTGCTCGGCGATACGCTGGCGACGAATATGTTTATGCTCGGCTATGCATGGCAAAAAGGCCATGTGCCGCTGTCGCAAGCCGCGCTCGAGCGTGCGATCGACTTGAATGCGGTGGCCGTGGCCTTCAACCGGCGCGCCTTCAACTGGGGCCGGCGCGCCGCCGCCGATCTGGCTGGCGTCGTTGCGCTGGCGCGCCGGCAAGCGCCCGCCGCGCACAGCGCGGCCGTCGCTTTCGAGCCGGCGCCCGGCATCGACGAGCTGCTTGCCAAGCGGACGGCGCTGCTGACGGCTTACCAGAATGCCGCCTATGCCCGGCAATACCGCGCGCTCGTCGATCAGGTGCGCGCGGCGGAATCGGCGCTCGGCCTTTCGCCCCCGGCCCGGGCGGCCCTCGGTTCCCATGCCGGCAACTGGCGCCTGAGCGAGGCGGTGGCCCGGAATTTTTACAAGCTGATGGCCTACAAGGATGAATACGAAGTGGCCCGCCTGTATGCCGACGGCGCTTTTGCGGCCCAGATCGCCGCCCTGTTCGAGGGGCCGGTCAAGCTGACTTACCACCTGGCGCCGCCGCTGCTGGCCAAAAAGGACGCCAAAGGGCATTTGATCAAACGCCCATACGGACCGTGGATGGGCGTCGCGTTCGGCCTGCTGGCCAAGCTGAAGGGTTTGCGCGGCACGCGCTTCGATCCCTTCGGCCATACCGCAGAGCGCAAGAGCGAGCGGGCGCAGATTGTTCATTATCGCGAGATGATCTTGTCGCTGTTGCCGCGCCTGAGCGCGGACAATTTGCCGCAGGCGGTGGCCATCGCTGCGGTGGCCGGCGAGATTCGCGGCTATGGCCATATCAAGGATGCCAGCCTGTTGCAGGCGCGGCAAAAGGAAGCGGTTTTACTGGCGGCATATTTTGCCGCAAGGCCCGATCAGATTGACGAACAACTAGACACCCCCGATGTCGTTTTGTAAGGTAACATGAATGGATTGATACTGAACTCGTAGCGATGCGCACTGCCGTTCTGACCGATATCCATGCCAACCGCGAAGCCTTGTCGGCCTGTCTGGCGCACGCCCAGGCGCACGGCGTGCAGCGCTATGTCTTTCTGGGCGACCTGATCGGTTATGGCGGCGATCCGGCATGGGTGCTCGATACCGTCATGCACCATGCCGAGCGCGGCGCCGTCGCCGTGCTTGGCAATCACGAGCAGGCGCTGCTCGATCTGGGCGCCGCCGCATCAGTGGCTGCCGACGGCGAGCATGCGCCGGGCCAGCCACGCCAGCGCATGCACGCCGAGGCGCGCGAAGCGATTGCCTGGACTGCTGCGCAGCTGGCGCCGCATCATCTCGATTTTTTGCGCAGCTTGCCGTATTCGGTGTTAGAGGACGATATTCTGTTCGTCCACGCCAGCGCCTGCCAGCCTGAGCAGTGGGAATATGTGCGCACGCTGACCGAGGCCCGCCGCAGCTTGCAGGCGACCGCGGCGCGGCTGACGTTTTGCGGCCATGTGCACAAACCGGCGCTCTACCGGCAAAATGGCGACGGCCAGCTTGGCGGACACATACCGGCCGCCGACAGTCAGGTGCGCCTGAACCGGCAATACCGCTATCTGGCGATTCCGGGCGCGGTCGGCCAGCCGCGCGACGGCAACAGCAATGCCTGTTATGCCGTGTACGACGATGACGACAATACGCTGCGCTATTTTCGCGTGCCTTACGATTTCGGCGCGGCCGCGCGGCGCGTCATCGAAGTCGGTTTGCCGGTGGTGTTTGCGATGCGCCTGATCGAGGCGATCTGACGGGCGCTCTGGATCGGCGGGACAGCCTGGGGGCTGCCGGTCCGAAGGGGGATGGCTCGCCTGTTGCTTGCTTATTGGCCCGCGCGGGGCGGGGCGACGGTGAACTTGACCGGCGTCCATTCGGTTTCGCGGTGAATGTCGGCCAGCGTCTGTTTGTCGAGCACGGCCATAAAGGCACGCGTCGCTTCATGCAAGGGCGCGATCAGGCCGCATTTATGGGTCAGTGCGCAATTGCTTTTTTCGGTATTGAAGCACTCGACGAGGTCGAAATTCGGTTCGGTCACGCGCACCACTTCGCCGATATTGATCAAGGCGGGGGCCCGCGCCAGCCGGATGCCGCCGCCCTTGCCGCGGGTGCCGATCACGAAGCCGTTCAGGGACAGGTTATGCACGACCTTGACCAGATGATTATGCGAGATCAGAAAGTGCGTACTGATTTCTGCAATCGTCGCGCTTTTTTCGGCCTGTGCCAGATAGGCCAGCACCCGCAGCGAATAATCGGTGTATTGCGTCAAATGCATGTCGGCCCCGGAATTGTTCTCGACTATATCAAGGAATCGGGCCGATTATACGCGTGGAATCGGGCCGATCGATAGAGTGACTTGTTAAGTTGATAAAATTAATACTATAGCAGGCAGGTCCGCAGGCAGGCTTATAGCGACGCCGGGCAGGTATTGCCGGGCGGCGGTGCGCGTCGCTTCAGGGCACGCCGCCCGGCTTATGCCGTTTCGGCTCACGCCGTTTCATTGCGCGGATCGCGCGCCAGCAAGCTTTGCACCATCGCTTGCGCATTATCGCCGTCAAACAGCACGCCGGCTACCGCCGCCGTAATCGGCATGTCGATGCCGCGTGCGCGGGCCAGGGCCCGGACCGCTTTGGCGCAGCGCACGCCTTCGGCCACATGACCGAGTTCGGCCACGATCGCCTCGAGCTGCTTGCCTTGCGCCAGGCCGAGGCCGACCTGGCGGTTGCGCGACAGGTCTCCGGTGCAGGTCAGGATCAGGTCGCCGATGCCCGACAGGCCCATGAAGGTGGAACTGGCGCCGCCGAGCGCCACGCCGAGGCGGTTGATTTCTGCCAGCCCGCGCGTCATGAGCGCGGCCCGGGCGTTGAGTCCCAGGCCCAGGCCGTCGGCCACGCCGGTGGCAATCGCCAGGATGTTTTTTACCGCGCCGCCGACTTCGACGCCGATCACATCGTCGCAGGCATACACGCGCAGATTGCCGCCATGGACTGCATGCACCACCAGCTCCTGCAGCGGCACCGAGCTCGAGGCCATGGTCAGCGCACACGGCAAGCCGCGCGCCACTTCCTGCGCAAACGAGGGCCCCGACAGCGCGCCGCCGCGGGTGGCGGTGCCGCTGCCGAGAACCTCGGCCACCACCTGATGCGGCAGCAGGCTGCTGCCTTCTTCAAATCCCTTGCACAGCCAGACCAGGTTGCTGACCTGATAAGGCTGCAGCTGCATTGCCAGGGCGCGCAGCCCGGCGACCGGGCAGGCGGCCAGCAATAGCGAACCGGCATCTTGCGCATGGCGTACCGCATGGTCGAAATCGGCACTCAGTTCGAGTGCATCCGGCAGCCGGAAGCCGCGCAGATATTGGCTGTTTTCGCGGCTGGCGGCGGCTTGCTGCATCTGCGCCGCATTGCGGCCCCACAGCACGACGCGATGGCGCTCGGCCAGCGCCATCGCCAGCGCGGTGCCCCAGGCGCCGGCGCCAAGAATCGAGATGTTCATAGTGGTCTGCCTGCTGTCGGGACGGCGGGCGCGGCCGATGTTACATGGGTGGTTCTCATGCTGTTACTGCCCCCAGACTTCGCTGATGCGCACGTGGCCGCTCTGGCCATCGCGGTGCCTGACCTTGATCCAGCCCGGTGCGTCCGCCTCCACCCACTCGAGCAACACGCCCTTGTCGGCGGTGAACACGGGCGGCGCCGCTTCGTCGGCCGCCAGCCGCACTTTCACGCGCGGCACTTTGACGACCAGCGTGCGTTTGGCGGTCAGGGCTTTGAGTTCGATCCAGGCCATGCCGCCGCTGGCGTCACGCACCTTGACCCAGTTCGGGGTCTGCTGCACGACTTCGACCGGCATGCCGCTGGGGGCGATAAAGAGTTTTTTGCTTTTCAGGCTGGGGCCGTCGTACAGTATGCTGGCTGCGGGACCGACCGATTTGAATTCGTAAGCGTGCGCTGCGCCGGCAATCAATAGCAGGGCCGGCAACAGGAATGATGGTTTCATGCGAAAGCCTTCGGGTAAAAGCTTGGGCGTCGCTGCCGTCTCGGAAGAGAGCCAGCGACGCCAGCGGCGCACCATTCGCGATGCGCCAAGACGTCGAGCATACTCTTAGTGTGCTGTAGGTGCTGCCGGTGCGGCGTTGTTTGCCTCGGCCAGCGCTTGCAGGCGCTGCTGGTAAAACACTTCGAAGTTGATTTCCGCCAGATGCACAGGCGGGAAGCCGGCGCGGGTGATGACGTCGGCGATATTGGCGCGCAGGTAAGGGTAGACGATGTTCGGGCAACCGATGCCGAGCAATGGATCGATTTGATCGGCCGGGATGTTGCGCGCTTCGAAAATACCGGCTTGCTTGCCTTCGACCAGGAAAATGATTTTTTCCTTGACCTTGGCGGTCACGGTAATGGTGACATAGCTTTCATACATGCCTTCGGCCAGCGTATCGGAGCCGACATCAACCGAAACCTCGATGGTCGGCTGCTCTTGTTCCAAAAACGATGCCGGCGCATTTGGTTGTTCAAGCGACAAGTCTTTCAGATAAATGCGTTGGATTTGGAACACGGGTTGCAGATTTTCGTCAGACATGGAGCGCTTTCGGTAAAAGGGGTGTTTTTATGGGTTTGCAATACTATGGGTTTGCAATACAGCACTGAAAATCGGGCGCACCAGGCAAACCGGTGCGCCGATATCGGACTTCAGCCCAGATCATACAAGAAGACGGGGGGAGGATCAATTCCCGGACAGTAAAGGCAGCAAGCCGCCGGCCTGGTCGAGGGCAAACAAATCGTCATAACCGCCGACATGGGTGTCGCCGATGTAAATTTGCGGCACCGTGCGGCGACCGGTCTTTTTCATCATTTGCTCGCGCTGGGCCGGATCGAGGTCGATGCGGATCTTTTCGATGGCGGTCACGCCTTTCGATTCGAGCAAGCGCTCGGCGCTGATGCAATACGGGCACACGCCGGTGCCGTAAATCAAGACCCGGGCGCTCATGAGCGTGCTTTCTTGGCCTGTGCAGGCAAATAGGGGGTACGAATGTCCATGATTAATCCTTGCTAATAGGCAAATTTGCCGTTTCCCATGCTGCCACGCCGCCATCGAGGCTGACCGCATTAAAGCCGGCCTTGAGCAGCAAGGCCGTGGCCCGCGCCGAGCGCACGCCGGTCTGGCACACCACGACCAGCGGCCGCGTCTTGTCGATACCGAGCTGGTTGATCCGCTTGCGCAGTTCGGCCAGCGGGATATTTTTCGCATTGCGCAAGTGACCGGCGCTAAACTCGGCCACATCGCGGACATCGACAATGGAGGCCTGATCCTTGTTAATTAATAGTACAGCCTGCATCGGCGTGACCTTTTTCCCGCGCTTTTGCAGCACAGGAATGAGCAGCGAGATGCCCGATCCGAGTATCAGGACGAACAAATATATGTTATCAATGATGAATTTCACGTTACTCCAATGGTTTAAGGTTATCTGCGCATTATAAAATAGAAGACGCAAAACGTTTTTTTATTGC